>NZ_JBHWXB010000002.1:0-462507 GCF_042729855.1 Rhodococcus sp. NPDC060090 | reverse complement strand
GCCGGAATCAGTCTTCTTCCCTGCCATTGTTCAATGATCAAGTAGCACGGCATCAATCACGCGCAGCGACACACCCTATTACCGAAGCATCTTTAACACCGTCTATCTCCATGCAACAGAGCACCGGCTCCTTCCTTGGGGCCGCTCCCCCCACGATCCGAGCAAGCAGCATCTCGCCGGCCTCCGTATCTTCGGCCGAGGTGGTGTCGATATGAAGTTCGTGCATGGCAGATCTCCTCGCAGTGTGCGTGCACCGGACGTTCCGGCACACGCACACTGTCGGGGAGGACGCCTAGCAATTTCTGAGCAACACCCGTCAGGCCTTGTCGCACTGGGTGCCCGTTTGTGCAGCCACGATCGCCGCAAGCGATTCGGTGATGTTCTCCTCGACCTTCGACTTGTCCACTCCCGCAGACGACAACGCTCCCGTACCGTTCTCCAGTTCGAGGAGAGCGAGCAGGATGTGCTCGGTGCCGATGTAGTTGTGTCCGAGGCGCAATGCCTCGCGGAAGGTCAGTTCGAGGGCTTTCTTGGCCTGCGCGTCATACGGAATGAGCTCGGGAAGTTCGCCGGTCGCCTTCGCCGGCAGGGCTGCCAGGAGGGTGCGTCGCAGGTCGTCGAGCGTGATGTCCTGGGCGACGATCGCGCGAGCAGCGAGGCCAGCAGGATCTGCCAGCAAGCCCAGCGCAAGGTGTTCGGGCGCGATTTCGGCGTTGCCTGCGGCGCGCGCTTCGTTCATCGACGACATCACCACGTTCTTGGCGCGGGGCGTGAAGCGGCCGAAGCCGTCGTTCGGGTCAAGATCGTTGTCGGCCTTGGCCACAAACTTCTTCTGAGCGGCCTGTTTGGACACGCCCATGCTCTTGCCAATTTCCGACCACGATGCGCCGGAGCGGCGAGCCTGGTCGACGAAGTGGCCGATCAGGTGGTCGGCGACGTCGCCGAGGTGGTCGGCGGCGATCATGGCGTCCTGGAGTTGGTCGAGGGCGTCGGGGTGGACTTTCTTGATCGCTTCGATGAGGTCGTCGAGGCGAACAGGATGGGTGCTACGCGTAGGCTCAGTCATACGTCAACCATAGGTTGACGCATTACGGACGTCAACCATTGGTTGACGGTCTGCTGTATTCGTATTCTGTTGTGGAGCTAGGCGACCAGATCCGGCATGCTCCCCGGAATCGGCTTACGGAACACATCGACACTCGAGGGCGGAATGAACTGCGGCCGACGCTCGTCGGTCATCTCCACTTCCCACTCGGTGTGGTGCATCAACCTGTGGTGATGACCGCATAACATCACCAGATTGT
The DNA here is from genome assembly GCF_042729855.1 of Rhodococcus sp. NPDC060090. Classification (NCBI taxonomy): domain Bacteria; kingdom Bacillati; phylum Actinomycetota; class Actinomycetes; order Mycobacteriales; family Nocardiaceae; genus Rhodococcus; species Rhodococcus sp. NPDC060090. The sequence goes on along the minus strand of NZ_JBHWXB010000002.1, from coordinate 461,203 downwards.
CGAGGTCGGTGTCACCGCCGTCGACCCAATGATGAATATGGTGCGCAGCCGCCCACGCCGGCGGTGTCGAACACCCGGGGAAGGCACATCCGCCATCTCGGACCGCCAGAGCGCGTCGCTGCTCCCTGCTTGCGGTGCGGCGGGTCTGCCCGTGTGCCAGCGGTACGCCGTGTTCGTCGAGCAGGATCCGGGTGACCTGACAATCGCACGCGAGCATCCGGGCGGCATCGATCGACAATGGGCCCGCCCACGGTTCGGTCGCATACCCGTGCTCGGGACTGTTCGCGAACAGTTCTTTCACCGCAGTGTTCGTCGTCAGATCTTTGATCGAGGCCGTGACCGTCACGTGCGGCTTCACTCCGCCCTCGACCGGGACGAGGCCGGCGGCTTCGACGAACTGCAGGAGTTGATCGAAGGCATCGGCGTTGCGCTTCGACGCCGGCCGATCATCTTTGACGCCGCCCACCTCGGGCTTCGGCGCGGAAAGTGGGGAGAGCAGATGCCGCAGGCGGGCACCGGTGACGGCGTCGAACTCGCCTGTGATGACGACTCGGCCGTGCCAGGTGGTGGAGACGAACAGTTCGTTGCGTGAGGAGTCTTCACCCGGTGGTGGTCCGTCGCCGGTGTTGTAGAGGTGTTCGAGTCGGCGGATCACGGCCCGGACGGTCGCTTTCGTGGCGACCCGCTCGGAGGCATGCTCGATCAGGATGGTGCGGGCTTTCTCGAAGTCGCAGGGGTTCATGGTGCGGGGATAGTGCTGGCAGAAGTAGGCGATCTGCCGTGCCTTCTCCGCATCCAACAGACCCGATGAATACGCTTCGCGTACTTCCGGTTCCAGCCGCAGTAGCCGAGCCAGCGATTCGATGCGGTGGCATTCACCGAGTTCGAGGTTGGTGGCGGCGCACAGCCAGTGTGCGGGGCTGCGGTAGCCGTGTTCTTTGACGGTGTCGCGTTCGACCATTTCGATGACCAGGTCGACGCGGTGTACCTGCCAGGTGTGGATTTCGGCGGAGACGGCGAGCGTCTCGGCCATGAGTTGTGTGTTGTCGAGTTTCCAGAGGTCCCCACCCATAACGAAATTCTATCGAACGAACTTTCGATTCGCAAGAGTTTTCGAATCTTCGTCCAGTCCTGCGATTCGCCGTTCCAAACTCCCACGACTCCCATTCAGCGGGAGTTCCGATGTGTGCCACATCACCACAGCTTAGGTTCGCACCGGTAACGAAATGGGGCGGGAGTTCATTCACGTGCCAATTTTTCTGTGTGCGTGAATTATTCGATCTGGAGTGCAATGTCGGCTACGTCAACAAGAATGTCCATCCGCAGGTGGGTTGTCGCGTTAAGCGCCTCTTCGCTGCTCCTCACGGCCTGTGGGTCTGCGACACCCGAGATTTCAGGCACGGTCGATTCATCGATTCCGCTGCACTACGCGACCGTCTTCGGCGTCTCCGTGTTCGACCCGCACAAGACCAAGATCACGAGCGACGCAACCATGCTCAACGTGGTCTACGACCGCCTCGTGCACCGGGACAACCAGGGGCAACCGATTCCAGGCCTGGCCGAATCATGGGAGCTGGCCAATGAGTCCTTGACCTTCCACCTCCGTAGCGATGTCACGTTCTCCAGCGGAAACCCGCTCGACGCAACAGCAGTCGCCACCAATCTCCAGCGCGCGCTCGAACCGGATTCCGTGACTGCTCCGATGCTTGCCGGCGTCACCGGGGTGAATGTGATCGACGACCGCACTGTGTCACTCACACTCGATGGCCCGGGAGCGCAATTGGTACTTGCGCTCTCCGACCTCCCGGGAATGATCGTCGACCCTTCGGCGTTCGGATCACCGGAGAAGGATGCGCAACTCGCGCTCACACCGGCAGGAGCCGGACGGTTCACACTGGCCAACTCGCTTCCCGGTGCCGAGTACGAATTCGTTGCCCGCCCCGACTACTGGGATCCGGAAGCAATCGCCGCAGAGTCGCTCGTCTGGACGGTCATGACCGACCCGCAAGCACGTTTGAGCGCGGTCGATGCAGGCGACGTCGACATCGCCATCACTACGCCCTTGACCATCGATGCAGCTACCCAGCAGGGTCTTCGCGTCGACACCGCTCTGCGACTCGACCACATGGCGATCAACTTCAACCGCACACGCAGCGAATTCGGCAAACTCGAAGTACGCCAGGCCATCGCACACGCCGTCGACCGACAGACCATCGCCGACACCGCGATGGAAGGGCATGCCGAGGCTGCGACACAGAACTTCCCCAAGGACTATTTCGCGTACGAGCCCGAGCTCGCGGACGCGTATCCGTACGACCCCGACGAGGCCCGTAGGCTGCTGACCGAAGCGGGATTGCCGAACGGCTTCTCCTTCACTGCGATCCTGCTCAATCTCCCCGAAAACCTGCAGGTCGCACAGATCGTGCAACAGCAACTCGCGGCGGTCGGTATCGACATGCAACTCAACCCGCTGCCCCCATCGGATGCGTCCCCGACGTTCAACCGAGGTGACGCCGACGCGATCGTCACCACCTTCACAGGACGTTCGGACCCGGCCCTGCTGTTCTCCTCACTCTTTGGCGAGAACTCCCCGCAGAATCCTTCCCGCAGTACCACCCCGGAATTCCAGGACGTCCTCGATGCAGCCAATCGCGAAAGCGATCTGCAGACACGCGGCGACAAGCTCGGTGAGGTCTCGACGGTGGTGAGCGAGAACGTACTTGCAGTGCCGCTGGTCTTCTTCGAACTCGGATCGACGATGACCGATCAGGTGATCGGCTACGAACCGAGCCTGTTGGTCGACGAATGGCGGGGCGTCGGAATCGCCGGCTCCTGACACACGCATCCCCTGTCTTTGGCCGCCGATAGGCGGTTGCCGATACAAACCGAGGACTCCCATGTCACGAAGTTCGATCAAGTGTGCCGTTGTCGTGCTTGCAGCAGCACTCGCACTCACCGCATGCGGCACTTCCGCGTCAGCGGGAGATTCCGCGGAACCCGACCCGAATGCCACGTTCCGATACGCAACCACCTACGGCGCATCGTCGTTCGACCCGCACAAGACCCGCATCACGAGTGACTCGACGATGTTGAATCTGGTCTACGACCGCCTCATCCACCGTGATCTCGACGCCAACCCGATACCCGGCCTCGCAGAATCGTGGGAATTCTCCGAGGATGGATCCAGACTCACGCTCCACCTCCGGCAAGGCGTGACATTCTCCGACGGGTCTGTGCTCGACGCCTCGGCCGTAGCCGCCAACCTCCGACGGGCACTCGAGCCCGACTCGATCACCGCCGCAATGCTCGACGGAGTCGAATCGGTGCAGGAGCAGGGCACGGATACCGTGGTCCTGCATCTGAACGGGCCGGGTGCGCAGCTGGTACTCACACTGTCGGATCTTCCAGGAATGATGGTTACTCCCAACGCCTTCGGGACTCCCGACAAGGATGCTGCGCTGGTGCTCGAACCCGCTGGCGCAGGGCGCTATACCGTGGCTCGGTCCCAGCCCGGTGCTCAATACGAGTTCGCCGCACGAACGGACTACTGGGATCCGGAATCCATCGGCTCGGCCCGGTTCGAATGGGTCGTCATGACCGATCCGCAAACTCGATCGAACGCGATCGCCTCCGATCAACTCGACGCCGCCATGGCCACACCACTCTCCCTGGCGCCTGCAGAACAGCAGGGGCTCCAGTTCGACGTGCAGACCAGCCTCAACAACTACGTGCTCAATCTGAATCGGACTCGCAGCGAGTTCGGCAAACTCGAGGTACGGCAGGCTCTCGCACACGCGGTCGATCGTGAGTCCATCGTCGACACCGCGCTCGAGGGGCACGGGGCGGTCGCCGACCAGAATTTCCCGGCAGGGTACTTCGCACACAACGATGCACTGGCCGATCAGTACAGTTTCGACCCCGACAAGGCCACCCAACTGCTCGACACTGCAGAGCTTCCCGACGGGTTCTCCTTTGTTGCCGGTGTTTCCAATCTTCCCGAGAACCAGCTGATCGCGCAGATCATGCAAGAGCAGCTCTCGAAAGTGGGCATAGGCATGGAGATCCGATCGATGACACCCACAGACCTCAACCCCGCATTCAACAGCGGTGAACTCGACGCCATCCTCACAACCCTGGTCGGGCGAGCGGATCCGTCGCTGCTACTGACGTCGTTCTACGGCCAGGATTCGCCGCAGAACCCGTCACACGACGACATTCCGGGATTCCGTGAAGCCATGGATGCCGCGAACCGCGCGACCGACGCCGGCCAGCGTGCGGAGCTGCTGGGGGAAGTGAATGCCACGCTGATGAATTACGCCGCGATGCTTCCGGTTGCGTTCGCCGAACTCGGAGCCATCACCTCCGACAGCGTGACCGGATACGAACCCAATCGGGTGGTCGACGAATGGCGCGGAGTCGGGGTCGCCGGCAGCTAGCCGGTTTCGAACTTACCGAGTCTCGAGAGAACAGGGAACTTCAGAATGCTTCGACTGATCGGGCAGCGACTGCTGGCGGTGATCCCGCTACTGCTGATAGCCACCGGCATTACCTTCGGCCTCATCTTCCTGGTGCCTGGCGACGCCGCCCACCGCATTGCAGGAGAAACCGCGACACCCGAACAGATCGAGGCTGTGCGCGTCGAGCTCGGTCTGGACCAGCCTGTCATCGTCCAGTACCTCGATTTCCTCGTAGGTCTGGTACAGGGCGATCTGGGTAAGAGTTTCACCTATCAGGCACCCGTGCTGGATATGATCGTCGATCGACTTCCGGTGACCTTCTCCCTCGCGATGGTCGCGGTGGTGGTAGCCCTCCTGATCGGCATACCTGCGGGCATCATCGGAGGAAGCCGACCCGGTAGCTGGCAGGACCGGGTCACCGGTCTGGGCGCGACGCTCGGTGTCGCCACACCGAACTTCGTTCTCGGCCTGATTCTCGTCCTCGTCTTCTCACTCACTCTGCGTGCACTGCCTGCGACGGGCTACACCCCGCTCGGAAAGGGCTTGTGGCCGTGGCTGAGTCACCTCCTGTTGCCTGCGATCGCTCTGGGATTGGCCGCAGCCGCGGAGATCGCCCGCCAGTTGCGCGGTTCGATGATCGAAGTTATGCAACAGGACTATGTACGAACCGCCACAGCGAAAGGGCTCAGCCGCCGAAGTGTCCTATGGAAGCACGCTCTGAAGAATGCGTTCATCCCCACGGCAACTGTGCTCGGCATGCAGATCGCATTCCTCTTGGGCGGTACCGCCGTCATCGAGTCCGTGTTCGGGATCAAAGGACTCGGAGACTTCGCAGTGCAGGCGGTTCTGTCCGGCGACCTGCCTGCCATCCAGGGTGTGGTGATCTTCGGCGTGTTCGCCACGGTGGTGATGAGTCTGCTCGTCGACATCTCGTACGGCTATCTCAACCCGAAGACCAGGAGCGCCGCATGAGCGACCTCGCTCTCGACACCAAACCTCCGAGCGACGGGAGCGCTGTCGTCGAATCCCCACGTCGCCGGTTCATCCGACGCTTCCGCTCCCGTCCGGCCGCGATCGCTTCGGCCGGGTTCCTGATCCTGATTGCCGTACTCGGCATCGCTGCACCGCTCATAGCCCCGCACGACCCACTCGTACAGGAACTGTCCGCTCGTCGTCTGCCACCGCTGTCGGACGGATACCTGCTCGGCACCGATAATCTAGGTCGAGACACTCTCTCCCGCCTCCTGTACGGGGCGCGGGTCGCTGTGTTCGCGGCCCTCATCTCCGTGAGCGTGGGCCTTCTCATCGGCGTGATTCCGGCATTGGTGGCCGGCTTCCTCGGAGGCAAGTGGGATGCTGTGATCTCGCGCATCGCCGATGCGTTTCTCAGCTTCCCTCCCCTGCTGTTGGCAATGGCCATCGTCGGCGTCATGGGGCCGGATCTCACCAATGCAATGCTCGCCATCGGCGTCGTCTTCGGTCCGCGGTTCTTCCGGGTGGTACGTGGAGCTGTCATCAGCGTCAGAGAAAACACATTCATCGAGGCATCGCGCAGCATCGGAACGCCGGGATCGATGATCGTCCGTAAGCATGTTCTGCCACACACTCTCTCACCCTTGATCGTTCAGATCAGCCTCGCATGTGGATTCGCTATGCTCGCCGAATCGTCGCTGAGCTTCTTGGGTTTGGGAGTTCAGCCGCCGGAGGCGAGCTGGGGGCGGATGCTGGCCGAAGGACGCGAAGCGTGGAACTACACGGCGTGGCCGGTTGTGATCCCCGCCGTTGCCATCATCTCGGCGGTTCTGGCATGCAACACACTCGGTGACGGAATCCGCGATTCCGTGGGCCGTGAGAATCGGAGTGAGCAATGACCGAGCCTCTTCTGACGATCGACGGGCTCTGTGTGGAATTCTCCGGGAGCTCCGGTTGGACTCCTGTATTGCAGGATGTGTCTCTCGAGGTGGCATCCGGCGAATTGGTCGGACTGGTCGGCGAATCCGGTTCCGGCAAGTCCGTCACATGCTCATCGATCCTGCGCCTGCTCCCCGGGAAGCAATCCCGTACCGTCTCCGGGAGCATCAGGTTCCAAGGTCGTGACATTCTCGCAATGAACGACCGAGAACTCGGGAATGTCCGTGGAAACGACATCGCGATGATCTTCCAGGAGCCGATGACGAGCCTCAATCCCGTCTTCACCGTCGGTGACCAGATCTCCGAAGTGGTGCGGCGTCACCGCCGGGTCGATCGGAAAGCAGCACTGGCGCGGGCAGTCGAGGTGCTCGATCTCGTCGGAATCCCCAACGCCACACAACGCGTCCGGCAGTATCCGCACGAGTTCTCGGGCGGTATGCGGCAGCGAGTGATGATCGCGATGGCACTGGCGTGCGAGCCGTCACTGCTGATCGCCGATGAGCCGACCACTGCGCTCGATGTCACCATCCAGGCACAGGTTCTCGACCTCATCCGCGACATGGCGACACAGTTCGGGATGGGAGTGCTGTTCGTGACCCACGACCTCGGGGTCGTCGCGGATCTGTGCACCGAAGTGGTGGTGATGTATTCAGGGCAGGTGGTCGAGAGAGCACACACCGACGACCTGTTCTCGTCGCCTCGGCATCCTTACACCGAGGGACTGCTCCGCTCTGTTCCCACTATCGAAGGGCGCAGCGAGTTGCACACGATTCCGGGGAGCCCGCCGGCTCCGGGAGCGGCCCCCGAAGGTTGCCGATTCGGCCCCCGCTGTGAGCATTTCACCGACGTCTGCACATCGCCGCCCAGCCTTGTCGACGTGGCAGGCAGCCACATGTCACGTTGCACGCGGGTCTCCGAACTGATCCTGGAAGGATGCCGATGACCACTGAACTCGTGAAGACCGAAAGCCCGTCGACACTGCTGAGTGTGCGCGGACTGCGCGTCGAGTTTCCGATACGGCGAGGCATGTTCTCGAAGAAGCAGGTCATCCGCGCCGTAGACGACGTCACATTCGACCTCCGTTCCGGTGAGACCTTCGCCCTGGTCGGTGAGTCGGGGTCGGGTAAGTCCACGACCGCACGCGCCATCCTTCGGCTGGTCGATGTTGTCGCCGGATCAGTCCTGCTCGACGGCGTCGACGTGACCAGGTTGAGCAAGCAAGAGCTCCGAGCCACGCGGCGGAACATGCAGATGGTGTTCCAGGATCCGTACTCGTCGCTCGACCCTTCACGCACTGTCGGTGACGCGATTGCAGAACCGCTCGAAGTCCACACCGATCTCGACGCGGCGGAACGTCGCTCCAAGGTCGGTGACCTCCTCGAGCAGGTAGGACTCGAACGCGCACACGCCGAACGCTATCCCCACGAGTTCTCCGGCGGGCAGCGCCAGCGCATCGCGATCGCACGGGCGATCGCCGTGGAACCCAAGTTGGTGATCGCGGATGAGGCCGTCAGCGCGCTCGACGTGTCCACACAGAACCAGGTGATCGCACTTCTCGAGCGGCTGTCGGCGGAACTTGGCATCGCGTACCTGTTCATCGCCCACGACCTCGCGGTGGTGCGCCACATCGCTCAGACCACAGCGGTGATGTATCTCGGGCGGATCGTGGAATGGGGTCCTTCGGAGCGGCTGTTCACAGAACCTGCACATCCCTATACACAGGCGCTCCTGTCTGCGGTCCCAGTTCCCGACCCCGAGCGTCAGCGCCGTCGAGAACGTATCCGACTCAGTGGAGAACTGCCCGACCCGGCCGATCCGCCCGGTGGCTGCGCGTTCAACACCCGCTGCCCACTGGTGATGCCGATATGCCGCGAGCAGAGTCCCGCCGTCACGGAGGTGCCCGGTGGAGGTCAGGTCGCGTGTCACCTGAGCACCACCTGATTGCCGGTCAACCTCCGAAGACAGGACCCCCGCCGAACAGTTCCCGGTGCGAATCCGGTTGATTTCCTTCGATATCCACCACTCCGTAGTCCGCTCCTGCCTCCGCGGTGATGAGCGTGGAACCACTGCGCTCGTTCACATTCGGGTCGGCTGCCAGCGCTACGACTACACGTCCGATGAACTCGGGTGTCTCGGCATTGGCGAGTGGGAAACCTTGGAAATTGTCGAGGCCGCGGGCCAGCATGGCCTCGTTCTTCACCAGTCCCGGCCACAGCGACAGTGCGGTCACGCCGGTACCGCGCAGGTCGACGGCCATGTCGGCAGCCATCTTGTCCAGGCCCGCTTTCGACATGCCGTACAGCACCGAGTGCAGGTATCCACGCGTGCCGAACGACGAGATGTTGACGATCATCCCGTGGCCCTGCGGCACCATGAGCTGGGCAGCCTCGACCGAGGCGACGTAGTGGGCCCGCAAACCGACGCCGATGAGACTGTCCCAATCATCGACCGGACGCTTCCAGAACGGGTCGGTGAATCCGGCGAACCCTTTGGGACTTGCCCACACATTGTTCACCAGTAGATCGAGCCGGCCGTTCTGCTCGTCGGCGATGCGCGTGAACAACCCGGCGATCTGCTTGTCGTCACGGTGATCGCACTGCACGGCAATGCCATGGCCGCCGCGTTCGGTGATCGCCGCGGCGGCCTTGTCGAGCGGACCGTCCTCTCCGACCGGTCCGCGTGCCGTGACGTAGACAGTCCAGCCGTCGGACCCGAGCGCGCAGGCAATGCCCTTACCCACGCTACGGCTCGCTCCGGTAACGAGCGCCACTTTCCGTTCTGCCGTGTCCCGTTCTGCCATGTACCGTTCTGCCATGTCACTGAACCACTTTCACATCGTCGGTCAGAGTGCGTTCGATCGACCACAACACCTTCACGTGACACCTGGAGATCTTCCACTCGCCATTCTCGATGACGTAGTCGTCGTCGTAGTCGAGCGCAGTGACCCGCTCGGTACGGGCACGAAGATCCACCTGCCGGAACCGCAGTGTCCACGCGCCTGTCGCGAAATCCGGCCTGGTGATCGAAATACTCGGGTGCATTCCGTGGTGCATGTCGAGGATGATGTAGCGGTCGTCGACACGCTGCAGGGCGATTCTGGAGTAGATGTCGACGAGTCCATCGGCGTTGTCGAAACTTCCGAGTGCAGGCCCGTAATAAATATCGGCGCCCTTCGAGACGAAGCACGCCCGCATCGCTTCCGCGTCCTTGGCGTCGCACGCCCGGAAGTATCGATGCTTGAGCATCTTGATTTCCTCGAGCGCTTCGAGACGAGTGAGACGGTCCTCGATGTTGGACATGCGCCTCTCCTTCCAGGCCGGATGTGCGACGGGGCCTCGGATGCCCGTCGCGCCATCCTTACATAGAACTTGTTCTAGAAGTGCCTCGTTTCCCGGTTGACGGAAGGACATCGGCACGTCCGGGGACGTCCTCGTTTGTGACATATACGCATTCGTTCGCACATCTGTGACAGTTCGCGGCCCGACTCCGATAGACCGATTGCATCTCTATCTGCAGGTCACATGGATATCGAAATAGCGGAGGAGTGGTCATGAGCAAGCGAAACATGCGTCGTATGGGTGCTTCCGCACTCACGGCAGCCGGACTGGGTGCGGCAATGCTGGTCGGTGGAGGCGGCGTCGCTAACGCTGCACCGACGTCCACGGATATGACGTGCACGAGCGCGAATCCGCTCCCGTGGTCACCGTCGTTCACGTGGTTCGTCAGGGCAGGGTCCGGCGAATCACTTCCACCGGGCGGCAACGACTTGGTTCCGTCACTTCTGCTCAGCGGCGGCAACGATCTACCTCGCCCGACGGGCGGTATCGTCTCGAGCATCGGACCCAACTGGTATGGCACGCAGGTACTCGTCGACTGGACCAATCGGAACACGGGTGAGTCCGGGCGCAGCGTCAGCGACCAGGCTGCGTGGAGTCCGAACCCTGGCATTCCGATCAACCGGACCTTCACCGGGACGGGAACGGTCGACTTCACCGTCACCGTTCAGACCGGTGGTGGATGGTGGTTCGTCAACACCAAGAATGCCGTCTGCCAGGGCACCATCGATATCGTCGAACGCGACTGGTAGGGCTCCGGGACGAGGCCGCTCGCACCCGGCGCGAGCGGCCTTCTCAGCTCACGAGTACGAGAAGTAGTGCAGCGGCCACGACGACGTCCGGCCCTCGCATCCGTTGCCGGATCAGATCGACAGGTATCTGTCCCACTGCCGTTTCCAGAATCAGACCGTCGTAATCCGTGTGGGGATGCGTCCTTGCCCGGTAGGCTGCCACGCATCCTCCGACCAGGACGATCATCATCACCACGGGATTCATCGCCGCCAGGAACGCCGTCAGGAACGCTGTCGTCGCGGCAGCAGTGATCGGGACAACCATCAGAGGTATCCGCAATGCACGATCACCGGCACCGAGCATCACGCGTAACTCGCCGTTGTCGGATAGGTCCCGTAGTCCACCGCTGAAAACCATTGCCACACCGGACACCAACACGAGTTGAGCCAACGCGGACGCAATGGGCGACAGCATCGCAGCCAGAGCCCATCCCGCGAACACCGCGCCCGCAGCGACCAGAAGCGACGACGGGCGCCGCCGATGACGCAGCGCGTCGCTCCAGATCAACGCACGAGCACGACCCCTCGGCAATGCACGTGACGGACAACGAGCCACCCGCCGCCACGCTCTCTGCTCAGTAGCTCCGGTCAGCACCGACAGGTCCAGACTCGTGAGCGCTACGCTCGCAGCGACGTTCATGTCGGCTCCCACTGCGAGCTCGGCGAGGCCGATACGGCTGCAGACCGACACCGCGGCAATACCGACCGGCAACACCACGACCCAGGCAAGGACGATGGGCGCCCATGTGGCGATCATCGGTACCGCCACGCCCACAGCAGCGCACAACGCCGCCGCAGAACCGGTCACTGCGAACACCGCAGCCAGCACATGGGGCGCCCACGCCGGCAGCACCCTGCATTGGACGAGTACCGCTACAGCGACCACGCCGAGTCCGATACTCGCCCCGAAGACCGTGAGCGGTAACCAGTTTCCCAGTGCTGCGGCAAACGCAGCGAGACGTCCCGCCACTGCACCGGCCACCGCTCCAGTGCACAACACCGTGAGGACGCGCGGGCGGAGCACTGCACCACGGTCGACCGGTGTGGACAGGACCCACCACACTGTGTCACCCCCGGTGGTGACCGGTCCGAGCGATCGCGACGCTGCTGTCGCCACCGCAGCGAGAATCGCGAAGACCGCCCAGCCCCACGTCGCCCCTTGCCCTCGGTCTCCTTCGAACAGAAGCGATTCGGTGAGCACCGTCGGAGGACGCGTCACCAGCCACCACACGAGCCCACCGCAGACGTACGCGCCCAGGACCGACACGAAGATCATGCCCTCGCGGTGTGATCGCGGAATATGACTGCGCTCGAAGCTGCGTCGCAACGAATACACGGTTCGTACTGTGGGGATGGATGCAGGGGTATCGGTCAGCGCCATGAGTCTGCATCCACCGTGTCGTCCGCGACCTCGGAGACGAGGGAGGAATCGTGGGAAACCAGGAGCACGGCGGTGCCTGCGCGCTTCTCGGCGCGGATCGCATCGGTCAGCCAGGCTCGTCCGTCCGCGTCGAGGTGCTGTTCGGGCTCGTCGAGCACAAGGAGCCGGCGCGGACGAACGAATGCCGATGCCAGGGCAAGGCGGCGGCGTTGACCACTCGACATCGTGACCGGGAGCTGGTCTGCCGCATCGGCGAGTGCGACGTCGTCCAGCACCCGCGAGGCCTGCCCGTACGGGTCGGGTACGCCGTGGGCGGTGGCCACGAGCTGCAGGTGTTCATGCGCTGTGAGGTGCGCGAACACGGCAATATCACCGACGACCGATGCCACTGCGGCACGGAATGTCGGTGCAGACTCGTCGACCGGATTGTTCTCGATGGTGATGCTGCCGTGGTCGAGCCGCTCGGCACCGACCACGCATCGCAGCAGTGTGGACTTTCCGGCGCCGTTGGCGCCGACGATCGCGCAGCACACACCGGCCGCGACATCGAAGCTCAGATCGGTGAAGACGCACAAGCCACCGTAGTGACGTTCGGCGTCGCGTATGGACACGACGGGGTCGTGTGACGACATGTGGAGGGGCCTTCCTCGTTACTGACGATGAACGCGAGGAAGCGGGAACCGATCGGTCAGAGAATGGCGGCCGCGACGGTCCCCGCACGGGGACCGGGTGCGCGCGGCCGGGGACGACCGGCGGTGTTCGGATGAGAGTGCCGACGAAGTTCACCGTGTCGACGATGTTCTTCCTCCGTCGGCCCGCGGGTGGTGCGACCGAGCGCGTAGAGCAGGTCGTCGGCGCGCCACACCAGGACGAGCACGGCGACCGCCGCGACGGTCACGAGAAGCCCCGCGAGCAGCGCCGAGGTGTTGCCGGCGGTGGCGAAGTCGATAGTGAGGAATACGGCAGCGGCCCACGACAAGACGAAGAGGATGACCTCTACGCCGTTGCGGGTGCCGAAGAACATGCTGTGCAGTCTATCCGCCCCGCGATGAGGTAAATGCTTGTCTGCAGGCAATCGCTATCGGACACTGCTCGGTATGAACCGCCGAGCGAAAGGCTGCCGAGCGTCGTGAACATCGTGATCGCCCGCAACCCGGACCCCGACTCACGGCTGCCGTTCCTGCTGCGGCTCCCCCTGGCAGGCGGGCTGGTGTTCCGAACCTCCGATACCTGGCCGCGCACCAAAGCCCTGTTCTGCTATCCCGTTCCGATCGACGAATGGCCCGAACATCCCGAGATCGTCGAACAGGTGGGACTGCGTTCCTGTGTGCGTCGCGGTGCTGCGATCGACGTGGTTCTGGACCGGGGACGGGAGAACCGGTCGCAGATCGTGTTCACCAAAGCCCGCGGGCGCGACGCGGTGTTCTGGCAATCACCGCGCACCCGTAAGCAAGCACGTCCGAACGTTCGCACCCCCACCGCTCGGGCCGCCCGGATCTCCGACTTGACGATCACTGTCGATTCCCACGAGCGCTACGCCTACAAGTTCGCAGGCCAGCAGGTTGACACCGTCAGCCGTGCGCTGCCGTGCGGCGACTACGGCCTTTTCGTCGACGACCGGTTGGTCGCTTCTGTCGAACGCAAGTCGCTGCCCGATCTGGTCGGTAGCCTGACCAGCGGCAAGCTCCGCTTCGCGATGGCCGAACTCGCTGCGCTGCCGCGTGCTGCCGTGGTGGTCGAAGACCGCTACTCGGCCGTGTTCAAGTTCGAACGCGTCCGCCCGGCGGTGATCGCGGACGGACTCGCCGAACTGCAGGTGCGCTACCCGAGTGTGCCGATCGTGTTCTGTGAAACCCGGCAACTCGCCGAGGAGTGGACGTACCGCTATCTCGCCGCGGCGCATGACTGGGCCGGCATCGAAGACGCGTCCCACAAGCGCATCATTCCTCAGCAAAGTGGCACTGCCGCTACGGAGCCGTCCACCGCCGAAGTGCGCGCGTGGGCCCGCGGAGCGGGCCTCGACGTGCCCGATCGTGGCAGGCTCCGCCCCGAGGTGTGGGCGGCATGGCGCAACGCCCGTGGCTCGGGCTGACCCGGCCGGCCACCGAACTCGAGCTTGCACTCTCCACGACTTTCGACGCGTGCGAACCGGTTCACGCCGACACACAAACCCGACACGACGTAGAACAACAACGTGCTCGGCACGGTCCGGACATCGACCGCCTCCGCGGCAGCCGGGGTATCGACCTTCGTGGTCGCGTCGTCGGGTACGAAGAGATGCGTCGGCCACAGCGTTCGAATCACACGCTGTGGCCGACGATTCTGCTGATCACAGTCTCCGAGAGGGAAACCCTCCGCTTCCCTCTAGAGGAGCTCGATCACCGCACGGTGCCGAGAAGCTGTGCGCTACCGGTGGAGAGCGTCTCGAGAATGGCGTCGAGATTGTCGATGACTGCCTGCAGGATTTCGGTCATTTTTCCTCCTCGTGTGGACACGGACTCGGTCCGAATTCCTTCTTCTGCATCTGGAAGGATTCCCATCTGCACACATTGCGTACCCAGACCGGGGTGGCCTAATCACCTGCTCCCACAGACCCATTCGGTGATCTATTTCACATAGCTCATCGGTTTGGGACTCGGACGCTCGTCTATGGGCGCGCATCTGAACAAGAAATCGCCGTGGCCGACGTCGAGCCGGCCACGGCGAAGTTCATGAAGCGGTCGCCGTCAACGACGGACGCCACGCCCGGTGACTGCCTTGACCAGGAACAGCAGAATCACCGCACCGAGCAGACAGGTGAGGAAGCTGAAGATCATCCCGCCGCCCTCGACGTCGACTCCAAAGAGGTTCAATAGGAAGCCGCCGAGCAGTCCGCCGATGATTCCGACGACAATGTTGAGGAGAATGCCTTGTTGGGCGTCGGTTCCCATGAATTTGCTACCGATCCAGCCGGCCAGACCGCCGATGATGATCCAGCCGATAATTCCGAGTCCGAGCATGGTGTACAAGTCCCTTCTCGTGCATCAATGCGAGCGATGCCCAGCACAGAGCTTCCCTCCGTGTCGGACATCGACAGCGTTTTGGCTGTATACCCCGCTGCGAAGCGGACTACACATGCCTTCACAGACTTTCGGATGCGCGAGCATCGGTGTTCAACGCTGCAGTTCGACCGCCTTGTCCATCCTTCCCAGCTTGTGGGGGTTGGCCATTCCGTAGATGCGGGTGACCCTGCCGTCTTCGACCACCAAGCTCACCACCACAGTCCGGCCGTTCACGGAGAGGCGCACGCCTGCCGTCCCGTTGATCCGAGTGGTGGTCGCCTCGAACCCTCGGATCTTCGCGGAGCGAATCAGCAGCGGCGCGAGTAGTCCGGCCCCGGTGATCGGCTTCCGCGAGGCCGGGGCCAGCCCTCCACCATCGGCGATCACCACGACATCGGGAGCAAGCACCTCCATCAAAGTCTGCAGGTCACCTGTGGTGACCGCTGCCAAGAACTTGTCGACCACCACCGACTGTTCAAGGGGATCGACCTCCATCCGCGGTCGTCGTGCGGCGACATGTCGACGGGCACGATGCGCGATCTGCCGCACCGATTCCGGAGTCTTGTCCACCGCCGCGGCGATCTCCGCGTACGGCGTATCGAACACCTCCCGCAACACGAACACCGCGCGTTCGGCCGGCGAGAGCGTCTCGAGCACGGTCAACATCGCGATCGAGACGCTCTCGGCGAGTTCGACGTCGTCGGCGACATCCGGACTCGTGAGCAGCGGCTCCGGCAACCACTCCCCGATGTACTCCTCGCGTCGCCGCGCCGACGCCCGTAACTGATTGAGCGCCAACCGCGTCACGATCCGAACCAGATAGGCGCGGGCGTCGTTCACCTCGTCATGGTCCGCCGCGTCCCACCGCAGCCATGTCTCCTGGACGACGTCCTCGGCATCGGCAGCAGAGCCGAGCATCTCGTATGCGACCGTGAAGAGCAGGCTGCGATGGGTGACGAACGGATCACCGATCATGTCTTCGACGCTACGGCGAGCGGAGCAAGATCGCAGCTCGCCGCATATTCCTCAGAACTCACGCCGAGGGCGATGTTGGATCGGGTGGCGAAGTTCGAAAACGCGACGTGTGCCGTCAACTCGACCAGCGCAGCCGGGCCGAGTGCATCGAGCAACCGGGCCGACAACTCGTCGGTGACGGTCGGCGGAGTAGAACTCATCGCTTCGGCATATTCCATCACATCGCGTTCGAGCGGTGCGAACACATCGGACTCGCGCCACCGCGGGACCTCACGTGCCTTCTTCACATCCAGACCCTTCTGGTGTGCTTCGAAATACCCGTAGTCCAGACAGAATTCACATCCGACGAACGCCGCCACCGCCATGTTGGCGAACGACTTCAGATTCTCGTCACATCGGTCCCATTTCTTCACCTTGCGGCCGACACCGAGACTGAAGTTCAGTACCTTCCTGTTGTGCCACAACACGGCTACACCGTCGGGCACGTTGCCGACCATTCGGCGCGACACTCGAGTGACGAGTCCGCCGTAGAATCCGGTCATCTCTGCGGGCGGAATCCTGGTGGTCATCATTCCTCCGATCGAAGTGGCTTCGACATGGAGACACCGGCCACGACGGAAATGTGACACCAGGTCCACATTTCAGGGCTCGAGGACGTAGCGTCCGCGCACCCCACCCTTCGCAACAGCGCGGTGTGCGTCGGCTGCCTGCTCCAACGGCACCACCGCGTGGACTCGAACCGGTAGTTCGCCCGAGACGGTCCGGGCGAGCAGTTCAGCGAGCCGGGGTCCGTCCGGCGTCGTGTCCACTGCAGTCCTAGTGATGCCGCGCTCCGTTGCAGGTTCCCCGTTCGGCCGGACACCGACGAACGCCCCACCCTCGCGGACCAGGGGAATCGCCCGCTCTTGTAACGCTGCAGCGTCGGCGACGGCGTCCCAACCCGGCTCTGCGTGCGTGGTGAAGTCCGCGCCGAGGCTGCGTACGAATTCTTCGTCCTCGCCTCTGGCCAGGCCGGTCACCCGCCAGCCGCGATCGCGTGCGAGCGACAGGAGGTATCCCCCGACCGCACCTGCTGCTCCGGTCACGAGCAGCCGGTCGGCGCCCGCGGGCGCGTCACCCAGAAGGTCGACGATCTGGGCTGCAGCAAGTCCGTTGACCGGCACCGTCGCAGCGTCGATCAGTTCGAGGTCGTCAGGAACGACGGCGACGTCAGCGGCAGCCACGACGAGCTGCTCTGCATAGGTGCCGAAGTCGCGGTCGAATCCCACGACCGCACCTGCGACACGGTCGCCGACGGTCAGGTCTGCCCCCGGCCCGGTAGTGAGGACCGTTCCGGCGAAATCCATTCCCAGGCCGGTGTGTTCGGGTTGGTTGATCAGTCCCGCCGCGTGGAAGAAGCCGCTCGCGACAGCGAGATCGACGGGGTTGACCGACGCTGCTGCGACCCGGACCAGGACCTCACCGGGCCCTGGTTCGAGGGCGGGAACGCCGATGATCTCGATCGAGTCAGGGCCGTTCGGGATACGAATGACGGCTGTGCGAAAAGTGGAGGTGTGCATCGTTTACTCCTCGAGTCTTGCGCTGAATGCGATTCCACTTCACTATTGATGCGTAACTCTCCAGTGGGAAGTAGGCACTTCGAAGTGCGTAACTCACCCTTCGACGGGAAGGATTCCGCGATGCCGACGATGACTGCGGCTCAACAGCGAGCACAGGCGCACGAGGAGTACGACGCATTCCTCGCACAGTGCCCCAGCCGCCAGCTGCTCGACCGGATCTCCAACAAATGGGTTGCGCTGATCATGGCCGCCCTCGGCAGCGACGGCCCCCAGCCGAACGGTGAATGTGCCGGTGAGCCGCGGGCGATGCGCTACTCCGAGTTGTCGCGTCGACTGGCCGGCGTCAGCCAGAAGATGCTCACCCAAACATTGCGCTCCCTCGAACGCGACGGACTGGTCACCCGCACAGTGACGCCCACTGTGCCGGTCACCGTCCACTATGAACTGACCGATCTCGGCCTGTCGCTGCACCAGGTGATACGTGGAATCAAGGTGTGGGCCCAAGCGCACATGGACGAAGTACACGCTCACCGGGAGCAGTTCGACGCCCGCGGCTAGTGAACCGACCCGATCCAGAAGTCGTCATTGATCATTCGTGGCCAGCAGATCGCGCGTGATCTCGAGCTGCCCGAGGTGCTGGGACAGTTCACGCACGATATGCAGTAGAACCCACGTCGGACTGGCAGTCTGTGCGTTGCTCCGCGTAGTGCCTACGGCGGTGCGATCGCGGATGCCTTCGGTCAACGCGATTCTCACCCAGCCGGGGAATCGTCGACGCAGCCGTTCGACCTCATCACACAGGTCTCGCGGGTCACCGTGCGCCTCGAACTCGGCGTCTCGGTCGCGTGGGATGCGTAGCCCGGCGATCAGTGATCCGCCCCAATAGTCGGCCATACCGACACAGTGGGTGACGATGGCATACGGACTGTTCGCGCCGGGTAACGCAGGGGCGGTGTTCGCCTGCTGGAAGCTCATCTGCGACAGGATCTCCCGCATGCGCTCCAGTGACTCGCCCGCGACCGCGACCACGGCCTGATGTACCTCGTCCACGTCGGATTCCACGATGCGACCCTATCCCCGATTCACCGGGCGTCCTCGGCGGCGTAACGGGCGAGCAACTCGCGCTCCGCATCACGCTTCGGGAACACGAAGAACACCAGTGCCGCACCGATCAGAACAATCGCAATCGCTGCCGCATACGCGCGCGTGTCCCCGTCGAGAAACGCCGAACGTGCCGCCGCGATGATCTGCTGCGCGTACTGCGGATACTGCTCCGCGATGTTGGCTGCGCCCGCAAATGATTTCTCCAGCGCGTCCTGCGTCTGCTCGCCGACGGACGACGAGTGCGGATTCGCGGCGATGGTAGCCGCAAACGACGCCGTGTACCCCGCCGTGAGCAGCGCTCCGAGAATCGACTGCACGATCGCGCCGCCGAGGTCGCGTTGCAGATCCGCGGTACCCGACGCCATACCGGCCCGCGACACCGGAACCGACCCCGTCAGCGAATGAGATGCCGGCGTGCCCGCCAGACCCACACCGGCGCCGAGGAACATGAAGCCGAGCGCGACCACCCAGTAGTGGGCGCCCTCATCCCACATCGTCAACGCCACCACCAACCCCAACACGATCGCGACGTATCCCGACAACAATGTGAACCGTGCTCCGTGCGACTCGACGAGTTTCGCCGACTGCGGCGCCACCAGCACCATCACGAATGCCGCAGGCAGCGCCGCCGAGCCTGCTGCCAGGGTCGAGTAGCCGAGCACGTTCTGCAGATACTGCTGGCTGATGTACATCGTCCCCATCAGCGTGCCGAACACGATGATGCCCGCGACCGCCGCGACCCAGAAAATCCGGCGACGAGCGACCTGCAGGTCGAACAATGGGTTCCGCGCCCGTAGCTGCCGAAGTACGAACAGGACACACGCCGCAGCGGCGAGCACCAACGCGGATACCGCGACCGTCGTCATTCCGTCGACCGGCGCGAAGTTGATTCCGACGACGAGCGAGCCGACCAGCACCACCGACACGATTCCACCGAGATGATCGACGGGATCGGTGGACTCGTTGACATGACTCGGCACGAACGCCACCGTCAGCCCGAGCGCCAGAAGCGCCAGCGGAATTGTCACGAGGAAGACCGAGCCCCAGAAGAATCCTTCCAGCAGCGACCCCGCGACCAGCGGCCCGAGAGCGGTGAGCCCGCCGCCGATCGCCGACCACAATGCGATTGCACGGGTGCGCGCGGCACCCGACCACAATGCGGTGATCAGCGCCAACGTCGTCGGGTAAGCCAGGCCGGCAGAGATCCCCCCGACCACACGCGCCAGGAACAGGATCTCCTCGTTCGGTGCAAACCCGGCGACGAGCGACGCGGGGACCGACAGTGCCATGCCGAGCATCAACATGGATTTGCGTCCGTAGCGGTCGCCGATGGCGCCGAGATAGAGCACGGACGCCGCAAGACCGAGCGAATATCCGACAGCGATGAGGTTCAGGCTCGTCTGGGTCGCATCGAACGCCTTCCCGATGTCGGGCAGCGCGACGTTCGCGACAGCGAGATTCAGATTCGCCACCGCTGCGACGAGGATCAGCGACGCCAGGACCAGCGGTGCTCGGGTGGGACTGCCCTCGTGGGGTGTGGTCACAGAACAATGGTGCGCGATTCGCTGTGCGTCCGGTCCCATTCGCGGGAAAGCGCTGTTCGATGGGCGGCCTACACCGACGGGTCCCGATCAGCGGAAACACGACGAGAACCACCGCGTGCACGACCTATCGTCGACCTCGCACGGTGTTCGGTCGGGCGGCGACAAGGGAGATCATGACCTCTTCTACTCCGGTGGATTCCCACAACGAAGGCGTCGAGATCTCTTCCCCACCCACCGGTCATGTGATCGAGGAAGTCGTCGACGCAACACGACGCATCATGGCGTCGGTGCTGCACACCGGACGCGACAACCCGCATCTCGCGCGAATCCGCGACACGTTGCGCGAGATCGCCGACACGCTCGACGGGCACTCCCCCGGCCTCGACTCGCGACTGGTCGAAATGTGGGCGGGGACGGGCCCGACCCGGCACAGTCCGGTCACGGGCATCGACAATCCGATCGCACCTCCCGTGCAACTCCGCGGGTACGACGACGGATCGATCAGTGGTGAAACCACTCTCGGTCTTCCCTACCAGGGCCCACCCGCGAAGGTGCACGGTGGCGTGTCCGCGCTGATCCTCGACCACACACTCGGAGTCGCGAACGACTTCGCGGGCCAGCGCGGTATGACCAAAGAGCTCACGGTTCGGTACCACCGCGTGGCACCCCTGTTCGAGCCCCTGACCGTCAGCGCCCGCCAGGTGTCGCGTGAGGGCCGAGAAATCCACACGACCGGAGAGATCAGCACCGCCGACGGTCAGGTCTGTGTGTCGGCCGAGGGCCTGTTCATCGACAGGTACCTTCCGCGGCCGCGCGCCGAGTGAAGCTCGCAGCCGAGGAGATCCGGGATTTCCCTGATGTGTCGCGGCGCCGACAATGATGCAATCCGATCATGGATTTCGTGACCGCCGCAGATTCGGACCCACCCCACTTCGTGGGTATTTCCGTGGCTGCTGTACTGGTCGCGCTCGTCGTCGTGCTGATCGTCGTCGCGTTCGGTCGGCACCGGAAGCGGATATTCACAAGGCCGGCCATCGGCATCGGCTGCCTGGTCGGCCTGTACCTGATCGTCCGTGGAGTCGCCGAATTCTTCATCATCGACTACCACGATCCGGCGAGCTACCGCGACGACTGGGGTGGTCCGAGTCTGCTCGGAGTCTTCGCGGTCCATACCGGACCGGGGCTCGTCGCCTTGATCGTGGCCGGCTATGCGATCCGCAGGAGACTCACCAACCGCGCAGTCTCGCGATAGGCAGTCTCACGGTGCGGCGCGCCGTCACTTCCTCCAGAACAGATGGTGGGTGACACCGCTCGGACTGGGCACCACGTCGAGGTGGAATCGGTCGAGTAACTCGTCGGGCGATTCCCACAGCCGAAGGCCACTACCGAAGGTCACGGGCGACACCACCACATGCAGGGTGTCGACGAGGTCCGCGTCGAGGAACTCCTTGACGGTGGTGACCCCGCCGCCGAGCCGGACATCCTTGCCGTCCGCGGCTTTCTTCGCCTGCTCGAGGACCGTGGCGGGGTCTCCGCCGATGAAGTGGAACGTGGTGTCGCCCAGGGTGAACGACGGACGCTCGTAGTGGGTCATCACGAACACCGGCGTGTGGAACGGCGGTTCTTCGCCCCACCAGCCGAGCCATTCGTGATCGGCCCAGGGACCACGTTGCGGACCGAACTTGTTTCGCCCCATGATCTCGGCGCCGATGTTGTGTGCGAAGTCGCGTGCGAAATAGTCGTCGAGGCCGCGACTTCCACCGGGCTCGGTGCGATTGGGCCAGCTAGCGGTGGCACCCGCCCACGCGAGCAGGTCGCCGTGGTCGAGACCGAACGGACTCTCGAAACTTTGGTTCTCACCTGCAGCGATGCCGTCGCTCGACACAGTGAAATTCTGGACTCTCAGCAGTTGGCTCATTCGGTTCTCCACGATTCGTCGTTGATGGCACAGAGTGAGACTGCTCGAGTCAGCGAAATTCATCCCCGCGTCGCGACAACGAACGTACTCCCGCGACGGCGGAAACGTAAGGGTCGTGCGTCAGCGAGCCACCCAGAGGCCGGCTAAGAACCGGTGAGCCCGCCGCCGTCGCTCGACCCGGTCGCAATTCCGATGAGAATCGCTAGAAGCGGGTTCAGCACATTGCACCGAAGCGGTTCCGCATTGCACCCCCAATTGTCGATAACCGGGAGTGGCGACACCGGATCCGCAGTAGCAGTCCCCACCGACCCCAGGCAGAGTGACACAGACACAGCACCGACCAGAGCGAGCTTTCTGAACATGATGCACCCTTCGACGTTGTCTCGATCTCGATAATTCGCCTATGTATCGCGGTCGACGGTGCGGTGTTACAGGGCCAATGACACACCACGACAAGCCTTCACGTTGTCGGCCGCGACTGGCAGGAGCATCATGGCTGCATGTCGCTACTCGGTCTCATCACGCTCGTCCTGCACGGAGCTCTCGCCGGCATGTACTACTCGTTCTCGATGTCGGTGATCCCCGGGCTCAAAGCGATCGACACCGACGCAGCCGATCTCGCTATGCGGAGCATGAATCGGAAGATCCTCACCCCGTGGCTGTTCGTACCCTCCTTCGGTGCTCCGATCCTGGCTCTCATATCCGGGTTCTTCGCAGAGGGGTCGTCCGCGCTGTGGTTCTTCGCCGCGGCAGCGGTCAGCTTCGCCGGCTCCCTGATCGTTACCGTCATCGTCAACGTTCCGTTGAACAATTCGCTCGATTCCACACGCATCGGATTCGCTGAGTTCCATCCCCGTTGGAACACATTCAATATTCTGCGTACGGTATCGTCCGTCGCGTCGCTCGTTCTTGTCGGTGGCGGACTCGCCGGCTGAAGCAATTCGGGGAAGGACCGAGATGTGGTCGATATCGACAAGGCGAATCAGGACCACCGTCGTCGCAGGAGCAGTCGCGACGATGCTTGCGGCCACTGCCGGTAGCGGCATCGCATTCGCACAGGAGCAAGCGCCGAGCGACCCTATCGTCACAGCACAATCCCTGCTTGCGGACCCGGTGTCGCCGAATGGCTCCCGGATCGTTTCGAGCGAGATCGACGGACAGTTCCTGACCCTGCAGGTCCACTCCGCCGCGATGCGCAAGGACATCACGGTCCGAGTCCAACGGCCGCGCGACGCGTCTGCGCCTCGACCTGTGTTGTACCTGGTCAACGGTGCCGGAGGCGGAACCGACGCCGCAACGTGGTGGGCCAACACCGACGTCGGTGATTTCCTGAAGACGCAGGACGTCAACGTGGTGATGCCCATCGGCGGCGCGTTCTCGTACTACACCGATTGGAAACGCGAAGACCCGAATCTCGGCCTCAACAAATGGCAGACGTTCTTCCTCGAGGAACTTCCGCCTCTGGTCGACGCAGCACTGGACACCAACGGTGTCCAGGCTATTGCAGCGAACTCGATGACGGCGACCGCAGTGCTCCAATATGCGATCGCCAAGCCGGGTTTCTATTCCGCGGCAGCCGGTTACAGCGGCTGCGCACAGACCTCCGATCCGATCGGCAAGGAATTCGTCAAGCTCGTCGTCGAAACTTGGGGCGGCGGTGATGTCCGGAACATGTACGGCGAGGACGACGATCCGGCATGGGTGGAGAACGATCCTGTGGTCAACGCCGAGGGTCTACGCGGAACCGAGCTGTTCATCTCCGACGCCACCGGGCTCCCCGGACCGCACGAAACCCTCGGCAACGAGTTCACCGTCGTGGAACCGGATGCGAGCTTCGAGAACCAAGCGCTGGCGCTGGCAAACCAGGTCGTGGTCGGCGGAGTGATCGAGGCCGCGGTGCACTGGTGCACGACGAACCTGCAGAACCGCTTGAACGAACTCGATATCCCAGCGACGTTCGACCTACAGCCCAGAGGGACCCAT
This sequence comes from Rhodococcus sp. NPDC060090, assembly GCF_042729855.1. Classification (NCBI taxonomy): domain Bacteria; kingdom Bacillati; phylum Actinomycetota; class Actinomycetes; order Mycobacteriales; family Nocardiaceae; genus Rhodococcus; species Rhodococcus sp. NPDC060090. The sequence goes on along the minus strand of NZ_JBHWXB010000002.1, from coordinate 437,204 downwards.
TCGTGGGGATACTGGCAGGACGCCTTCTACCAGTCGTGGCCGCTGCTCGCCGATGCACTGGGCTTGCCGCCTACCCGATGATTCGCCCGATCGGTCAGCGTGTCCGGACCTCGATGAGATCGGGGCCCGCGGGGAAGGGAAGCGTAAACTCCTGCCCGACATCGCCGATCGCGTCGGACACCGCGGTGGTGACGATGACCCTGTCCTCGTAGAGATGCCTGATCCGCACCGTGTGCCCGCGGTAGTGGAATCGGTTCATCAAGAAGCGCAGCCCCACATCGTCGAGAACTTCCTCGGCTGCATTCCAATCGGGAACCGACGGGAGAGCCCGGCCCAGGCGGTCGATGGGAATGAGGTCCGGTTCCCGAGATTCCATGTCGATCCAACCGATGACCTCCCCATCCTCGCGACGGTGCGGAATCCATCGGCTGGGAAGGGAGCTCATGGCCTCACCATATCCGGATGGTTGAGCCGGGCTCTCGGACTTGGCACGTATCGCGGTATGTACCGCCACATCACGGCTGCGCCGACCACACCGAGCGCACCGATCGTCATAGCGCCCGCAGCAAGCGACACCGTCGCAACGGCCCCGACCACCAGCGGGCCGGTGAATGATCCGGTGTCGTGGGTCAGCCGCCACGCGGCGAGGAACTCGGCGCGGCGGTCCCGCGGTGAGACGTCCGCGCCGAGGGTCATCACCAGACCGTTGCTCATGCCGTTGCCGGCGCCGAGCACCACCGCGACGACGATGAGCCACCACAATTCGTGAATCAGCGGAAGGATCAGAAAGGCGGTTCCGAACAGCAACAATGCCGGTATCGCGGTCACGAGGCGACCACATTTGTCCATGAGAACACCCGCGGGGTAGGCAAGCAGCAGGTCCACCGCGCCGCTGATCCCGAACACCAGCGCCACCGTGGCCGGTGCAACGCCGATGTGCTCGGCCCACAGCGGCAGCACCGCTTCACGCGACGCGCGCGATGCTCCGACGAGCATCGATCCCGCGCCCAGCGTCAGGAGCACGACGTGGTGGGATCGCGCGACACCGAGAACTCCGACTCCTCCCCTATCGGAACGCTGCGGCTCCGGGACCGTCGACCTCGCGATGAGGATGCCCGCGACGATGATCGCCACGAACTCCACCATCAATCCGCCTTGGATACCGAATCGATGCACGGCAACGGCCCCGACGAACGGCCCGACCAGAAACCCTGCGCGGTGCATAGCCGCGTTTGCCGAGATACCGCGGGCACGCATGTGTATCGGAAGGGCACCTGCGAGATAGCTCTGCCGGGCCAGGCCCCACACCGCCATCGCGAATCCGGTGAGCACGGCACCGACCGCCAGGATCGCCGGATTCGGGGCCAACAGCGAGACGAGCACACCCGTCGCGCCGAGGACGGTGCCTCCGATGATCGCCCGCTGTTCCCCGAATCGTCCCACGACGGATCCCGACGGCAGATCGCCGAGGACCGCACCGAGTGCGATCATCCCGACGATCATGCCCGCGACAGGTACCGAGGCGCCCAGATCGCGGGCGAGGAGGGCCATCATCGGAGCACCCGCGCCGGTACCCAGACCGAAGATCGCGGACGGTACGAACAGCGAAGTGAAGAATGGACGTAGGCCCGCGGAGGGTTCCGTCTCCCGCGTACGGGCGAACATCGAACTCCTAGTGTGGGATCAGACAGCGTTGAAGGGATCGCCCTCGAGTGCAACGGATTCGGCTCCGTCGGGCCCGACCGGCACATCACCCTCGAGGGTGATGCGGTAGAGCCGACGGTCGTGTTCGGTCGTGAGATCGGACGGTGCCAGATGCACAGCGGAACGGTTGTCCCAGAATGCAATCGAACCCGGCTCCCACTTGAACCGCACGGTGTACTCGGGGCGGCCCAACTCTTCGTAGAAGAGCCCGAGCAGACGACGGCTCTCATGTGCGGAGACACCGGTGATGTACTGAGTAAATCCGGGATTGACGTACAGGGCCTTCTCTCCCGTCTCCGGATGCACACGCACCACCGGGTGCTCGGTCACCAGCGGGCGACGCTCGACACGGCGGACGTAGTTCTCGGTGGGCTTCGCCCCCGCACCCGGTGTGAACTGGTGCACCGCACGTAGTTCGTCAGCCAATCTCTGCACCGGTGCCGACAGACCGTTGTATACCGCCACGGCGTTGGACCACTGTGTGTCACCACCGTAGGGAGGAAGCTCCTCGGCACGCAGAATCGATGCGAACGGCGGATTGACCGCGGCGGTCACATCCGCGTGCCAGCGCACCTTGTCGTAACCACTGCTCTTCGCAACCCGAGCCTTGAACCGATCTCGGAAAATCGGATAGATGGTCGGGTAGTTCTCGTCCGGGATCGAATCGAACAACGGGTGAGCCGGAGTCGGATTGCCGAAATAGGATGCGAACTGCAGGTGCTGGTCGTGGTCGAGGAACTGCTCGCGGAAGAACACCACCTTCCATTTCAGCAAGGCCTCACGGACGGAGTTGATCTCGTCGTCGGTGAGGTCGCGCGTCAGGTCGATACCCCGAATCTCTGCACCGGCGTATCCGGACTGGGGAACGACGTCGAGTCTGGTGGCGGCCTGGGTCATGGTGAACTTCCCTTCATCGGAATTATCTGAGCTGTAGGAACTTCAGAAACTTCAGGTGTCACAGAGCGTCAGGGCAACGGTTGTGGTTCGGATCCGTCCGCGTTGTTCTGTGCGTCGACGATGTCGTTGTAGCGGCCATCGACATAGGATCGGATTTCGACCGCGGTGGCCATGGTTCCGGTCTCGAGCAGTCCGTCGGCGACCGTCTGGAACAGCGCAGTCGACTTCTCGTCGATCGGGTAGTACTTCCCGCTGCCGATGTGGTCGTGCAACGACTTCCCGTCCTCCGGTGTCATCCCCTGGGTTCCCACGTAGTACGCATCGACCCATTCGTCGGGATGAGCAGTGATCCAGTTGTTCGCTGCCACGGACCGTCCGACGAAATCGCCGATGGCTGCGGCTTTCGCAGGATCCCCGAGTGTCTCCCTGCGGACGATCAGCGTGTTGATGCCGGTGTTGATTCCGGTTCCGTCGCCGATGATCGGCGGCGCACCCACCTTGTAGTACTGGACACCGGTGAGGATCGCGGCGTCGACGGCACCCGACGCGAACGTCGGCGCGACCTCGGCGCCGGCGAGCTCGACGGCCTCGATGTCCGTCTTCGGATCGAGCCCCGCCTGAGCGAGGAGACCGGCGACGATCATGTGCCGTCCGGTGCCCGGTGGATACGCGACCTTATTGTCCTTCAGATCGGCGACGGTCTCGATTCCACTTCCGGGCTGTGCGGCGAGGAAGTACCCGCCGCTGCTTCCCGGATTTGCTTCGAGGCCGATAGCGACGATGTCGGTCACGCCACTGGCAACTGCGAGTGGAATGGGAGCCTCGCCGACCGCTCCGATGTCGGCAGCGCCGGAACGGAGAGCTTCGATGACCGCGGGTCCGCCGCTGAAGTCGGCAAAGTCGAGTGAGTACGGAAGTTCCTCGGTGGCACCTGAAAGCTGCAGCGGCAGAGAACGGCTCGCATTCTGCTCGGCGACGACGAGCGAGGTGTCCTCGGCAATGTCATCGCTGCGGTGGGCGATGGTCGCCTCGGCGAGCGCTTCCTGCCCGTCGGCCCCGGACAGACCACATCCGGAGACCGCGAACGCTATCGCCAATGCGGGCAGCAGAAGCCACCGTGATCCTTCTGTATTCGGCACAGCCTGCTCTTTCGTCGTCGAACCGTGGTGGTTGTGCTCTGCACCCAGAGCGAAGAGCCGGCGGATCATTGCGCGTCCGGTTCGTCGCCCACACCGAGCTCGGTGAGCAGCTGACGCCGCAGCTCGTTGAATTTCCCGGAATCGCGGGAACGGGGCTTCGGTATCTCGACGGCTGATGACAGCGAAATCGCACCATCGGTCAGTACGATCACGCGATCTGCCAACAGAATTGCTTCGTCGACGTCGTGGGTGACGAGAAGTACGGCAGGGCGGTATTTGGCCACGAGCTGCTGGAGAAGCCCGTGCATCCTGATGCGGGTGAGCGCGTCCAGAGCACCGAACGGCTCGTCGAGCAGGAGCAGCTCGGGTTCCCGGACGAGGGCCCGTGCGAGCGCCACACGCTGCGCCTCGCCACCCGAAAGCGTGCGGGGCCAGGCCTCGGCCTTGCTTGCGAGCTGAACCTCGTCGAGCGCGGCAAGGGCATCCGCGCGGGTCTGCGCGTTGTCGGGGAGGCCGATATTGACGTTGGTCAGCACCTTCTGCCACGGCAGCAGGCGCGGATCCTGAAAGACGATCGCCTGCTGGGCCGGAACACGGAGGTGCCCCTCCACATCGGCGTCCAGCGCACCCAGTGCCCGCAGGAAGGTCGACTTACCGGATCCGCTCCGACCGAGCAACGCAACGAATTCACCGGGGTCGATGTCGAGGTCGAGACCGTCGAGCACCACCTGCTCGCCGAATACACGTCGCACCCCACGTGCGACGACCACCGGATTCGTCCTGGTCGGTTCGATCAGGTCAGTTCCCATCGAACGACCTCCTCCACGTGAGCAGGCGCGTTTCGAGTGCCCGGACGATGAAGATCGAGATCAGGCCGAGAATCGCATAGACCGCGATGAGCACGAAGACCACGTCGAGCTGGAAGTACTCGCGGGCATCGCTCATCATGCGACCGAGACCACGCTTGGCGTTGATCGTTTCGGCGAAGATCAACGACAGCCACGCGCCGGTCAGCGCCAGCCGCAGCCCGATCAGAAATCCGGGGAGGGAGCCGGGCAGAATCACCCGGCGGATCAGTTCGGCGCGCTGCACACCGAAGGATCGCGCCGCCTCCACCAGTCCGGCATCGACGCTGCGGATGGCCGAGAAGGTGTTGATGTAGATCGAGACAGCAACCGCGAGGGTGATGAGCAGGACTTTCGGAGTCTCGCTGATACCGAACCACACGATGAGCAGGGGAACGAGAGCGAAGTTCGGGACAGCCCTCAGCACCTCCATGTTGGCGTCGACGAAGTTCTCACCGACGCGCGACAACCCGGAGATCAACGCGAGGACCAGCCCGAGCACGATGCCGAACAGCAAGCCGTAGCCCACCCGCAGGAGACTGATGGACATATGCTCCTGCAGTTCGCCGTTCGCAATCAGACGCCACGCTGCGGACAGCACCGACAACGGCCTGGAGAGGGTGTTCTCGCTGAACAACCCGGTGCTCACCACGAGCTGCCAGACCACGATGATCAGGACAGGACCGGTCATGCGCTGTACTGATCGCGGCACGCGGGATGAGCTCTGGGTCTTCCTGCTCAGCACTGTCGGATCGATGAGCGTGGACTCCGCGCCAACGGTCGTCGGCACTCCCACATCCGACTTCCGTGTCCGGTCGAGGATCGTCGCCATCGCTCAGCCCTCCCCGAACGCTGTGCCGGACAACCGGCGTCGCGAGATGGTGGGCGGCATGCGAACTCCCTCGTGACGGTGAATCGGACCCGGAAGTTCAACTCCGGGTGATGTGTTCGTCGAATGTAGAACGCGTGCGCCACGGCGACGACCGTTGAAATCAGCTTGATTACAAGGACTCATCTCACCGAATCGGTCGTACATGCCATAGGTGCACAAACGCCGATCATCTGACAACATCGTCGGATGTCTACTGAGCGCATCGAAGTGCAGCGCACCATCAAAGCCGATCCCGCATCGATATTCTCGGTACTCTGCGACCCCCAGGGCCACGTTGCCATCGACGGATCGGGAATGCTGATGGATGCAGACGGCGACGTCGTGAACTCGGTCGGTGACAGTTTCGTCGTACACATGGACCGTGAAGCCCTCGGCGACTTTCCGATGGGCGAATACGACGTGACGGTGACGATCCAGACATTTGTTCCGGATCGTGAAATCGCCTGGACGATCCTGGGCGCCATTCGTCCGCAGATCGGACACGTCTACGGGTATCGGATCGAACCGGTAGACGGTGGTTCGCTTGTAACGTCCTACTACGATTGGTCCGATATCGACCCGAAGTGGCGTGAGGCAGGGATTTTTCCGGTCATCGCCGAGGGATCGTTGAAATCGACCCTCGGAATCCTCGCGCGCACCGTGCGCCGTGGATATCCGCGCTGATGACCACAACACTGCGGCCTACAACACTGCGGCCTACAACACTGCGGCCTACAACGACGACACAGGTCGTTCGCGTTTTGCGATTTCAGGGCAGCCGGCCGAGCCCTTCCGGGAAGGTCAATCCTGTTTCGGCACCCAATGGTCGTTCTCGAGGTCGTACTTCTCCTTGACTGCTCCGTAGGCGGCGCGCTCGGCGTCCTCGCCTTCGCCGACCCGCTTGGCCGCTGCCTCGTAGGCAGCGCCGTACACCTCCTGCACCTCCTTCGACGATCTACGCAGCGTGTGCGGAAGCTCGAACCGATCCACTTGGACATCCCTTCGCCGGCGACGGACGTGCTGTCATCCATTGTGGGTCGGTTCGCGGCGCCGCGGTGCCGATCGGGCGAGTCGGACGATGAAAGGATCAGGCGATGGCGTCCGTGACCGGTGACTTCGAACTGACGCACGATGAACTGCGCGTAGTGGCTCGCTACGTCGCCGAGTCTGCACAGGTGGTTCTCCCCCGGTTCGAGAACACGCTGCCGGACGATCCCCGTCCTCGTGCCGCACTCGATGCTGCCTGGGAGTTCGTCGACGGTGCACGCCGAAGCAAGCTCCAGCGTGTCACCTCGATGGACGCGCACCGGGCGGCCGGCGACGCTCCCACCGAGATCACCCGCCTGGCCGCGCAAGCCGCCGGGGACGCTGCCTCCGCCGCATACCTTCATCCCATCGCGAAGGCGCACCAGGTCGGGCACATCCTCCGCGCTGCCGCCAACGTGGCTCGTATCGTCGAGATCGAAGCCGGCGGCGACCCTGCAGTCGGGGACGAACTGATCGAAAGAGCGCGCGTACGAGCAACTCCGGTGTTGATCGACGTCCTGTGTCGGTATCCCGTCGCGCCGACAGGCAGGAGCCGCGCTGCGCAACTCATGACCGTCTTGGACGCCTCGCTCCGAGCATCCCGCTGACTCCTGCCTCTACCCGCCGGTTACCCGACCGCGGTCCCCTCCAGTTCGACCAGCAAACTGGGGATCGCCAGCCGTGCCACTCCGAGTAACGTGCTGGTCGGCGCCACCCCGGCGGCGCCCAGCCGCGAGGTCAGTAGGCCGTAGTGGGGGAAGAGCAGGTCGATGTCAGGGGTGTAGACGTTGAGCCGGACGAGGTTGGCAAGGGACATACCGCCCTCGCCGAGCACGGCCTCCAGGTTGTCGAGGCTCAGCGTCAACTGTGCCGCCATGTCGCCGTCATGTTGGGGTTCACCGTCGCTATTCGTCGCAGTCTGCCCTGAGCAGTACAGCGTTCGGGTCTGTCCCGAGACGATCTCGCCCTGGTTGAATCCCATCTCCATCGACCACTTCACCGGATTGACCGCACTACGTTCCATTGCCATATCAGCTCCATTCGATTCGACCGTGCGTACGTCCAGCAGCGTGGAAGCCACTGCGACCGCCTAAGCGTCCCAAATAATTACGACACCTTGTGTCGTATATTCCTGTAGCTTTCGCGTATGCGCGCCGACAGGTTGGTATCGCTGGTCCTGCTGCTGCGCAGGCACGGTCGGCTCAGTGGTGCGACGCTCGCGCGTGAGTTGGAAGTGTCCACCCGTACGGTGCTGCGCGATATCGAGGCGCTGTCCACCGCCGGCGTCCCCATCTACGCCGATCGCGGCCGAAATGGCGGATTCGCGCTGTTGCCCGGTTTCCGAACCGAACTCACCGGACTCAACAACGACGAGGCGCTTGCCCTACTCGTCTCGGCATCACGTCGCGGTGCACAAGTATTCGGGCTCGGTTCGGCGCTGGCGTCGGCCATGCTCAAAGTGATCGACGCGCTACCCGAGGGTCAGCAGGCAATCGCGACAAGAGGAGTCGAGCGAGTGCTCATCGATCCCGAGTCCGACCTTCTCTCGCGTCGAACGCTCGCTGACGAGCTACCCGACTCTGTCGCGACCGAGATCCGGCGCGCGGTATTCGCCGGGCGCCGACTCCGCATCCGATATGCGGCCTTGGGACAGACCCCGGTGTGGCGCACGGTAGAGCCGATCGGACTCGTCACAGTGCGCGATCAGGGCTACCTGCTGGCCACGAAATCCGGGGAGGACCGCACCTACCGACTGTCCCGGGTTCTCGCCGCCGAGGAGCTCTCCGAACCCGCGACACGACCGGATCGGGTCGATCTCGGCGAGGCCTGGCAGAAACGCAGCGTCCGGTTTCGGACCGGCGGCGACCAGATCGTCGTTCAGGTTCTGCTGGACCGGAAACATCGAGAAGAACTGGTGGGCACTGCTCTCGAGATCTGCGCCGAGGACACCGATTCGGGCGGTCGGCTGCGACTGCAGCTGATCTTCCAGGACTTACGACACGCCGAATGGGCACTCTGGCAAGTTGCCTCGCACTCGGAAGTCCTGGCCCCGCAATGGTTGCGCTCGTCATTGCACGACCGTGCCGCTGCGATCGCCACCCTCTACAGCGTCCCGTCCTGACCGGTCAGGAGGTGATCGGACGGCGGAACGAACAGTTCTTGGTTGTTGAGGCCGGGGCGACACCGTTGCATGCATCGCTCAACACACTTATCCCCAGGTGTGGAGAACGGACAAACGCGGCCAAATGGTCGGAGTGTGGACGCGAACGGACGGCTACCCACCGGCGCAGCGCAAGCCCGACCCAGGATGATCGACACAACTGCCGCAGTTCCAGACAAATACAACAGGTACGACCTGTTGTATTTGCCTGGACCGCGTGCGTGTATCCGGATCGAGGAATAAAGCGAGGCCACGCACTCTTTCGAGTTCGTGGCCTCGTTCTGCGCAGTTCGCGGAACTGCTCACTGTGGGCGAAGGGGGACTTGAACCCCCACGTCCCGAAGGACACTGGCACCTGAAGCCAGCGCGTCTGCCATTCCGCCACTCGCCCGAGCAACGCAGGAAACAGTAACACAAGGCATACTCAAACACCGATTCGCCAGGTCAAGACGGTTTTCGGTGTCGGATCACAGCAAAGAACATGTCAGGTTGAACACGCGGAGTAATCCGCCCGGTCGAATCCGAGCAAAAGTGGATACCATGCAGTAGCGAGATCTGCACCCACGACACGCTGTGACCGGAAAGGGGGTCGTCATGGGTATCGCCCAACGCTTCGAGCGAAAGCTCCAGGCTGCAATCGGCGACGCGTTCGCCCGCGTCTTCGGTGGCGGTGTCGTCCCCCAAGAAGTCGAAGCTGCCCTCCAGCAGGAGGCAACCGACGGCGTCCAGCAGCTTGCTCGTGGCCATATGTTGGCCCCGAACAAGTACGTCATCACCATCAGCGACTCCGATCACGAGGCCTTGGCGGCAGATCGGGACTTGACTGTGAAGGCGTTCGCGCGTCACCTTGAGGACTTCATTCGCGAACAGGGATGGCAGACATACGGTGAGATCCATGTTGTATTCGAGTCGTCCTCGGCACTGCACACCGGGCAGTTCCGCACACACGGCTCGGTCGACCCCGAGGCAGGGCGTCCACCGACGCACGCCCCGTCACAGCGGACCCCGCAGAACCGTCCAACAGTGACCCCCGAACCAGGAGTTGGCTCCATGACGCAGAACCCCGGCTACGAACCAAGCCGTGACCCCGCCGAGGCGGAAGCACAGTACGCACGAAACGGTCACGCGCACGGCGGCCAGGATCAGCGCTACGCACAGGGCTACAACGGCGGTTACGCCCCCCAAGGCGGCGGGTACGACGATCAGGGCGGCGGCTACGACCAGCAGGGTTACCAACCGCAGGGCTACGACCAGCAGAGCTACGACCAGCAGGGTTACCAGCCGCAGGGCTACGACCAGCAGGGTTACGGCGGTGCCCAGGGTTACCAGCAGCCCGACCAAGGCGGCTACCAGCAAGACCAGGCCTACGGCCAGCAGCCCGATCAGGCTTACGGCCAGCAGGGCGATCAGGCTTACGGCCAGCAGGCCTACAGCCAGGATTACGGCCAGCAGGGTTACGCCGACCAAGGCTATGCAGACCCCGGCTACCAGGGCCAGCAGGGCTACGCCGCAGGTGCGGCAGGCGCAGCAGGCGCCGGCTACGACCAGGGCTACGCCGATCAGGGTTACGCAGATCCCGGCTACCAGCAGCAGGCATACGGCCAGCAGGGCTACGCCGATCAGGGTTATGCAGACCCCGGCTACCAGCAGGCCGACCCGGGCTACCAACAGCAGCAGGCATACGCGGGTGGCGGCTACCAGCAGCCCCCGGCCGCAGCCGGACGTGTTCTGACGGCAACGCTTCAGCTCGAAGACGGCAGCGGCCGCTACTACCAGCTTCGCGAAGGCAGCAACATCATCGGTCGCGGACAGGACGCCCAGTTCCGTCTCCCCGACACGGGTGTCTCCCGCCGCCACATCGACATCCGCTGGGACGGACAGGTCGCGATGCTCTCCGATCTCGGCTCCACCAATGGCACTACGGTGAACAGTGCTTCGGTGCAGGACTGGCAGCTCGCCGACGGTGATGTGATCCGCGCAGGCCACTCGGAAATCCTGGTTCGCATCCTCTGACCAGGGGGAAAACCGGCTCCCCGGATCCGCAGAACTCGTCCGACGCGCGAGCTGCGGATCTGATTCTGCATGGAGTCGGTCCATGTCCGTATTGTGAGTGACCGCACCGAACCGGACGACCGCGAACCGGTCGCACATGCCGAAGGAGGACATGCCGTGCAGGGGCTGATTCTGCAGCTGAGCCGGGCAGGTTTCCTTCTGCTGTTGTGGCTGTTCGTCTGGGCAGTGCTGCGTGCATTGCGCTCCGACATCTACGCCGGTTCCGCGCGACCACTACCGCGTTACTCCCCCAAGCAGTCGGTATTACCGTCGCTCGGCCGCAACAAGACCGCGAAGTATCTGGTCGTGACCCAGGGCGCACTCGCAGGCACCCGGATCACCCTCAGCACGCAACCGGTGATGATCGGTCGGGCCGACGATTCGACGCTCGTACTCACCGATGACTACGCGTCCACTCGGCACGCGCGGCTGTCTCCGCGCGGCTCCGACTGGTATGTCGAAGACCTCGGCTCGACGAACGGAACGTACTTGGACCGAGCGAAAGTCACCACCGCTGTCCGTGTACCCCTGGGCACTCCCGTGCGCGTGGGTAAGACTGTGATCGAGCTCCGCCCGTGACACTTGTACTGCGCTATGCCGCCCGCAGCGACCGCGGCCTCGTTCGCTCCAACAACGAAGACTCCGTCTACGCCGGTGCGAGATTGCTTGCCCTGGCCGACGGGATGGGTGGCCACGCCGCCGGCGAGGTCGCCTCGCAACTGATGATCGCCGCGCTCGCGCATCTCGACGACGACGAGCCGGGTGGAGACCTCCTCGGCAAACTCGACGACGCGGTGCGTGAAGGTAATGCCGCGATCGCCGATCAGGTCGAGGAAGAACCCGAACTCGACGGCATGGGCACCACCCTCACGGCCATCCTCTTCGCCGGAAGCAAGCTGGGTTTGGCCCATATCGGCGACTCGCGTGCCTACCTGCTGCGCGATAACCAGCTCACCCAGATCACCCGCGACGACACGTTCGTGCAGTCTCTCGTCGACGAAGGCCGCATCACCGCGGAACAGGCCCACACGCATCCGCAGCGTTCGCTGATCATGCGTGCGCTCACCGGCGCCGAGGTGGAGCCGACGCTGACGGTGCGTGAAGCGCGCGCCGGGGATCGCTACCTGATCTGTTCCGACGGCCTGTCCGATGTGGTGAGCGACGAGACGATCGCCAACACCTTGGGCGAGGGCGGCCACGACGAGTGCGCCGACCGGCTCATCGAGCTTGCGTTGCGCAGCGGCGGCCCCGACAACATCACCGTGGTCGTCGCCGACGTCATCGACCTCGATTACGGGCAGAGCAACCCGATCGTCGCCGGAGCAGCGTCCGGTGAAGACGACGACGATGCTCCGCGCCCGAACACCGCCGCCGGTCGCGCCGCCGCGATGCGACCGCCCCGCGCCACCCCTAAACGCGTCATCAACAAGGCCCCCGAAGAACCCAAGAAGCGTCGTAGCCGCTGGTGGGCGCCGCTGATCGCGATCGTCGTGCTCGGCCTGATCGCCACCGGTGGATTCTTCGGCAGGCAGATGATCCAGAACAACTACTACGTCAGTGCCGACGACGCCCGTGTCACGGTGCTGCGCGGACTCCCCGGCAACGTGTTCGGCTACTCGCTACAGGAACCGGCACGCATCGGATGTGTCGCCGACGACGGCGAGCTCACCCTCGTCGATCCGGGCGACGCCCAGTGCCGCGTGATGATGGTCGACGACCTTCAGCCCGCCGCACGCGAACAGGTTCGTGCCGGGCTTCCGTCCGGGTCGCTCGACGAGGCGAGCGTGCAGATGGAACGCCTCGCCGTCCAGGACCTGCTTCCGGTGTGCAAGGTGGAGGAGCCTGAACCGGCGCCGCCTACCACGCCTGCGCCTCCACCGCCTGCGCCCGGCGAACCGGTGCCCGGTGAAGTTCCTGCTCCGCCCGCCGAACCTGGCTCGGAGCCACCCGCGCCGAATGAGCCCGCGCCGAATGAGCCCGCGCCCAGAGACGGTGAACCCGAAACGATTGCGGCACCGGAGCCGGCGCCCGTACCCCAGGTCCCCGGCCAGAACTGCAGGGTGGGCGCCTGATGTCGGTGACCCATGGCGCGGGGGCTTTTCCGAGTCCCCCCGGTGGTTTCGCTCCGGCCCCTGCTCAATCCACGAAGCGCAACACCGAACTGGGACTGCTGCTCGTCGCGATCGGCATCACGACGGTGTCGATGATGCTCGTCGAGGCCTCGCTCGAGCAGGCGCTCACGATGGACCTCGCGAAGTACGGGCTGGCGTACGCCGGGCTGTTCCTCGTCGCGCATCTGGCGGTGAGGAGGTACGCCAAGTACGCCGACCCGCTGCTGCTGCCGATCGTCGCGTTGCTCAACGGCCTCGGCCTCGTGCTGATCCATCGGCTCGACCTCGCCGACCAGGAGAACGCCCGCTATATGGGTCTGTCGGCACCGTCACCCGACGCCAACCAGCAGATCCTGTGGACTGCGTTCGGCATCGCCTTGTTCATCGCTGTCCTCGTCTTCCTGCACGACTACCGACTGCTTGCCCGCTTCAGCTACACCCTCGGACTGATCGGGTTGATCGCGCTCGCCATCCCGGCGTTGCTGCCATCGCAGTTCTCCGAGGTCAACGGTGCGAAAATCTGGATCAAGCTCCCCGGTTTCAGCATCCAGCCGGGTGAGTTCGCCAAGATCCTGCTCATCATCTTCTTCGCGTCCGTGCTCGTGGCGAAGCGCGACCTGTTCACCACGGCAGGCAAGCATTTCCTCGGCATGGACTTCCCCCGCGCACGCGACCTCGGCCCCATCCTCGCCGCGTGGGTCATCTCCATCGGCGTCATGGTGTTCGAGAAGGACCTCGGTACATCGCTGCTGCTGTTCACCACCGTCCTCGTGATGCTCTACATCGCGACGGAACGGGTGGGGTGGCTGGTCATCGGGTTCTCCCTGCTCGCCGTCGGCTTCGTGTTCGCGTACCAGATGTTCGGTCACGTCCGGGTTCGTGTCCAGACGTGGGCCGACCCGCTCGCCGACTACAGCAACACGGGCTATCAGATTTCGCAGTCGCTGTTCGGCCTTGCCACCGGTGGTGTCGCGGGCACCGGCCTCGGTAGCGGACGGCCGGCGCAGGTACCGTTCGCGAAGACCGACTTCATCATCGCCACGATCGGTGAGGAGCTGGGCCTGATCGGGCTCGCCGCGATCCTGCTACTGTTCCTGATCCTCGTCATCCGCGGATTACGCACCGCCCTCGCGGTGCGCGACAGCTTCGGCAAACTGCTCGCCGCCGGTCTGTCGTTCACGCTCGCTGTCCAATTGTTCGTCGTCGTCGGTGGTGTCACGAAACTGATTCCTCTCACGGGCCTGACCACACCGTTCGTCTCGTATGGCGGGTCGTCACTGCTCGCGAACTACCTGCTGCTCGCTCTGCTCATGAAGATCTCGCATGCCGCGCGCGAACCCGCGCAGCCGCGGAAGAAACCGGTGACTCCCATCGCGGAAGCGCAAACGGAAATGATGGGGCGCGAATGAACACTCCGCTCCGCAAGGTCGCGATGGCCGTGATGTTCATGGTCGTCGCGCTGCTTGCCAACGCCACGTACGTCCAGGTCATCAAGGCAGACGACCTGCGCACCGACCCGCGCAACTCGCGCGTGCTCATCGACGAGTATTCGCGTCAGCGCGGCCAGATCTCGGCGGCCGGGCAAGCGCTGGCCGTGTCGATTCCCACCGACAGCCGCTACAAGTACCTGCGTCAGTACCCCGCGACGCCCGCGCAGCCGATGAGTCCGCTCGCCTACGCGCCGGTCACCGGGTTCTACTCGATGCAGTACGGCAGCACCGGCCTCGAACGCAGCGAGGACGAACTGCTCAACGGCTCCGACAACCTGCTCTTCGGACGCCGCTTGTTCGACCTCGTGTCGGGGCGCAACCCGCGCGGCGGCAATGTGGTCTCGACGATCGATCCGGCCATGCAGCAGGTCGCGTACGACGAACTGACCTCCAAGGGGTACACTGGGTCGGTAGTGGCCATCGAACCGGCGACTGGCCGGATCCTCACGATGGTGAGCACGCCGAGCTACGACCCGAACCGGTTGTCGGGCCACGACGGCGCGGCGACGTCGGCGGCATGGGACGAGCTGAACGCCGACCCGGACAAGCCGATGCTCAATCGGGCAATCTCCCAAACCTACCCGCCTGGGTCGACGTTCAAGGTGGTCACGACCGCCGCGGCGCTCGACGCCGGCGTCACCCCCGACGACCAGTTCACCGCTGCCCCGAACATCACACTCCCCGACACGACGACGACGCTGGAAAACTACGGCGGCGCTGCATGCGGCGGCGCACCCACAGTGACCCTGCGCGAGGCATTCGCACGCTCGTGCAACACCGCGTTCGTCGAGATGGGCATCGACACGGGTCGTGAGGCTCTCATCGATCAGGCGGAGGCGCTCGGTGTCGGAGAGACCATGGACATCCCCCTTCCGGTCGCGGAGAGCACCGTCGGGCCGATCCCGGACGGCGCCGCGCTCGGACAGTCCACCATCGGTCAGCGCGACGTTGCGTTGACTCCACTCGAGAACGCGATCATCGCCGCGACCGTCGCCAACGGCGGTGTGCGCATGAAGCCGTACCTCGTCGAACGTCTCGAGGGGCCTGATCTGGCGCTCCTCGAGGAAACCAAGCCCGAATCCCTCGGGCAGGCCATCGACCCGTCGGTCGCGGCAACACTGACCGATCTGATGATCGGCTCCGAAGAATGGTCGGGTGGACAGGGTGCAATCCCCGGTGTTCAGATCGCGTCGAAGACCGGCACCGCCGAGCACGGCAGCGACCCGCGCAACACCCCGCCCCACACGCTGTATATCGGGTTCGCGCCCGCACAACAGCCCACGGTGGCGGTGGCAGTGATCGTGGAGAACGGCGGCGACCGCTCCCTCGCCGCGACGGGCGGCTCGGTGGCTGCACCTATCGGACGGGCCGTGATCTCGGCCGGAATACAGGGAGGCTGACATGGCTTTGTACAGCGGTGCCATGGTCGCCGACCGCTATCACCTCACGCGGCTCATCGCCACCGGTGGTATGGGGCAGGTCTGGGAAGGTCTCGACACACGGCTCGACCGTCGTGTCGCGGTCAAGGTACTGAAAGCTGAGCTGTCCCACGACCAGGACTTCCTGACCCGTTTCCGGTTCGAGGCGCGCACCACGGCGCAACTCAACCACCCTGGCATCGCCGGGGTGTTCGACTACGGCGAGACGACCGACGAGGAAGGGCAGTCCGTCGCCTACCTCGTGATGGAGCTCGTGCACGGCGAACCGCTCAACGCGGTTCTCTCGCGTGTGGGCCGGTTGTCGTTGCCACAGGCCCTCGACATGCTCGAGCAGACGGGCCGCGCGCTCCAGGCGGCGCACAACGCAGGTGTCGTGCACCGCGACGTCAAGCCCGGCAACATCATGATCACCCCGACCGGTCAGGTGAAGATCACCGACTTCGGCATCGCGAAGGCCGTGGATGCGTCACCGGTCACGCGCACCGGCATGGTCATGGGCACAGCGCAGTACATCGCGCCGGAGCAGGCACTCGGCCAGGAAGCGACCTCGGCGAGCGACGTGTATTCGCTCGGTGCCGTCGGATACGAGGTGTTGTCCGGTCGACGGCCCTTCCTCGGGGAAAGCGTCGTCACGGTCGCAATGAAACATGTGCAGGAGACTCCTGCACCGCTGCCCGCCGACCTCCCCCCCGAGGTCCACGACCTCATCGACATCGCGATGACGAAGGACCCGAAGTACCGGTACTCGAGTGGCGGCGAGTTCGCCGATGCCGTGTCGGCCGTGCGGTCGGGCCGGCCTGCTCCTCCACCCGGCAATGTGCCGCCGGTGACGAGCGCGACCCGGGTGCTGCCTCCCGGCGTACCGGGAGCGACCACGACGGTGCCGATGCAGTCGGGGAAGCCGCAGACTCAACAGACGCAGCAGTACGCGCCCACCGCATACACGCAGGGGCCGTACACCGGGGCGTCTCAACCACCGATGTCCGGCCCGCCGCCCTACGGTGCTGCGGGCGCAGTTGCCCCCGCGGGTGGAGGCGACGGCGGCCGGAAGACGCCGAGCCCCACGGCCCTCGCCTGGGCCGCGGGCGTCGCGATCCTGCTTGCAGTCGTCACCCTGTTCATCGTCCTGACCAGCAATGACGAGGACGATCCTGACACCGGGCCGTCGCCGACCACGCAGATCACCACGACGACGCAGCAGCCCACCACGACGACACGTCCACCGCAGTCCACGACGACGTCGGAGTGGACAGCTCCGCTCCCGGTCCCGACGGAACCGCCGACGTTCGAGCCGACGACCACGGTCGAGGTTCCGACGGTCGAACCGACCACCACGGTCGAGGTTCCGACGCCGACCACGACACAGGCTCCCACCACGACCACCGCGACACCCACAACCACGACCGCCACCACGACGCAACCCGTCGAAGGGGAGGAGCCTCCGGGCGACGCTTCAGGTGGCGAAGACGGCGACGGAGGTACGGGAGGCGAAGACCCCTCAGCCAGCAACGGTACGAACAACGCACCGACGGACAACCAAGGAACGTCATGACCACACCGCGCAAGCTCTCCTCACGCTACGAGCTGGGTGAGATCCTCGGCTTCGGTGGCATGTCCGAGGTGCATCTAGCACGGGATCTGAGGCTCGGCCGTGACGTGGCGATCAAGGTTCTGCGCGCCGACCTCGCGCGGGATCCTACGTTCTACCTGAGGTTCCGTCGCGAGGCCCAGAACGCGGCAGCACTGAACCACCCGGCGATCGTCGCCGTGTACGACACCGGTGAAGCCGAAACGGAAGCCGGACCGATTCCGTACATCGTCATGGAGTGTGTCGAGGGCGACACGTTGCGCGACATCGTGCGCGGCGAGGGACCGATGCCGCCGAAGCGAGCGATGGAGGTCATCGCCGACGTGTGCGCGGCGCTCGACTTCAGTCACCGCAACGGCATCGTGCACCGCGACGTCAAACCCGCCAACGTCATGATCAACAAGGCCGGCGCGGTCAAGGTCATGGACTTCGGCATCGCCCGCGCGATCGCCGACGCGGCGAGCCCGATGACCCAGACCGCCGCTGTGATCGGCACCGCGCAGTACCTGTCGCCCGAGCAGGCGCGAGGCGAGCAGGTGGATGCGCGCTCCGATGTGTACTCGGTGGGCTGCGTGCTGTTCGAAATCATGACCGGCGAGCCCCCGTTCAAGGGTGATTCACCGGTTGCGGTTGCCTACCAGCATGTTCGCGAAGACCCGCCGTTGCCGTCGTCGGTGAATCAGCAGGTTCCTGCCGAACTGGATTCGGTGATCCTGAAGGCAATGGCGAAGAACCCCGCCAACCGGTACCAGTCCGCGGCGGAGATGCGCAGCGACCTGATCCGGGTCCTCAGCGGGCAGCGCCCCAGCGCACCGATGGTCATGTCCGACGAAGACCGCACCACCCTGATCGACTCGGTCGATCAGAACACGGGCCGGCACTACCGGCCCGCTGCCGCAACCGGCGGTGCGGGCAGTACCGTCGACGAAGGCGGCGGCGGCTCGGTGCTACGCAAGGTTCTGTTCGGGCTTGCGGCTGTGATCGTCGTGGGCATCGTCGGCGTGTTCCTGTGGTCGTTGGGGCCGGGTTCCACCACGGCGCAGGTGGCCGTTCCCGACGTCCGTAACCTCGCGGCGAGCGAGGCCGAGAGTCAGCTCCAGGAGAGTGGATTCCGGGTGTCTCTCCAGGAGAAACCCGACTCGGTGGTGGCCGAGGGCAACGTGGTCAACACACGACCGGTGCCGGGTAGCCAGGCCGACGAAGGCTCGACGGTCACCCTCGAGGTGTCGAGCGGGCCCGAACAGGTGCAGATCCCGCGGCTCGACGGACTCTCGCAGGAGAAGGCGGCCCAGCAACTCGACTCGGTCGGTCTGCTCCTCGACCCGAACGTGCTGCGAGCACCGTCCGACGAAGACGAGATCGACACCGTCGTCGATCAGAACCCGTCGGCCGGCGCGAACATCGATCGTGCCTCTGCCGTGACCATCACGCTCGGCTCCGGACCGGAACAGGTTCGTGTGCCGAACGTCGTCGGCCAGGCTCAGGAAATTGCCCGCGGCAACATCGAGGGCGCAGGATTCGAGGTCGTCGTCGAACAGGTCGAGTCGAGCGAGGCGGCAGGCACCGTGGTGTCCACGAGCCCGGCCGGCGGCGCCACGACCGATCAGGGCGGCACCGTCACGATCCAGGTGTCCAACGGCGACCGGATCGAAATGCCCGTGCTGACCAATCGCTCGGTGTCGCAGGCCCTGTCGGCGCTGCGTGCGGCCGGCTGGACAGGCTCGGCTGCTCAGCTCGTGCAGACCCGTGAGGCCACGCTCGATGCCGGTCTCGTGGGCACGATCATCACCCAGCAGCAGCCGCCCGGTTCGGAGATCTCCAAGTCCGACACCGTGAGTGTCGGCGTCGGAGTCCTGGGAATCCGGTAGAGTCATCTCGCTACACGAAGGAGCTCGGACCCATCATGGGGCCGAGCTCCTTCGTCTTATGGAAACCGAGGCTTGGTCGCGGCGACGTCAGGCGGCGCCGCCGTCGAGCGCCCGGGCCATGTCGGCTTCGAGCTGAGCGACGAGCGTTTCCTCCGGCGCCCGGCCGCACACCGCGAGCCAGTTCGCCAGCATGCGATGACCGCTCTGGGTGAGCACCGATTCGGGATGGAACTGCACACCGTGGATAGGAAGTTCCGCGTGCCGCAGCGCCATGATCACACCGCTGTCGGTCTGTCCGGTGGCGACGAGTTCGTCGGGCATCGTCTCCGGGAGCACGGTCAGTGAGTGATAGCGGGTCGCGGTGAACGGGTCGGGTAGACCGGCAAGGACTCCGGTGCCGTCGTGGTGCACGAGGCTGGTCTTGCCGTGCCGGAGTTCCGGGGCACGATCGACGGTTCCACCGAATGCGACACCGATCGACTGGTGGCCGAGACACACGCCGAGCAACGGTGTGCGTGAGGCGGCGCAAGCCTTGACGAGATCGATGCTGACACCTGCGCGTTCGGGGGTGCCGGGGCCGGGACTGAGCAGGATGCCGTCGAATTCCTCGACGATCGTCTCGAGTGCACCGGGCGCTGTCAGCCTCTCGTTGTCGTTGCGCCACACTTCTGCCCGGGTCCCGAGCTGACCGAGGTACTGCACGAGGTTGAACACGAAGCTGTCGTAGTTGTCGACGACGAGAATGCGCATGGTGAGAAGAGTACTCACCGGGTTACCGTGCCGAGGCTCCACCGGTGTAGGCGGGGACGGTGAGCTCGGAACCGGCGTGCTGCGTGAATCCCAGACCGTAGCGCGTGGAGTACTGCTTGTAGATACGCACTCCGGGTTCGGCGTCGAGTGACGTCGCGATCTTTGCCGGATCTCCCAGCGCCGTGATGACGTACGGCGGCGAATAGGTGCGGCCGTGCAGTAACAGGGTGTTGCCGATACAGCGGGGTGCCGACGTCGCGACGATCCGCTGGTCCTGCATCGAGATGGCTTCGGCGCCACCCGCCCACATCGCGTTGAGCACGCTCTGTACATCCTGCTGGTGCACGACGAGGTCGTCGGGCGAGGCGTCGGCCGGATACCGGCCGTCGGCGTTGCGCGGTGCATCGGTCAACGTGACGGTGACGCCGGCACCCTGTCGTTCGGTCAGGCCCGCCGGATCTTCGAGCGCAGCGAGCTGCTCGAGCACGGCGGCGACCTCGTCGTCGTCGGTGGCGGCACCACTCTGAATCTGCGCGACCTGCGTGGCCAGCGTGTCGCGGGTGGCGGCGAGGTCGTCCGCTTCGGTCTGCGCCACGCGCACGAGGTCGGACAGGCGCTGCGAATCACTCGCGCGTAGTTCGGTGCCGTCGGAGACCCCACGGGTGGTGCCGAGCAGCAGCCCCGCCACCAGACACACGACGAGGGTCGCAGAGCCCCAGACCAGAGCGCGCAGCCGACCGTCCGACACGTCGAACCTCCATTTCGGCCACTGCGTTAGCGTGTACAGCACAGGTAGATGCCCAACCTACTCTGCCGGCCTGCAGGAGGCGGAGTCGTACAAGCGAGGACACCATGCCCAAGTCGAAGGTCAGGAAGAAGAAGGACGACGCGGTCGAAAGGTCGGTCAGCCGCACACCGGTGAAGGTGAAGGCCGCGCCATCGGGCAGCATCTTCGTCGCCGTGATGCTCGGCCTGATGATCATCGGCTTGCTGTGGCTGATCGTGTACTACCTCGCCGCAGAGCAGATTCCCTTCATGAACAGCCTCGGTGCGTACAACTTCCTCATCGGATTCGGCTTCATGGTGGCTGGTCTGATCATGACGATGAAGTGGCGGTGACGGACTCCTGCGCAGCGGATTACACACGTGTGATTCATCCCCACCTGTGGAGAAACCTGTGCACAACTGTGCGGAAGTAGCGGCATGACCGAGCGATCTTCACTCGAATGGGCGACGCCGCCCGCCGCGATCGCGGCTCTCGCGGTCGGCGGAGTCGTCCTTGCGGTGGCCGCGGTGTTCGCGGTTCCCGACGCGGTGGGCCGGGTCCTGATCGGATTCGCTGCGCTACTCGTTCTTTCGATGGCATTGTCGGCTTCCCGTCAACGTCCTCGCCTCGCAGTACTCGGCGACGCCGACGGATCGGCATCCGGAATCGCGACCACCCGGCTCACCGGTCGTCGCGAATACCCGCGCACGCAGTTGCACCGGGTGCGCATCGTCGAATACCCGCGCCTCGGGCGGCGGGTTCCGATGCTCGAAATCGACACGATCAATCCGGATACCGGCGACGAACGACTGATGATCTTCGGCCGCTGGGATCTCGGCACCGATCCGCGCGACGTGTACGACGCACTCGCGGTGCATGGTCTGGCGCCCGATCACACACCCAACTGAGAGCGCAGGCGTAGCACGGCGAGCACCACCAGTACGAGCCACACCACCGCCGTTGCGCCGAGCGCGATCCATCCCGTGCGGACGATCTTGTTCCGGTCGGTGCCTGCGCCGAGATACTGCGGCGCGTAGAGCAGGGCGGCCGTCGACGCGGCACCCGCGACCAGCCCGCCGAGGTGTCCCCACAGGGAGATGCCGGGGATGGTGATGCTGATGAAGACGTTGAGCGCGACCACGGCGAGGACGGGCGCGGGGCTACGACGCAACCGCAGCAGGATGACGGCCTGCGCGCCGAGCAGACCGAAGACGGCGCCCGACGCTCCGACGGTGACCGCATCGGGCTGCAGGAACATCACGGCGGCGGAACCGCCGACGATCGACACCGCATACACCGCGAGATAGCGGGCCCGGCCGAGCACCAACTCGGTGTCGCGGCCGATGATCCACAGCGCGAACATGTTGACCGCGAGGTGTATCAGGCCGTAGTGCAGGAAGCCGCTGCCGAGCACCCGGATGTAGTCGCCGTCGGCAGCGATCATGGGCGGCCACAGCGCCCAGTCGAGGAACAGGCGTGACGACTGCTCGTTGTTCATCACGCTGCCGGACTGCGCGGCGGTGATCCCGAAGATCGCGACGTTGAGCGCGATGAGGATGTAGGTGACCAGCGGGGTCGGCCGGTCGGTGCGTACGGGCGCACCGGCGACGGTGCGGGCCTGCGGTGCGGAGCGTTGCGCAGTCGCGACACACTCGACGCACTGATGCCCCACCGATGCGGGGCGCAGGCAGTCTGGGCAGAAAGGGCGGCCGCACCGCGTGCACGCGAGCAGTGTGGGGCGGTCGGGGTGGCGGACGCACCGCGGCTGGGACGCGGGGCCGCCCCCCTCGGCCGCCTCGCCCCAGCCGGGGTTCGTCATGTGTTCTCTCTCAGACTGTTCAGACGGTATTTCTGGCTCAGGCGATGGTGATGCTGTTGATCACGATGTCGTCGGTCGGGCGGTCGCCGCGATCGGTTGCGGTGCCGCCGATGGCGTCGACGACCTTCTTCGACTCCGCATCGACGACCTCGCCGAAGATGGTGTGGCGACGGTTCAGGTGCGGGGTCGCGCCGAGCGTGATGAAGAACTGCGAGCCGTTGGTACCCGGGCCTGCGTTCGCCATCGCGAGGAGATACGGACCGTCGAACTGCAGTTCCGGATGGAACTCGTCGCCGAACTGGTAGCCCGGGCCACCGCGACCGGTTCCGGTCGGGTCGCCGCCCTGGATCATGAAGCCGTCGATGATGCGGTGGAAGATCGCGCCGTCGTAGAACGGGCCGGTGGCCTCGCCCTTCGCGTTCTGGGTCTTGTACTCCTTCGAGCCGTCGGCGAGGCCGACGAAGTTCTCGACCGTCTTCGGCGCGTGGTTACCGAACAGGGAGATGACGATGTCTCCACGGTTGGTGTGGAGCGTGGCGGTTGCTGTCTGCTTGGGTGAAGTCACACCCCCATGTTGCCATCCCTGTGTTGTTCGGCGCGGCACTCCTTCCTACTGTGATGCGCGTCCCGCGCTTCTGCCGGGAGGATGGGCCGGTGTGGCAATGTGGAGCCATGACGAGTGTGAGCGAGTCCGTTTCGAAAAGCGCCCTTCCTGAGTCCGTCCGCAACCTCGTACGTCCGATCGACGACACCACCAACCTCGGTGGTGCGCTCCGTGTCGCGGGTGACGGTGCTGTGGCACTGGCTCAGGGCTCTGCGGCAGCCGGTCTCGTCGTCGCTCGCAAGAGTGTCGACGCATCCAAGGAACTCGCCGCTCACGCGCGGCGCGCGCGCGAAGAGGTATCGCCGCTGATCAAGGCCGCCACGGAGAAGGCTCGGGCCGAGAAGGCCGCTGTGCAGAAGAGCGCCCCGAAGTCGCGTGGCGGACGGAAAGCTCTGATCATCACCAGCGTTCTCGGCGCCGTCGTCCTCGGTGGTGTCGTGTTCTACCGCACCCGTCGCCCGTCGTTCCCGCCGGTCGCGGCAGAGGCGCCGCGCGTGCAGGCAGTGCCCAGCGACGACGAGCCCGCGGGCGCCTGAGTCACCGGTCGCCGATGGCGAGGCCTCGGCTGTCCCCCGGACGTTCGGGTCGGCCGGGGTTACCGGTCGGTATCGAATCCATCGAATGGTGTGTCCAGTACCACAGAAGGGCGGATACTCGCGGGTAGACACTCTCTGATGGAGGCGCATCATGACCGGATCCGCACACGTCACCGAAGAACAAGCACGCGCAGTCGCCGAAGAATCACGCGAAACCGACTGGGACAAGCCCTCGTTCGCGAAAGAGTTGTTCCTCGGCCGGCTCACCCTCGATCTCGTCCACCCGTTCCCACGTCCCACCCCCGATGAGGACGCGCGCACCGAAGAGTTCTTGACGAAGCTTCGGAACCTGTGCCGAACCATCGACGGCAGCGTCATCGAACGCGACGCGGCGATCCCCTCCGAGTACGTCGCCGGACTCGCCGCCCTCGGGTGCTTCGGCATGAAGATCAAGCCCGAGTACGGCGGACTCGGGCTCTCCCAGGTGGCCTACAACCGCGCATTGACGCTGGTGGCGAGCGTGCACCCGAGCATCGGCGCCCTACTGTCGGCCCATCAGTCGATCGGTGTACCCGAACCGCTCATGCTCGCAGGGACCGACGAACAGAAGCGCGAGTACCTCCCCCGATGTGCGAAGGGCGCCATCTCGGCGTTCCTGCTCACCGAACCCGACGTCGGTTCCGACCCCGCACGACTCGCATCGACGGCAACGCCGATCGACGACGGCGACGCGTACGAGCTCGACGGGGTCAAACTGTGGACCACCAACGGGGTCGTCGCCGAACTGCTCGTCGTGATGGCACGCGTTCCCCGCATCGACGGCCACAGTGACAAGGCACATCGGGGCGGGATCTCGGCGTTCGTCGTCGAAGCAGATTCTCCGGGCATCACAGTGGAGCACCGCAACACGTTCATGGGGTTGAAAGGCATCGAGAACGGCGTCACACGCATGCACAAGGTGCGGGTCCCCGCGCGAAACCTCATCGGGCGCGAAGGAGATGGGCTCAAGATCGCACTGACCACACTCAACGCCGGGCGTCTCGCCATTCCCGCCATGTGCTCCGGCGCGGGCAAATGGTCGCTGAAGATCGCGCGGGAGTGGTCGTCGGCGCGAGTCCAATGGGGCAGGCCCGTCGGAGAACACGCTGCGGTCGCCTCGAAGATCTCGTTCATCGCCGCCACGACCTACGCGCTCGAGTCCGTCGTGGAGCTCTCCGGACAGATGTGCGACGAGAAGCGCAACGACATCCGCATCGAGGCCGCGCTCGCGAAACTGTGGTCCAGCGAAATGGCGTGCATCATCGCCGACGAGCTCGTACAGATCCGCGGTGGTCGCGGATACGAGACCGCGCAGTCGCTTGCGGCGCGCGGCGAACGTGCCGTGCCGACAGAGCAATTGGTGCGTGATCTGCGTATCAACAGGATCTTCGAAGGGTCGAGCGAGATCATGCGGCTGCTCGTCGCGCGAGAAGCGGTCGATGCGCACTTGAAGGCCGCGGGTGATCTCGCCGATCCCAAGGCTTCCGTCGAAGCGAAGGCGAGGGCCGCAGCGAAGGCGAGTGGTTTCTACGCCAAGTGGCTCCCCAAGCTGGTGACCGGCAAGGGGCAGCTCCCGAAGTCCTACGCCGAATTCGGTGCTTTGGCTGCCCATCTCAGGTACGTGGAACGTTCCTCTCGGAAGCTCGCACGGTCGACGTTCTACGGGATGGCCCGCTGGCAGGCCGGGCTCGAGAAGCGACAGAACTTCTTGGGACGCATAGTCGACATCGGTGCCGAACTGTTCGCGATGGCGGCGTGCTGCGTCCGTGCCGAGCGGCAACGCGCCGACGGGCATCCCGGCGCCGACGATGCCTTCGTGCTGGCCGATACGTTCTGCGACCAGGCGCGCATTCGTGTCGAGGCACTCTTCGACGGGTTGTGGACCAACACCGACGACGCCGACGTCGCGCTCACCCACGGTGTGCTCGAGGGTCGCTACACGTGGCTCGAGAACGGGGTGCTCGATCAAAGTGAAGGTACCGGTCCGTGGATCTCCGAATGGGCTCCGGGAGCATCGGCGTACGAGAACCTCGCGCGGCGCTACGGTGTGTCGCCGAATCCGACCTGAAACGGCGACGAAACGGCCCGCGCTCGAGGAGCGCGGGCCGCATCACATCACGTCATCGGTGGATCAGAATGCCCCGCAGTTCGACGGTGCGGGATTGTCTGCGAAGCGATCATTCATGTACGCCACGGCCTCGGGCATTCCACCGAGCATGGGCAGCGCATGGTTGACGATGAATCCGGGAAGGATCGGCGGAGTGTTGTTCGGGGAGAACTGCACCGTAGCGCCCTGGGCGCACCAATCCAACGCCATCTGCCGACCCTGGCCGTACGGCACGGTGTCGTCCTGAGTGCCGTGCTGCACCAGGACCGGAATCTGGGGCGCCCGCAAGCCGATTCGCTGTTCTGCGATGGCCTCCTGGACCTCCGGGATCCGCCCGATCACCACGCCGAGCGGTTCGCCCGTGCGCGTGTAGTCGCTGGTTTGCTGGAAACCGAAACGGAACAGGGTCTCGGGCAAGCACTGATTCGCTACCGCCGCGAGCATCTCGCGACCACGATCGTTGATCTCGGCGTCGATGACGTCCGCCAGCTTCGGGTAGGCCTCCACCAGACCGTTGGTGGTGTAACCGATGGCGCCCGTGAGGGCGGTGCCGTCGATCTGATCGAGCGTCGCGACCAGGTCTGCCGGCGGAGCACCAGCGTATGCACCCTTCAGATCGAGTTCGGGGGCGTAGCTGGGTGCCAGCTCGGCCGCAGCCGATACAGCGCCACCACCCTGCGAGTAGCCGAAGAGTCCCACCGGGCCGTCTTCCGAGATGGAGGCCTCGGGCAGATTCTGGGCGGCGCGGACGGAATCGAGCACCGCGTGGGCTTCGGCCGCGCGGTTGACGTACGTGTGGTGCCCGGGTGTGCCCAGACCGTCGTAGTCGGTGATCACCACGGCGATGCCCTGCAGCAGCATCGCGTTGATCGAGATCAGTTCGTATTCGGTGAAGAGATCGAGTGGCGGCGTGTACTGCACCACGTGGTTGAGAGCCTTGGACGGTGCGCACTGGTCGCCCTGGCCCTGTGTTCCGGGTGCCAGCGCGATCAGCGGTCGCTCACCCGGCCCGTTCCACGCCATGGAAGGTTCGAGGTAGGTTCCGCTCACTGCGTTCGCGTCGCCGTTGGCGTCGTTACTGCGGTAGAGCAGCCGTGTTCCCTGAGCGGGGAATACGCCGTCGGGCGTGGGCACGCGGATCGCGAGATCGGAAGACTCGGTACGAATGAGGTCGCCCGGTGCTCCGGTCAGTACCTCCGGAGGCTGGTAGAAGTCTCCTTCTGCATTCGCAGTCGCCGGGCCGACCAGCAGACCTGCCAACATCGCCGCAGAAACGAGTCCCGCTGACACCCCCCATCGCACAGTACGACCCGCCATCGATTCCTCCGTTTTGTCAAAAAAGTGTGCCGCCCATCACGGCAGTACGCAATGTAACACGTATCTACTCGGCAGTAGGTTCAAGCTCCGAGTTCTGTGACCTGCCGGAGAGCGCATTCTGCACCCGTATGGTGTCGTCACTGCCCCATCCCTGCGGAACGAGAATTTCTGCCCACAGATCGGCCGCGTCCACCCCGTACGAATGACCGTGCCCGTCGGGTACGTCCGCAGAAAAGACCATGTCCAAGGTCACCTGCCAGAACGTCACGAACGGTATCCAGCGCATCCCCGGGTCCACGTCGGGGCCGAGCGGCTCACGCAACCAATCGGGCTCGTGCAGAATCAGATCGAACGACCACCACGTGATCGGGTCGCTCGCATGCTGCCAGAACACCACACGTGGAAACTCCCACTCGCCCGGAAGATCGGCATCCTCCGGTACGGACGCGAACCGGATGTTCCGCCCGCCGTCGACGATCGGCAGACGCTCGAGGGAACCCTCGTCGCGACCCTCGGTGATCCTCCCCCACGGCTCCGCGAAATTCGGTGTGCCCACGAGCAATGCACCGTCGGTCATGGCAACGAGCGCTTCGCCGGACGCGAAAGCCGCTTGACCACCGTATGATCCGAGACTCTCTCCGAAAACCACGAGTTTCGGTCGTGTGTCCTCGGGAAGTTCCTCCCACCTCGTGTACACCGCGTCGAACAACGCGCGCCCGGCATCCTGGGGGGTTTCGCGATCGGCCAGGAAGGCCAATGGACTCGGCAGGAACGAATACTGCATCGCCGCAATCGCGGAATCACCACCACTCACGAATTCCAATGCACCTGCGACATTCTCGTTGACCCAACCGCGTCCGGTCGTGGTCACCACCGCCAGCACCGCCCGATCGAACGCCCCTGTCCGGTCCAGCTCCGCGACCACCTTCTCTGCGCCTTCCTCGACGGTGCCGACCGACTCCTTGCCCACATACGCACGAATCGGCGTCAACGCGGGTTCTCCGGTGGCAGCGGTGATCTCATCGGTGGTCGGACCACCGGAAACGAAGGTGCGGCCTTCACGTCCCAGCGTGTCCCACGCTTCGAGCGAGTCGGGTGAGCCGGACCGCTCGGGTGCCGTCGGCCGGCTCACCCCTTCTGCCGTCCCGTGATCCGATGCGGCGGCAGACGTCTCCGCGACCGAAAGGATTCCCCGATACACACCGCGATCGAACACCACCACGAGCACCAGTGCGACGACGATGGTCGCGGCAACTTTCGCGACACTGTCAGGTAGGAATCGTGCAGAGATCGCGGACAGCCACACCACCTCGAACCTCAGGAGACGTGCCACGGCGATCAGCAGGAGCGCCACCGCCAGTGAGACGAGCAGAACCGGCAGATACAGAAGGCGTTCGAGCCGTTCGAGGCCGACCAGTTCCCGAACGACCTGCTGCCACCACGACCCGAGGACAAGGAAGGTCGGGATCACCACCAGCGCGGTGACGGCCAGCAGCCACCACCCGCGACGCCGAGTCGTGTCGGTCCACTGTGGGCGCACACCGCACCTGCGCAGAATCCACGCGACAAGGCATCCGATTCCGTATCCGGTAGCGATCGATATTCCGGTCGCGACGCCCTGCAGGTACCACACGCGCGGCAACAGCGACGGCGACATCGACTGGGCGAAGAAGAACAGCGCGACAGCGAGCCCGACCGGATGGGCCGCGCGCCGATAGACGATCTCCTTGAACGACCCGGACTCCGATGCGCCCTCCTGCTGCGTCATCGCTGGAGTGTAAAGCGGATATTCAGGGCATGCGCGGGTTACGGTGGCCCATACGGCGTGCCACGCCCTCCCGGAAGCACAAGGGGGCATGATGTAAGCAAATCGTTACAGGGAGGGTTCGAATGGCAATCGGGGTAGGGCTTCGGATAGGCAGGATTGTCTCCACAGCTGTGGTGGCATCCAACGAACCCGGCACCCCGGATCCCGTTGTCATCGCACGCGACACCGTCCTGCACATCGACCACGACGGCAACTCCCAGCTCGGCGGTTCGACCCGAGCGATCGACGAGGCACGCACCCTTTCCGGCTTCCTGTCGCGCGTCGGCGACCCCGGAGGAATTGCTGCGAGCGACGGCCGTGTCTACCGCGCCGAGGATGCCATGGCGACCGCGGTTCACTGCCTCCTCAACGAATGTCATCCGCTTCCGACCTTCGGAGGCATGGACAGGGACACCGACCCGGGCTACACCGCCACATACCCGTCGCATTGGGATCCGACGAAGGTCTCGGTGCTACGCGCCGCCCTCGACTACGCCGAACTGAGACACGTCGACCTCGTCTCCGATGCCCAGGGCGCCGCAACGTGGTACGCATCGGAAATCTCCGAAACTCCGGGCCTTCTCATCGGCGTCTATCACGTGGACGACGCCGGATCCACGGTCACACTGGTTCGCTCCGGTGTTCCTGCGGGAAAGGCCTTCCGTGTCGCTGCGAAGGGTGCGCCGTCCCCGGCTGCACAACTCGCGACGGCGCTCGGCGCATTCGGGTGGATGCCCCACAACCTCGATGCCGTCGTGGTCATGGGCGACGGACTCATCGCACGCGACCGGTCGCACATTCAGGAGATCGCGAACATCCTCTCGACGAAACTGATGGTGCGGAGCCTCGTCGGCCCGGGGCCCGAGCAGACCGCTGCCCTCGGCGCCGCGATCCTTGCCACCGGGTTCACACCCGCACGAGAAAAGAAGGCGCGCATCGGCCTGCCGCCGTCGTACGACCGGACAGATGTCCTCACCGGAGGATTCGCGCGCATGCGCGAAGCCGAGTCCGACTCGGAGGCAGACATACCGGTGGCTGTTGCCACCACCGGCACGCCTCCGGCCCGAGAGTCGGCGGGAGGCTCCTCAGCAACCGAAATGGTGGGCGAGGATCAAAAAGCACTGAGCACCACCAGTGGCCCCGAGCCACCCGTCGATCCGAAGGTGTCGACGCGTACGTATGCGCTGGCCGGGATCGGTGCAGTGATCCTCGTGCTTCTGGCGCTCGCCTTGATGCTCTGACTATTCGACGCTGATTACTCGACGCTGCCTACTCGGCCGTGTCCGTCCCGGTGATCGAGGCGAGTTCCGCCGCGTCCTCGGCGCCGAACTTCTCTTCGAGAACCTCCGGTGTGTAGTCGAGGTCGATCTCCTGAACGGGCCGCCCACGCGCGGATTCGATCGCCCCGAGGCGACGTTGCGCCCTATCGGCCGCATAGACGACGAACTCCTCGGGCTCGAGTCCGTAGGGCTGTTCGTCGAACTGGTCGTTGACCCACCCGATCATCCCCAGTGCCATGGGAAGCAGCTCGTTCATCCGTTCCTGCACGACATTCCAGTTCGAATCGTCGGCCGCAACGTGTCGCCGGCACGTGAACGTCCCCCAGGCCATGTGACGACGTTCGTCGTCGCCGATGCGCCGCACCAGTTCCTGCATGCCCGGCAGGATCCCCCGCGTCGTGCACACCTTCTGCCAGGCGTAGTAGCCGGTGAGGGCGAGGCTTCCTTCGATCACGTGGTTGTAGGTGACGCTCGCCCGCACCTGGTTCGCGGGTGACGGATCGGAGTCGAGCACCTTCAGACAGTGCGGTAGTTCTTCGTAGAACAGCTGACGGTAGTAGGGGTTGTCGGCCACATACGGATGCAGATCGGACGTGAGGCCCACCTCGTCCATCCACAGCCGGAACACCTGCATGTGTTTGGCTTCCTCGAAGCAGAACTGCGTCAGATACATCTCGTCGCCGATCCTGCCTTCGGCCGCCATCGCCCGGAGGAACGGTTGGATGTCCTGGGTGACCGCCTCCTCGCCGGCAACGAACTGCGCCACGAGGTACGTCGAGCTGCGCTGTTGCTCGGAGTTCAGGTCTGCCCAATCCGCGGCGTCGCGGGAGAAGTCGAGGTCGTGAGGATCCCAGAACTTGGCGTTGCCCTTCGAGAAGAGCCGAAGAGGGAAGGCGTCCCAGTTGAGGCCACCTTCCCTCAGCGACGCAAACCCCTGACGTTGCTGTGTTACCCCGGTCACATCAATCAGGCTAACCCCGTCCGAGCCCGGCGTCACACATTTGGTCAGTTCTCCAAGAGCACATCCCCCGGATATCCATCGGACCCATATCCAGGAGGTATAACGAAGACGGCAGATCCGACCGGGGTGGTCCACATGTTGAGTGCGTCGTGCTCTGCAAGGCGTTGCTGCACGGGAACGAACTGCCGATCCACGTCACCCTGATACGCGGCGAACAGCAGACCTGAGCCGTCGCCGTCGTCGTAGTTGTAGGCGCGGCGGAGGAACTGTTCGTCGGCGCTCCGCGGCCGAGCCCGAGCGACGTGCGACTGCGGCGGAATCACCGGGATCCCGTGGTCGTCGACCGCCTCGAAATCGGCATCCTCGTGCTCGGTGGTGCCGGTCAGAGGCGAACCGTCCGATTGCCTGCGACCCATCACGAGGTCCTTGGCAGGACGGTCGAGCTCGTCCCACGTGTCGAGCTCCATGCGAATGCGACGCAATACGAGTGACGTCCCACCCGTCAGCCAGGCCGGCTCAGCGACATTCCATACCTGACGATCGAAGTCCGGGGTCGCCGGTGGCGGATTGACGGTGCCGTCGACCTGGCCCATCAGGTTGCGCATCGTCAACCCGTCGGGTCTGGTGCCCACGGCATGCCTGAAGCCTCGTTGCACCCACCTCACCGACGCACGCGACCGCACACTCTTGGTGAGCGTGCGCACCGCATGCGACACCGTCACCGGATCGTCGCCACACACCTGCAACAACAGGTCGCCACCCGACCAACGGTCCTCGAGCCTGTCGATGTCGAACAGCGGTAGCGGCCGAAGCCACGACGGTCGTGCAGCGGCCAGATCTGCCGTATCGAACACGGCGCTGCCGTAGCCGACGGTGATGGTGAGCCGCGCGGGATCCACCGCCAGCTCGGGTTCGGTGTCACCCAGCGCCGGCATTCCCTGGCTGAGCCGACGTGTGTCCTCGGCCCACACCTTCATGACCCCGATCAACCCGACACGATCGACATCCGGTTTCAGGTCGAAGGCGACGAACGAGGAAAACGCCTGCGGTGCGGTATCGATCCCTGCCTGGTGCACACCGTGGCAGTCGACAGTGTTCGCTCCCATCCGCTCGGGTTCCCGAGTCGCAGCAGCGACTCCCGCGCCCGCCGCACCGAGACCGACCGCACCCAGCACCGCGGCGCCACCACCCAGCAGACGACGACGACTGAGCTCAGCCACTGTGATCGG
Source organism: Rhodococcus sp. NPDC060090 (assembly GCF_042729855.1). Taxonomy (NCBI): domain Bacteria; kingdom Bacillati; phylum Actinomycetota; class Actinomycetes; order Mycobacteriales; family Nocardiaceae; genus Rhodococcus; species Rhodococcus sp. NPDC060090. The sequence continues at coordinate 404,798 of NZ_JBHWXB010000002.1, read as the reverse complement.
CTCCGGCTCCACCTCCGTGCCCGGGCGCGTATTCCTCCTGGGCACCCGCGAAGTCCCGCACCTGGGCTGTGAAGTCCTTCGTGGAACCGTCGTCGAAGGTGAGGGTGAAGCTCACGTCGGCTCCGGGGACGATCGGTCCGGTCAGATCCATGAGCATGAGGTGGTCGCCTCCGGGTGCGAGGCTGTGCACACTGCGGGCCTCGACGACGAACCCGGATTCGGATTCCCGCATCATCACGGCGCCGCCGTCGACCGCGACCATCTCGTGCAGTTCGGTGCTGCCCGCGCTGGGACTCGTTGCCGACACGATGTGCACGTCTTCGTCGCCGGTGTTCTCGAGTTCCGCGAACGCGGCGGTCATGCCGGAGTCGGCTGCCTTCGCCCAGGAGGACGAGACGACGAGCGAGTCTGCGGTGACCGTGTTGTCGCTGTCGGTACTGCAGCCCGCAACGAGAACGGCGGCGGCGGTGAGTAGAAGTGGTGTTCTGAAAGTCTTGATCATCGGGTTTTTCTCCATACTGTCTTCCGGGCATGCGGCCACGCCGATCGCCGCACAGCAGCGATCCCGGGAGGGGCTCGTGAACGAGGTCGAGGTCAGGCCGCGAGAGCCGGTGGACCTCGCGTGCCGAGCCCGGCGGCGGGGAGAAGCACACGACGTGTGCGCGGACGGTGCTCGACCCACGGTGTGACGCGCGAACGCACGGGCGGCGCGGTGTAACCGCGTGGGACGAGACGATGCAGTGCTGCCAGCGCGATGCTGCAGCCGCGCTCTGCGCCGATGATCAGCACAGCCGCGACGCCCACTGCCGCAATGTGCGCGGCGACCATGGCGAGGCTCGGCACGTGTATGTGCCCGGACTCGAGAACGAGTGCGATGTGGCCGAGAATTTGGCCTACCGTGAGGACTGCGATCGCGGAAAGGCGAGTTCCCGCCGCCGTCGCCCCGACCGCAACTGCCGCCGCGAGGAGAAGGGCAACAGAACCCTGACCGGGCGTTGCTCCCCCGCCCGCTGCATGAGCGGCGATACTGACTGCACCGGAAGTACCCCCGACGAAACACCCGCGCGTATGCGCCACGAGCGTGCGTTCGGTGAACATGACCCAATGGTACGTCTGGTACTACGAAGCGTCGTACAGGGCCGTCGTTTCACGTGAAACATGCACCCGGCCCGGGTATCAGCCGACTCACTCTCGCCGCTTGCCTCATGAGATGGTGACGTTCTGCCAGATTGGAAGCCGACCGAGCCGCTTCGGCATACATCCGCGCGGCATCCGCGAGATCACCTGCCTTCTCGTGGAGATACGCCGAGGCTGCGCGGTGTCGCGGCAGATCGGGATCTACTGCGGCCAAGGCCGCGAGCCCTGCCGCAGGACCGTCGGCCTCACCGATCGCGACGGCACGGTTGAGTTCGACGACCGGGCTTCCGGTGAGGCGAAGCAACTCGTCGTACCAACCGACGATCTGCACCCAGTCGGTTTCGTCGACCCGCAGCGCGTCGGCGTGCAGGGCCGCGATGGCGGCCTGGGCCTGGAACTCGCCGAGCCGGTCTCGGGCCAACGCGGCCTGCAGAATCTCGACGCCCTCGGTGATGAGCGAGATGTCCCAGCGGGAGCGATCCTGCTCGGCCAGCGGGACCAGGCTCCCGTCCGCACGCGTACGAGCGGATCGACGAGCGTGGTGCAACAGCATCAACGCCAGCAGCCCGGCGGTCTCCTCGTCGACGTTCGTGCCCGCCAGCTGCCGAGTGAGCCGAATCGCTTCGGCAGCCAGGTCGACCTCGCCTGTGTAGCCCTCGTTGAACACCAGGTAGAGGACGCGTCGCACCGTTGCGAGATTGCCCGTCGATTCGAACCGCACACCAGCGACGGTTCTCTTCGCCCGGCTGATCCGCTGTGCCATCGTCTTCTCCGGCACGAGGTAGGCCGATGCGATCTGCCTGGTCGTCAGACCCCCGACGGCGCGCAGCATGAGTGCCACGGCCGACGTCGGGGTCAGGGACGGATGGGCGCACAGCAGGAACAGATGCAGCGTGTCGTCGGCCGTCTCGGTCGGGCCGGGTGGCGGCTCGATCACGACTCGCTGCTCGCGATCCCTACGCGCCGTCTCGGAGCGATACACGTCGACGAACTTGCGCCACGACACCGCGACCAGCCACCCCTTCGGGTCCGCGGGTGGGCGGTCCGGCCATGCCCGGACCGCCTCGATGAGTGCTTCCTGCACGGCATCCTCGGCGGTCTCGAAGTCGACTCCGCGATGCACGAGGACGCCGATCGCTGCGGGTGTCAGCTCCCTGAGCAGCTGTTCGTCCACGTCACTCGGTGATCGTCGGCGGTGCGGTGAGGAACGGCCGCAGTTCGAGCCACTCGTGGATCGGCTTGCCGCCGGCACCCGGGGCTGCCGACAACTCACCGGCAAGCGTCACGGCGCGCTCATAGGAGTCGACGTCGATCACCATCCATCCGGCGATGAGGTCCTTCGTCTCCGCGAAGGGTCCGTCGGTGACCGGCGGGCGTCCCTCACCGTCGTATCGGACGAACGTGCCTTCGGGTGCGAGGGCCTGGCCGTCGACGAATTCACCGGTCTTTTCGAGTTTCGCCGCGAAATCGTTCATGTACTTCACGTGGTCGTCCACCTCTTGCGGGGTCCACTGATCCATGGGGACACTGTTCACGGATTCGGGTGCGCCGCGGTAATGCTTGAGCAACAGGTACTTCGCCATCGTGGTCTCCTCGGTTCTGCGCAACCCCTATGGCCGCATCCACACCTGGGACGGAGCTGTTCGGCCGGTCTCGACATCGTCGGCAGAATTTCTTCGAAGTTTCTCGTCCCCAAGATCCCACGCGGCCACCGAGTGGTCCACCCCATCGACAATTGATACCCGTGGGGGGTATAGGTACATTGGTCGATGGAACGTCTACCTGCACCGATCGAGAAGAGGAACACATGAGCACCACCACCATCACGGTGACCGGCATGACCTGCGGACACTGCGTTTCCTCTGTCCGTGAAGAAATCGGCGAGATCCCCGGCGTCACCGGAGTGAACGTCGACCTCGAAAGCGGACGCGTCGACATCGAATCGAACACCGTGATCGACACCTCAGCAATCGCAGCAGCAGTCGACGAAGCCGGCTACACGATCGCCGGCTGACCGACTGCGCCAGCGACCACCAGCGAGGAGGACATGGTGAACACCGGCATCGACCAGGCCGCCGGCCGGATCGAACTCGAGATCGGCGGTATGACCTGCGCGTCCTGCGCCAATCGGATCGAGCGCAAACTGAACAAGCTCGACGGAGTCACAGCCACGGTCAACTACGCCACCGAGAAGGCGCGCGTCGATTACGTCGGAGAGGTATCGCCCACCGACCTCGTCGCGACCGTCGAGCAGGCCGGTTACACCGCGTCTCTCCCCGCACCGCCCGCTACCACCGACTCCGAGCCCGTCGCGGAACCGGATCCGACAGCGGCACTGCGGCAGCGCCTGCTGATCTCACTGGTGCTGAGCGTGCCGGTGATCGCCATGGCCATGATCCCGGCATTGCAGTTCCCGAACTGGCAGTGGCTCTCGCTCACCCTCGCCGCTCCGGTCGTCGTATGGGGCGCTTGGCCGTTCCACAAGGCCGCCTTCACCAACGCACGACACGGCGCCGCCACCATGGACACCCTCGTCTCGGTCGGCACCCTCGCCGCACTCGGCTGGTCGGTCTACGCCTTGTTCTGGGGCACAGCCGGGATGACCGGCATGACGCATCCCTTCGAACTGACCATCTCCCGCACCGACGGCGCAGGAAACATCTACCTCGAGGCGGCAGCCGGGGTCACCACTTTCATCCTCGCCGGCCGCTATTTCGAAGCACGTTCCAAGCGTCGCGCAGGAGCGGCGCTACGTGCACTGCTCGAAGTCGGCGCCAAGGAAGTGTCGGTGCTCCGCAACGGTGTCGAACAGCGGATCACGATCGGGGAATTGACCGTCGGCGACGAGTTCGTGGTCCGGCCCGGCGAGAAGATCGCCACCGACGGCGTCGTCGTCGATGGCTCCTCCGCCGTGGACACCTCGATGCTCACCGGCGAATCGGTGCCGGTCGAGGTGGGTCCGGACGACCAGGTCGTCGGCGCCACCGTCAACGTGGGTGGACGGATAGTCGTTCGCGCCACCCGCGTCGGATCCGACACGCAACTCTCCCGGATGGCACGGCTCGTCGAGGACGCTCAAACAGGTAAAGCCCAGGCCCAACGTTTGGCCGACAGGATCTCCGGTGTCTTCGTCCCGATCGTGATCGCCCTGTCGATCGCCACTCTCGTGGTCTGGCTCGTCGCCACCGGCTCGGTCTCCGCTGCATTCACCGCAGCCGTCGCCGTGCTGATCATCGCCTGCCCCTGTGCGCTCGGATTGGCGACACCGACCGCCCTGATGGTCGGCACCGGTCGCGGTGCACAACTCGGCATCCTGATCAAGGGCCCCGAGGTCCTCGAATCGACCCGACGCATCGACACCGTCGTTCTCGACAAGACAGGCACCATCACCGCCGGAAAGATGACCCTCGTCGATGTGATCGTCGCCGACGGCGAGGACACCGACAAGGTGCTGCGTCTGGCAGGAGCTCTGGAGGACTCCTCCGAACACCCCATCGCACAGGCCATCGCCAAAGGTGCCCGCGAGAAGGTCGGCACCCTGCCGAACGCGGAACAGTTCACCAACATCGCCGGACTCGGCGTACAGGGCACTGTGGACGGCCACGCGGTACTCATCGGACGGACGCGGCTGCTCGCCGACTTCGCCCAGCCACTGCCCACCGTCCTCGACGACGCCATGGCAGCCGCTGAGGCCGACGGCAGAACCGCCGTCGCGATCGGCTGGGACGGTGCTCCGCGGGCAGTGCTGGTGGTCGCCGACGTTGTCAAACCCACCTCAGCCGAGGCGATCGACCAGTTGCGCGAACTCGGCCTGACACCGATCATGCTCACCGGCGACAACACCGCTGCGGCGACGGCCATCGCAGCGCAGGTGGGAATCGACGAGGTGATCGCCGAAGTTCTGCCTGCGGAGAAGGTCGAGGTCGTCAAGCGCCTGCAGGATCAGGGCAAGGTCGTCGCGATGGTCGGCGACGGGATCAACGACGCCGCAGCACTCGCTCAGGCCGATCTCGGGCTCGCGATGGGCACCGGCACCGACGTCGCGATCGAGGCCGGCGATCTGACTCTCGTCCGCGGCGATCTGCGGGCGGCAGCGGATGCGATCCGTCTGTCTCGTCGTACCCTCGGCACCATCAAGGGCAACCTGTTCTGGGCCTTCGCGTACAACGTCGCGGCACTACCGCTGGCGGCGATGGGTCTGCTCAACCCGATGATCGCGGGCGCCGCAATGGCCTTCTCCTCGGTGTTCGTGGTCAGCAACAGCCTGCGACTTCGCCGTTTCCGCTGAGCCATAATCGACGAAGTGCCACATGACAGCCAGGAGGACACCATGGCCACCCCCACCCCCGCGGCCACACCACCCGAGGTCCCCGAGGCCGACTGCCATGAGCACGCAGGCCACGGATACATCACCGAGAAGGACGCCTATCTCAAGCGACTCAAGCGCATCGAGGGCCAGGCCCGCGGACTTCAGAAGATGGTCGAAGAAGAGAAGTACTGCATCGACATCCTCACGCAGGTCTCGGCGATGACCAAAGCTCTGCAGGCCGTCGCGATGGGCCTGCTCGAAGACCACATCAGTCACTGCGTCGTCGACGCCGCCGTCGCCGGTGGTCCGGAAGCGGACGCGAAGATCAAAGAAGCAGCCGACGCCATCGCCCGGCTGCTGCGGTCCTGATCGGAAACTTTCCTCCCGTCTCTTGGGTTTCCGTTGGCTCTGAACCTGCGGAAACCCAGGGAAGCGGAGGAAGGTTCGTTACAAACGAGTGAAGGGCGCTTCCGATTTCTCGGAAGCGCCCTTCAACTGTGGAGCCTAGGAGATTCGAACTCCTGACATCTGCCTTGCAAAGGCAGCGCTCTACCAACTGAGCTAAGGCCCCGTATGCCGAACTACCGGCTGGGTACCGCGTGCCACTCATCCTCGCTCCGAAGCATCCGGGCGATTCCGAAGACTGCCAGAACGACCGTTCCCACCACGATGAGAACCTTCATTCTGACTGCCCTTTCGGCACGGGGAGTGGGCCTAGGAGGACTTGAACCTCCGACCTCTTCGTTATCAGCGAAGCGCTCTAACCGCCTGAGCTATAGGCCCTCGAACCGAGATGGAACACTACCCCACCGATACTCGAAGAACAAAATTGCCTCGATGGGGCAGCGTTCCTGCAGGTCAATCCGGATCTGCCAAAGTGACCTGAACACCACTGACGAGGTCACTGCACAGGTTGTAGATGAACGCACCGAGCGTCGCGAGCGCGGTCATCAACACCATGTTGGCCAAACCGATCACCGTCGCGTAGCCGAACACCTGACCGACTGTGATAAGGCCGTCACTACCCGACTCCGACACGAGGTCGGTGAAGGCGCTGTTCAACCGATCCCATACGCCCATACCCGCGAGCACGCCGTACAACAGGCCCACCGCGATCATCCACACGAAGAACAGCGACAGGGAGATGATCGCGGACACCTTGAGCATCGACCACGGGTCGATGCGTCGCAGCTGCACGGTCGCCCTGAGCGGGTCACCCGCAGCAGGCGCCACGACGACCGGGCTCGCATGCGGAGTTTCCACCGCCACCGGAGCAGCAGGCGTCGGGTGCTTGACGCTCGACAGATCCGGCAGGTCCTTCGCCAGATCCTTACGCTCGATGTGACGTGTCGGTCCATCGATGACCGCGGCCTTGGCCTTCGCCGCGGAACGGTCGGACCCCTGCGCACCCCCGGCCATGGACGCCGCAGTGCCGGTGACGACGGGTCGGGTCGGAGCAGAGCTACTCTTCGCAGCAGCGGGCTTACCCACGACCGGCTGAGGCCCCGTCGCGGGACGCTGAGAGCCCCCGGAAGGGCGCTTCGCGGTCTTCCCCAGGCCCGGGCCCACCCCGGGGAGATTCGTCTGCGGAGTGTTCTGCTGGGACTGATCTTGTGGCGCAGCCGCCTGCTTGTTCGTCGCCGGCTGCTGTCCACGCTGCCACGGCGGAGTCTGACCCGACGGACGCGCCGTCGGGTTCGAACGCTGCACCGGCCGCATGGCCTGGTCCGCGGCGGGAGCCGACTCGCTCTTGCCTTGATTCGCGCCCTTGCCCTGATTCGCGGCGGCGGGCTCCGACGGCGCGGCCGGGGTCTTCGACTCTGCAGCAGGCTTCTCGACGGGTTTCCCCGACGGAGCGTCCGGCTTCGCGGCGTCCCCAGCAGGCTTTACCTGCTCGGACGGCCGCGCATTCGACGACTGAGTGTTCGACGACTGAGTGTTCGACGACTGAGTGTTCGACGACGTGGGCGCCTTCTTCTCAGTGCCCTGACCGCTCGATTCGGTCTCCACCTCCCGCCCGTTCCGATTCTCGGGCTTCCGGGCGGATGGTCCCTGGTCGGATCCGTTCGGTCCCTTGGGAGCACTCACTTACGACTCCTTCGATTCGGATGCGTCGATCTCCTCGGGCTCGTCGGCGTTGCGTGCAATCGCAAGCAACATGTCGCCGTCACCCAGGTTCATCAAACGCACACCCTTGGTCTGTCGGCCTGCCTTGCGCACCTGCTTGGCAGCAGTACGAATGACCCCGCCACCGGACGTGATCGCGTACAACTCATCGTCGTCCTCGACGATCACTGCACCGACCAGGGTGCCACGTCGCTTGTCGTACTGGATCGTCAGAACACCCTTACCGCCACGGCCCTGGACCGGGTAGTCCTCCATCGACGTGCGCTTCGCGTAACCGCCCGACGTCGCGACCAGGAGGTATGTGCCCTCCTTGACGACATTGAGCGACAACAGCTTGTCTTCGCCGTTGAACCGCATGCCCTGGACGCCGGACGTCGCACGACCCATCGGACGCAATGCCTCGTCGGTGGCCGAGAAACGGATGGACTGGCCCAGCTCCGACACGAGCAGCAAGTCGTCCTCGGACGAGCACAACACGGCGCCGACCAACTCGTCCTCGTCGCGCAAGTTGATCGCGACGATGCCGCCCGACCGGTTGGAATCGAAGTCCGACAGACGCGACTTCTTCACCAGGCCGTTGCGGGTTGCGAGCACCAGGTACGGCGCGTCCTCGTACGTCTTGAGCCTGATGACGCCCTGGATCCGCTCGTCCGGCTGGAATGCCAGCAGGTTCGCCACGTGCTGACCACGAGCCGTGCGGTTCGCTTCGGGAAGCTCGTACGCCTTCGCGCGGTAGACGCGGCCCTTCGTCGTGAAGAACAGCAGCCAGTCGTGCGTCGACGTCACGAAGAAGTGCTTGACGATGTCGTCCTGCTTGAGGTCTGCACCCTTGACACCCTTGCCGCCACGCTTCTGCGACCGGTACAGGTCGGTGCGGGTGCGCTTGGCGTAGCCGGTCTCGGTGATCGTGACCACCACGTCCTCGCGGGCGATCAGGTCCTCGTCGGCCACGTCGCCGTCTGCAGGAACGATGCGGGTGCGACGGTCATCGCCGTACTTCTCGACGATCTCCTCGAGTTCCTCGCGGACGATCGCGCGCTGCCGCTCGGGCTTGGCGAGGATGTCCTTGTAGTCTTCGATCTCGCGTTCGATCTCGGAGAGGTCGTCGACGATCTTCTGACGTTCGAGCGCAGCGAGACGTCGCAGCTGCATCGCCAGGATGGCATCGGCCTGGATCTCGTCGACATCGAGGAGATTCATCAGTCCGGCGCGCGCGATGTCGACCGTCTGCGACGCACGGATCAGGGTGATGACCTCGTCGAGGGCGTCGAGCGCCTTGACCAGGCCGCGCAGGATGTGTGCACGTTCCTCTGCCTTCCGCAGCAGGTAGCGCGTCCGGCGGACGATGACCTCGACCTGGTGGTTCACATACAGCCGGATCATCTGGTCGAGGCGCAATGTGCGCGGCACCCCGTCGACGATCGAGAGCATGTTGCAGCCGAAGCTCGTCTGCAGCTGCGTGTGCTTGTACAGGTTGTTCAGCACAACCTTGGCAACGGCGTCGCGGCGGACCGTGACGACGATGCGCATGCCGATGCGGTCGGAGGACTCGTCGTGGATATCGGAGATACCCGCGATCTTCGCGTCGCGCACCTGCTCCGCGATCGACGTGATGAGATTGTCCGGGTTGACCATGTACGGCAACTCGGTGATGACGATGAACGATCGCCCCTTGGAGTCCTCTTCGATCTCCACGACGCCGCGCATCTTCACCGAACCACGACCGGTGGTGTACGCGTCATGGATACCCTGCGAACCGGTGATCAGGCCCGACGTCGGGAAGTCGGGGCCCTTGATGTGTTCCATGACTGCCGCGAGCGTGGCCTCTTCATCGGCCTCGAAGTTCTCGAGCGCCCAGTAGATCGCGGCAGCGATTTCACGCAGGTTGTGCGGGGGGATGTTGGTCGCCATACCGACCGCGATACCGCCCGAACCGTTGATCAACAGGTTGGGGACACGGCTGGGGAGTACCGTCGGCTCTTGGGTACGACCGTCGTAGTTCGGCTGGAAATCGACCGTCTCATGGTCGATTTCCCGCAACATCTCCATCGCGAGCGGGGTCAGGCGACACTCGGTGTACCGCATGGCGGCCGCACCGTCATTGCCTCGGGAACCGAAGTTGCCCTGGCCGTCCACGAGCGGGTATCGCATCGACCACGGCTGCGCGAGACGCACCAGCGTGTCGTAGATCGAGGAGTCGCCGTGCGGGTGATAGTTGCCCATCGTCTCGGCAACCGCACGCGCAGACTTCACGTAGCCGCGGTCGGGGCGGAAGCCGTTGTCGAACATCGCGTACAACACGCGTCGGTGCACAGGCTTCAGACCGTCACGCACATCGGGCAGGGCACGGCCCACGATCACGCTCATCGCGTAATCGATGTAGCTGTTCTGCATTTCCTGCTGAATGTCGACGGGCTCGATGCGGTCGTGCCCCGGACCCTCCGGCGGCAACGTGGTGTCGGTCATGAGCTCCTTCTTCTACTCGGCTCGAACGTCCGATCCGAGCTCTGGCCCGACGAACGTCTCGCAACCACCCGAGTCTATAGGTGCAGGTCAGCTACCGCCGCCAAGGACAGGCACTTTCTCCGAACCAGCGCCCCTACCGGACGTCGTTCATCCAGTCCGCGATCGCGTACTCGCGCTCCAGATCCTCGTCGCTCGGGGCCGCCATCAGCAGGACTACCGTGGCTGCCAGAACAATGATGCCGACCACGAAGCCCGGGAACAGCAACGTCATCGCGGCCATTCCCTCGGGCATCGTCGCCACCGGATCCATGACCACGGACACGCCCGCCATACCCGTGTAGTGCAACGCCACAACCGCACAGCCCATCAACGCAGCGGCCGGGAATCGTACTGCACGGCGATCCACGTTGAGGCTGAGCCACAGGGCCGTGAAGGAGGCAACGATGCCGATAGCAAACGAAGCAAGGACGTAGGGCAGCGACTGTTCGAGCGTGCCCTCGACACGCACCGCCGCCATGCCGCTGTAGTGCATCGCTCCCACCGCGAGGCCCATGATCAGGCTGCCGAGCGGCAGCCGCAGCTCGTCGGGCAGCCACTGCATCCACGGCTCGTCGGCGTCGACGACCGTGAGTCCGAACCAGGTGGCGCCCACCGCGAGCACAACGGACAGCAGTGTCAGCCCGAGGTTGTAGCGGACGATTGCTCCCGGCACCTCGAAACCGAGCATGCCGGTGAAGTGCATCAGCCAGACGCCGACCCCGCCGATCGCGACACTCGCCAATGCGGTCCAACGTCTTTTGTCCTGGCGGTAGATGGCCGTCCTCGCCCGCCGAGCACAGGTCAGGCCGATGTAACACCCCAAGATGGAGGTCAGCCACGCGAGGAAGAAGACCCACATTCCCATGGAGAAGTGGTGAAGTTCGTGCGCCATGATGTTCCTTCGGAGACCGTCACGTCTCTTCGTGGACGTGACGTGGGTCGACATTCGACCGCGCCCCCGACGCAGTCGTAACCCTATGTCACACACACCGAAAAAACTATGCGCAAGAACCTCCAGAGAGGCCGATCCGACTCTGCCACAGTGGTTGTGATCCGAACGGCACTATTTCGAAGCTCAACTCGGACCTCCGTACTCGGACATGGAAACGACGGCTCCGCGGGTTGACGTAGTGCGCGCTGTGCGCGCACCCGCCACCCCGACGAACACCCCGGTCGCCGAGGTGGTGTTGGCCTACACCGTCATCCATGCCGTCATAGCGGACGGCTACAGACCCGAATCCACTACTGAGCCACCGGTTGATGCAATTTCCGAAGTGCGTACTCGGTGACGGTGACAAGTGCCTGCTTGGCCGATTCACGCGAGCGAGCGTCGATCGACACGATCGGCACCTCCGGAGAAATGGCCATAGCCTGGCGGATGTCCTCGAGCGGGTACCGCGGCGCATCGTCGAACTCGTTGATCGCGACGATGAACGGGAGGTTGCGCGCCTCGAAGAAGTCGACAGCGGCAAAGCTCTCGTCCAATCGACGAGTATCGATCAACACGATGGCACCGATGGCACCTCGGATGAGGTCGTCCCACATGAACCAGAACCGATGCTGCCCCGGTGTACCGAAGAGGTACAGCACGAGGTCTTCGGCCAAACTGATTCGACCGAAGTCCATGGCCACGGTCGTGGTCGACTTCTGCGGCGTTGCCGCAAGGTTGTCGACGCCATCGCTGGCGTTCGTGACGAGCGCTTCCGTGCGGAGCGGAACGATCTCCGACACAGCCCCCACCAGCGTGGTCTTACCGACACCGAATCCGCCGGCGATCACGATCTTGGTCGAGGTCACGCGCTTCGTAGCGTTAGAGTTCGCGAAGTCCACTGAGGACCCTTTCAATCAGCTCACGACGCTCCGCGTCGCTCGAATCGTCTTTCAGCGTGGCCAGGATCTGTACATGTCCGGCTTCGACGAGGTCGGCGACGAGCACGCGCGCAACGCCGAGCGGCACACCCACCCTCGCCGCGATCTCGGCGACCGACGGGGACTCCTTGCACAGTTCCAAGATCGTGGCGTTGATGTTGTCGAGATCCCGGGCTCGACTGTCCGTACCCGGGATGGCTTGGATCAAAGCTTCCAACGCCAGTTCGACCGCAGGACTGGTGCGTCCCGAAGTCAGCGAGTATGGCCGGACCAGACTCGGCTGGTCCGGCACTGACTCCGGATTGCGCGGTTCCATGGCCACCTCGACGTCAGGACCCCAGGCCGACCCGAGGCGTCGCCTCGACCGACGCACCCACGCGGTCGACCAGGAGCGCCATCTCGTAGCCGACCTGTCCGATATCACATTCCGAAGCAGTGAGCGCAGCGAGGTGCGAACCATCGCCGACGCTCATCAGCAGCAGGTAACCGTGCTGCATCTCGACGACGGACTGCAGCACTCCGCCGCCGTCGAATAACTGTGAAACCCCGTTGGAGAGGCTCGCGAGCCCGGATGTCACCGCAGCGAGCTGCTCGGCGCGGTCGACCGGAAGATGTGCGCTGGCAGCCATGAGGAGACCGTCGGCCGACACGAGGACCGCATGCGAGACACCGGGGACTTCGCGCGCAAAGTTGGAAACCAACCAGTCCAATGGACGAGCTACATCGGATCCATGATCAATGTTCATCGAACTCCCTGTTCATTGTTCTCGCGATTACTTGTCGTCGCCGAGGAACGCCCATTACGGACACCCTGCTGGTGGCGACTGAGATTGGCCCGAATGGATTCCGGGTCACGACGTCGAAGTGCGCGCTGTTCTGCGGTCGCAGGTTCGCGCACAGCACCCGGCACGAGGCGTTCGCCCGGCGCGCGGCGGGGAAGACCGGAGGTGGTGTGTTCCTCCACCGGAACATCCGCTGCACGCTGCGCTGCCTGCCATCCGGAGTCGGCAACCGAATGCCACTCACGCTTTCGCCGATCGTCGGGAAGGTTCGTCGGATCGACGAGCCAGTCCGACATCATGTCGGAGAAGATCGGACTGCCTGCAGCGGAATGCGGTTTCAGCGCACCGGCATCGGGACGTGGCTGGAAGAACGACGCGGTCTTCGCAGAATTCGTGCGGTAACGATGCCGAGCGGCATTCTGCGCATCGCTCTGCTCCGACACCGAACCACCGTCGGCGATGCTTGCCGGCCGGGCCCCCGACTGCGGGATACGCGGCGAAGAACCGGGCTGCCGACGCGGGAGGCCGAAGGCTCCGCCACGACGATTCTCACCGGACTGGCGTTCGGTGCTGGGCGGCGGACCTGCCTGCAGAGGCGCCACTCCCGGTGCTTCACCGGGACGCCGCTGCGGTAGGCCGGACGGGGTGACCGGCGCCGGACGCGAATCCTGATCGCTTCGACCCGGCTGTGCGACACCACTATTCGTATCGGCGTGTCCGCCCTGGTTCTGGGGCGGCAGACCCGGCGTCGAGCCTGGCTGACGCTGCGGCAGACCCGGAGTGGAGCTCGGGTTCCGCTGCGGCAAACCCGACTCGGGCGCATCCTGCGGCGGCCGTACAGCCCGCACCGGAACACCGGGGGTTGCACCCGGGCGACGCTGCGGTAGGCCGGAACTCGCAGAGCCGGGTTCGCCCTGACCGGACGGGTGATCCTGCGGAGCCCGGTCGTGTGCCGGACGACGCTGAGGCAGTCCCGACTCACGAGACGGCGGGGTCACCAGAGCGTGGGCTGCCTTGCTCGAGGATTCGCGATTCTGCTCGACCGGGTTCTGCGCGCCATGAGCCGGTGCCTCACGGCGCGACGACTCCTGATCCGGTGCACCGAACTGCGCCGACGCGGCCTGTGCTCGCTGCTCCTGCTGCTCGCGCTCGAGGTTCTCGCGACGCCGGTTCTCGGCATTCGGATCCGCGGGCGAGCGGTTGGCGCGCGACGGGAGTGCCGAGGCGAGTGCCGCCGCGGCGTCCGGCTGGATGCGGCGCGGAGTCTGCTTGCCATCCGGCTGTGGCAGGCCCGAGGTCGAACCGGGGCTGCGCTGCGGCAGACCGGGTGTCGAACCGGGGCTGCGCTGCGGCAGACCGGTCGGCGCCTGCTCGCGCGGCTGCTGCCGAGAGGGAGCGGGCGGTGCAGAGTGGAACGCCTGCGGCTGAAACTGTGGCTGCGGCTGCGGCTGTTCGCGGTACACAGGTTCCGACTGCCGCTGTTCCCGGTATGCAGGTGTCTGCTGGAACCCCGCCGCAGCGGTGTCCGGGCGACGGATCTCGGTGACCTGGTCGTCGACGCGGGATTCCTGACGCGAGTCGGCGCGGACCGGCAGGTACTTCGGAATCGGTTCCGAATGTTCGCGGTCCGGTGTCGTGGAGACGGCAGGCGCGGGCAGAGCGAATTCCTGCTTCTGCTCGACCGAGATCTCCTCGGACTCACCGTCGACGACGACGGGGTCCGGCTGGGCCAGTGCCAGCGGCGACATGAGCAGAACGTCGGGAATGTGGACGCTCGCAGTGATACCGGGATTGCGTGCGGTGTCGAACGTCGGCCGCAGGCGCACGGTGAGCCCGTGGCGATCTGCAAGCCGCGAAGTCACGAACAGACCCATGTGACGAGCAGTATCCGGACCGACCTCGCCGCCCTGACGGAGGCGATCGTTGATCAACTCGAGTTCATCGGCCGGGATACCGATACCACGGTCGGCGATCTCGACGAGCAGACCACCGTCGACGGCACGCGCGAAGCTGAATGTGACGGTGCTGTCCGGCGGGGAAGCACGCAGTGCGTTGTCCACCAGCTCTGCGAGCAGGTGGACGATGTCCGTCGCCACAGCACCACTGAGTGCACCGTCCGGGGTGGAACCGATCTCGACTCGCTGGTAATCCTCGACCTCGGACATCGCTGCGCGCAGGATGTCTCCGAGCTGCACCGGGGCGGACTGCCCACGACGCATCCGGGTACCGGAGAGAATCAGAAGGTTGTCGCCGTTTCGGCGCATACGTGCCGCGAGGTGATCGAGCTTGAACAAGCTCTCCAGCCGGGACGGGTCCTTCTCCTCGAACTCGAGTTGCTCGATGAGCCCGAGCTGCTGTTCGACGAGCGACTTGCTTCGACGCGCAAGCGTCTCGAACATATCGCTGATCTGCAGGCGGAGGTGAGCCTGCTCGCCGGCGAGGCGCAGTGCCTGTCCGTGCATGTCGTCTACGGCGCGGGCGAGCTGACCGATCTCTTCGGTCGTGTGCACCGGCACCCGAGTGAATTCGATGTCGTCGATGCTGTCGCCGACCTTGATCCGGTCGATGGCTTCGGGGAGTTCCTGACGCGCAACCTTGAGCGTTCCGTACCGCAGTCGGCGGATCGGGCCGACCAGCGACCGCGACACGAGCAGCGCGAGGACGAGAGCGACGAGCAGTGCGGCGAGAACGAACGCGGTATCGCGGAGTGCGGCCGAACGAGTGTCCGACGCACGATCGATCACAGTGGAAGTGATCGACTGCGAGGCGTCGTTGATGATGTTGGAGTAGACGTCGACACTGCGGAGCATCGAGGCGCGCAGTTCCATCAAGGGAAGCGGACCCTGGCCCGCAGCCTCCACCATCGCGGTGCGTTCGTCGATGCCTCCGCGCAGTTCGGCGATCTGCGAGTCGGCAAGTGGGTACGAACGGGCAAGGAGATCGAGCATCGCGAGCTCGCCACCGGACGCGGTCACGAGCGCGGTGCCGGAGGTCGACGGATTCTCGATGATCTCGATGATTCCGAGCACCTGACCGAACAGGTAACGCTGCGAATACCACGCGTTGATCAGGCGAGTCCCGTGATTCAGAACCTCCGGGTCGTCGATCTGGTCGAGAATCGCCTCCACGATGCGGTTGAGGTTGTCGCGGACCTCGTTGTAGACCCGGGCGATCTGTGCAACCGGAACCGGACCTGCCCGCATCTGCCCGTAGAGCGTTTCTGCGGCGGCGACCGTTTGAGTGAGGTCGGCGGTGACAGCAGGATCGAATTCGGGGTTCTCTGCGAGCGGCCTGATCTTTTCGAACGAAACCCGGAGTGCCTCGAGGTCGTCCGGTCCGGCCGTGCCGGATGCATTGGTGGCGGTGGAAGTTGCGAAAGCAGTCGAGAAGTCGACGATGTCGGGCACAACCACGACTTGGTCAGCGGCGGACGAAAAATGGACCGCGTTGCTGAGTTCCGCTTCGACGCGGAGTCCGCCGAGGACCATCGCCACTGTTACAGGAACGGCGAGGACGGCGGTGACCTTCCTGCGAAGACCCCACCCCTCGATGCTCCACCACCGCTGCCGGCGCGGTGACTCGTCACTCATGGATTACAGCTCTCCTTCCAACCCGTTCGCGCCGGGCGACGAGCATTCACAACCAACCCACTCGACCGGTGAGCTTGATTTCCGCTGGAATGCAGTCGAACGAGACGTTTCTGGGTGAGGGCACCATATCGGGACATACAGGGGATATGGAAGACGGGTTTCCACATACGCCGGGTGATTCCCTTCATGGCCCTGTTCGGCGGCCACGCATACGGATGGCCGTTTGGAGTGTACTCATGAGTAACCGCGGAATGTAAGCGGCATTAGTCCGAAATGAGAGTATCAGTAAGGCCTGCGACATGATGTACCACACATCGCAGGCCTTATTGACTCGACACGCCGATTGCAGCGCCAGATCACCGCTCCGTCGTCCGACAGGGTCAGACGTCGAGGAAGCGCACATCCTTCGCATTGCGCGTGATGAAGCTACGCCGCGCCGCGACATCCTCACCCATGAGCACGCTGAACAACTCGTCGGCCGCCGCAGCGTCGTCGAGAGTGACCTGACGCAGGACGCGCACGGTCGGATCCATCGTGGTCTCCCACAGTTCCTTGGCGTTCATCTCACCGAGGCCCTTGTAGCGCTGGATGCCGTCGTCCTTGTTGATCTTCTTGCCTGCCGCGAGTCCACGCTCGAGAAAGCCGTCGCGCTCCCGATCCGAGTACGCGAACTCGGGATCCGAACGCTGCCACTTGAGCTTGTACAGCGGCGGCTGGGCCAGGTACACGTGGCCGTGCTCGACGAGCGGACGCATGAAGCGGAACAACAAGGTGAGCAGCAGCGTCGCGATGTGCTGTCCGTCGACGTCGGCGTCGGCCATCAGCACGATCTTGTGGTACCGCAGCTTCGCGATATCGAACTCTTCGTGAATACCCGTACCGAACGCCGTGATGATCGACTGGACCTCGGTGTTCTTCAGCACCCGGTCGATGCGTGCCTTCTCGACATTGATGATCTTTCCGCGCAGCGGGAGAATCGCCTGATACATCGAGTCGCGACCGGACTTCGCCGAACCACCTGCGGAGTCGCCCTCCACGATGTAGATCTCGCACTTGCTCGGGTCCTTGGAGCGGCAGTCCGCGAGCTTGCCGGGCAGGCCGCCGATGTCGGTGGCACTCTTTCGACGCACCAACTCCCGGGCCTTTCGCGCCGCGACACGTGCCTGCGCCGACGACACGGCCTTGGTCACGATGGTCTTGGCGTCGGCCGGGTTGGCCTCGAGCCAGTGCGAGATGTGCTCGTTGCACGCCTTCTGCACGAACGACTTGACCTCGGTATTGCCGAGCTTCGTCTTCGTCTGACCCTCGAACTGCGGCTCGGCGACCTTCACCGAGATGATCGCGGCCAGACCCTCGCGGATGTCGTCACCGGTGAGGTTGGGATCCTTGTCCTTGAGGAGCTTCTTCTCCTTCGCGTACCGATTGACCACGCTCGTGAGCGCCGCACGGAAACCTTCCTCGTGCGTGCCACCCTCGTGAGTGTTGATGGTGTTGGCGAAAGTGTGGACGGACTCGGAGTAACCCGAGTTCCACTGCATCGCCAGCTCGAGCTCGTGGCCGGTGCCCTTCGCAGTGAACCCCACCACAGAATTGTGGATCGGCGTCTTCGTGCGATTGAGATGCCGGACATAGTCCTCGAGACCGCCCGGGTAGTGGTAGACACGAGTCTTGGTCTTGGGCGCAGGCGGCTCGGCTGCCTCTGCGGCCTCGTCCTCGGCAGTCTTCGGCGCTTCGGCGGTCTCCGCGACGATCTCGTCGGTGATCTCCTCGGGAAGCACCCGCTCATCGGTGAGCGTGATCGTCAGGCCCTTGTTGAGGAACGCCATCTCCTGCAGGCGCCGCGCAACCGTCTCGAAGTTGTACTGCGTGGACTCGAAGATCTCGTCGTCGGCGAAGAACCGCACCGTCGTTCCGGTGCGCTTGGTCGCCTCTCCCCTGATCAGCTCACCGGGCTTCGAGTTCGTGTAGGTCTGTTCCCAGTGGTAACCGTCGTTGTCGATCTCCACCTCGAGCGTGGTGGACAACGCATTGACGACGGAGATACCGACACCGTGCAGGCCGCCCGACACCGCGTACGCGTCGGAATCGAACTTGCCGCCTGCGTGGAGCTGAGTGAGCACCACCTCGACCGTGGGCACGCCCGAAGAGTGCATGCCCACCGGGATACCACGGCCGTCGTCGACGACCTCGACGCCACCGTTCTCGAGAAGGGTCACCTCCACCTTCGTGGCATGACCCGCCATCGCCTCGTCGACCGAGTTGTCGACGACCTCCCAGATGAGGTGGTGAAGACCACGCTCTCCCGTGGAGCCGATGTACATGCCGGGACGCTTACGAACCGCCTCGAGACCCTCGAGGACGGTGATGGAAGACGCACCGTAGTCACTCTTGTTCTTGTTCGACTTCTCGGCAGCCACGGGTGGGTAGCTCTCCTTTTCCGCCTCGGCCTCGCACACATGCGCGCGGCGCATTCTTGTCCATTCTACTTGGCCGGAGCACATATGCCCCCGGCGACACAGAGCGCCGTTGCCGCACCGCTGACGTCCCCGCAGTCGGCTCGGCGCGGACCGGCGAAAGTGAATTCCTACATCGCCGGGTTTTCGGCCCTCGCACGGAGAGCGGGCATGTGTCTAGCCGTAGGTGTCGCGTGGGCCGCGACCACGGACGTGCCGTTCACCCTTGCGCCAACTCGGCGCGGTGGGGCCGGTGATTCGCAGTTCCTTGACCACACCGTGTCCCACGGACGCCGCGATCTTCGCAAGGATCTGCGATTGGATCATCCGCAATTGCGTCGCCCACGCGGTCGACTCCGCAGAGACGTGCAGAATTCCGTCGCGCAGAGTGGTGGGTTGCGCGTGCGCAGCGATGTCCTCGCCCACGACCCGCGACCAACTGCCCAGCACCGTACCTTCCGACACATGCGAGGACCAGCCACGCTGCTTCGCGATCGAGCCGGTCAACGCGCCCAGCCGCTGAGGGTCACGGTCGTCGGGTCCCGGACCCGACCACCCTCTCTTGCGACGACGTGGCCGCACCCGGCCACTCGAGGCACGCCCCTGGCCGACCGCTTTACCGCTGGCCTTCGCGGCAGCTCGAGCCTCCTCGAGCGCGCGCCGCGCCAGATCCACTCCGCGGAGCTCGGGTTCTGATTCGTTGCCCTTCGAGCCGATTGCGTCATCGTCGGTCATCGGATACCTCCCCGAGCGATTCTCCTCGCGCCGCCGCGCTCAGCACCGAGATTCGGCCCCGTTCCGTCTCCTCGGCATGCACGACGAACCGTGCACCCGCCAGCTCGGACGGCACATCCTCCGGTACCGCCGCGGTGATGAGGACCTGTTCCGCCGTCGCCGCGACCGACACGAGCGCGACTCGGCGACGACGATCCAACTCGGCGAACACGTCGTCGAGCATGAGCACCGGATCCGTACCGTCCGACCGGAGCAGAGCAAACGCGCCGAGGCGCAGCGACAGAGCGAACGACCAGGATTCTCCGTGGCTCGCATACCCTTTCGCCGGCTGATCACCGAGGATCAAGTCGAGGTCGTCGCGATGGGGACCGACCAGGCACACGCCCCGGTCGATTTCCTTGGCACGCATCTCCGACAGCCTGCGGCGGAACGCGGCCTCGATGAGTTCGCGGTCGTCGTGCTCGGGCTTCCTCGAAGGATCGGCGAACTCTGCAGGCAGCACATCGCCGAGGCTGCTTCGATACCGCAGGACCGCCGGACGTGATTCCGGTGCGATGGACCGGTAGGACTCGACGACATGTGGCGCGAGATCGTGCAGCAACGCGATTCGTGCGGCGAGCAACTCCGAACCGTGCGCCGCGAGATGCCCGTCCCACACATCGAGCGTCGCCAGCGCGCTCGCGCCATCACTCGAGCGGGTACCTCTACGTAGTGAACCACCGGCGGTCTTGAGCAGCGCCGAGCGCTGACGCAGAACCTTGTCGTAGTCCGCACGCACCCCGCCGAGACGGGGAAAACGGGTGGTGAGCAGTTCGTCGAGGAACCGACGACGGTCGCCCGGGTCGCCGCGGACCAGGGCCAGATCCTCGGGTGCGAACAACACCGTCCGGAGGATCCCGACGATCTCCCTCGGCCGTCTGGCAGGCGACTGGTTGATCCGGGCCCGATTGGCCTTACCCTCGTTGATCTCGATGTCGATACCCAGCTCGCGGCCGTCGTTGACGACCACAGCGCCCACGAACGCGCGGGAGGCGCCGGCCCGCAGGAGCGGAGAATCGGACGACACGCGATGTGACGACAGGCCCGACAGGTACCCGAGGGCTTCGATGATGTTGGTTTTGCCGTGTCCGTTGGGCCCGACGAAAACCGTTGGGCCCGGAGTCAAATCGGCCGACGCGGTCTCCCATGACCGGAAATCGCGCAGCGCGAAGGTGCGAACGTACACGGACCGTCCACTTTCTGCCCGCCGGTCAGCCCGGCAGGCGAACCGGCATCAAAAGATAGGTGTAGTCGCTGTCGGGGGCAGCGAACGTGCCCGACTCGTCCGGCACCGGCTCCTCGTCGGTGGCAGGCCGCAGCACGGCCGGACGGCTCGACGTGGTGAACCCGAAGGACACCTTGTCGGTGTGCAGCGACGTCAGACCATCGAGCAGGTATCCGGGGTTGAACGCGATGACCATCGGTTCGCCGTGGAACTCGGCCGGATGTGATTCCTCGGCGCGTCCCGCGTCGTCGCCGCCGGCCGAAAGCAGCACACTGCCCTCGCTGAACTCGAGTCGGACCTGAGCTCCACGCTCGGCCACGAGAGCGACACGCTTGATCGCCTCGACGAGAGGTGCGATCTCGACGGTGGCCATCGCGGTGTGCTCGTTGGGGAGCAGCTGACGGAACTTGGGGAATTCTGCATCGAGGAGACGTGTGGTGGTGCGTCGGCCGTCCGCGACGATGCCGAGCAGACCGTCGGCGCCGACGGATGAGCCGCTGCCGAGAGCCAGCTGAACCACCGGACTCGACGCTCCACCAACAGTTTTCGCGGCCTCGGAAAGGGTTTTCGCAGGAACCAGCACAGCCGAGCTGATGCTCTCACCGGTGGGCATCCACTCGAGCTTGCGCACCGCGAGCCGGAAACGGTCGGTGGCCGCAAGCACCATGTCGGTGCCCTCGATCTCGACGCGGATACCGGTGAGCATCGGAAGCGTGTCGTCTTTGCCTGCAGCGACCGCGACCTGGCCGATGGCCTCGGCGAAGAGATCGCCGGCCAGCGCACCGGTCTGCTGCGGAAGTTCGGGAAGCTGAGGGTAGTCCTCGACGGGCATCGTCGGCAGCGAGAACTTCGCGCTACCGCAGGTGATGAGCACACGGGTGCCGTCGAGGACCACGTCCACGGGCTTGTTCGGGAGTGACCGGGTGATGTCGGCGAGCAGCTTGCCCGACACGAGCACCTTGCCCGGAGTGATGACCTCTGCGGGGACGTGCACCTGCGCCGAGACCTCGTAGTCGAAGCCCGAGACGGTCAGGCCTTGCTCCTCGGCGCCGAGGAGCACTCCACCGAGCACCGGAACCGGTGGGCGCGACGGGAGGCTTCGTGCCACCCATGCGACAGAGTCGGCGAAGTCCTCGCGAGCAACACGAAACTTCATGCTTCCAAGCTCCATCGCCCGGGGGATCCTCTCTCGATCGTGGTCATCGACAAGTCTTACGAGTCTGACACACGGCCCCGACTCCACTTCTCGGCGTCGGGGATGCGGCTCCACGGTAGGCGCTCAGGCTTCGCTTGGAAAGCCGGAGACCGTTGCGGGCGCGCGACTCTCGAGGGCCTGTGGACTCGAGGAATCCACACACCTGTTTTGAAAGAGTATTTCTGAGAAGAACTCACAGAAGTAGTAATAGGTCCTGTGGAATCTGTGGACGAACGACGGTCTACGCTGGTGGGACGACCTTCTCGAGGGGGTTCAACTCGAGGATGAACTCGAGGAATTCTCGAGGATGAATGTGGACGCCTCGAGACTGTTCTACTTCTGTCCACCGTTCGTCCACAAAGATCCCACGTTCTGCACACCCTTGTCCACAAGTGTGAGTGTGTTTGCTTTCTCGAGATCCGGGACGGAATCGGTGGTTTACCCACAGGCTGTGGACAGAAAAAATCGGGAGCGTCGTGTCGACGCTCCCGATTCCCGAGTGCTCTTGCGATGTGTCTCCGCTAGCGCTTCGAGCGCTGCTTGATGCGGGCAGTGAGTTCCTGCACCTGATCGTAGATCTTGCGTCGCTCGGCCATTTCCTTGCGAATCTTCTTGTCCGCGTACATCACTGTGGTGTGATCGCGTCCGAAGGTCTGGCCGATCTTCGGTAGCGACAGATCGGTCAGCTCACGGCACAGATACATGGCGATCTGCCTGGACTGGGCCAACGGGCGTGCCTTACCCGGTCCGCACAGGTCGTCGATCGAGATACCGAAGTATTCGGCGCACACCGCCATGATCGTCGCGGCGTTGATCTCGAGTGCCGACGAGTCGGGCATCAGATCCCGTAGCACCACTTCGGCGAGGGTCAGATCGAGTGGCTGCCTGTTGAGGGAGGCGAACGCTGTGACCCGGATGAGCGCGCCCTCGAGTTCGCGGATGTTGCGTTCGATCCGGCTGGCGATGAGCTCGAGCACATCGTGAGGCACGTCGAGCCCGTCCATCCGTGCCTTCTTGCTGAGGATGGCGATACGCGTCTCGAGTTCGGGCGGCTGGACGTCGGTGATCAGGCCCCACTCGAATCGGGTCCGCAGCCGTTCCTCGAGCGTGGCCAGCTGCTTGGGCGGACGGTCCGAGGAGACGACGATCTGCTTGTTCGCATTGTGGAGAGTGTTGAACGTATGGAAGAACTCCTCCTGGATGCCTTCCTTACCTTCGATGAACTGGATGTCGTCGACGAGGAGGATGTCCGTCTCGCGGTAACGACGCTTGAACGCGACCTTGCGGTCGTCGCGCAGGCTGTTGATGAAGTCGTTCGTGAACTCTTCCGTCGAGACGTACTTCACCCGCAGCCCGGGGAAGAGCCGCTGTGCATAGTGCCCCGCAGCGTGCAGAAGATGCGTCTTGCCGAGGCCGGACGCCCCCCAGATGAACAGGGGGTTGTAGGCGCGGGCCGGAGCTTCCGCGATCGCCACGGCGGCGGCATGCGCGAAGCGGTTCGACGCACCGATGACGAAGGTGTCGAACGTGTACTTCGCGTTCAGGCTGCTGCTGCCGATGGCCGGCGTTTCGGGCGGCGGCGGCTGTGTGAAGTACGACGGCCAGGACTCACGCACCGCGGTGAGAGCCTCGTGATCGTCGTCGACCTCGTCGACGTCCCCGTGGTCGGATTCGAGCGGCTCGTGGTCGTATCCCGGTCCGAAACGGCGATGGTAGGGAGCTCTGCCGTCGCCGGCGGACATCGCATCGCGGGGTGCCCGTCGATCCCGAGGTTCGGTGTCGCGACGTGCGGTTTCCCGGATTCTGCCCTCACGTGAGGGCAGATCGTTCGGGATGCCCTCGAGAGGCAACGTGTCGCGGGGTTCGGCGTAGGGATCCTCGGCGGGGTCGTCGACCCGTTCGCGGGGTTCGACGCGGACTCCGAGTCCTTCGACACCCTGACCGAGATTGCGGTTCAGCACGCGCAGGATGGGTTCGCGCAGATCGCGCTCGATCGATTGCTGTGCCAGCGTGGACGGCACCGAGAGCAGGGCGAAGCCCTGGGCCAAGGTGATGGGTTTGACGAGGTTGAGCCATGCTTTCTGACTTTTCGACAACTCGCCGTTGTCCACAGTGAGCTCGGAAACGACGTCCGCCCACACATCGGCAAGCGCGTTAGGCTCGTCGTTCACGAAGCTTCCTCCCACAGAGTCGACCGGATTTCCACATGATTATCCACAGGTGTGGACAACCAGGGAAAACAGCCCGGTCGGGCTGGGGATGAATCGACCGAATCATTCACTTGCGTGGGCCACGCGACGGCGTGAGTCGTCGGCGCGAACGCCGGGTGCAGTGGCCTGGAGGAACTGCACTGGTCTGTAGGAGCTACTGGTCTGTAGGAGCTGCAGTGGTCTGTCGTGACTACTGTGGCACACGATGGAAAGATGACACCGATCCCCCTCGACGTCATGGTCGGCAGCCTACCGCAGGTGACCTCGGCCACGTGGCGTCTCGAGAGGAGTCGGTGAATTTCGGTCGGCGTGTCGGATTGCGCGATCTGCATCGCCGCGGTTTGATTTCGCGCCCGGACCCGAGTAGCCTCGAACAGTCACTCGTACTGCAGTGGCTGGTCCATGCTGTGTCACAACGCGTGGGCTATGCGAAATTCCGTAAACGTTGGACCTATGGCGCCTCACTGGTGCCGCAATTATCGAGGAGTGTTGACCGTGGCCAAGGGCAAGCGGACGTTCCAGCCGAACAACCGACGCCGCGCGCGTGTTCACGGCTTCCGTCTCCGGATGCGGACCCGTGCGGGCCGCGCAATCGTGACAGCGCGTCGCCAAAAGGGCCGCGCTTCCCTCACCGCCTGATCCCGTTACCGGGAGCTCGGGGTGTTACCTGAGCCGTATCGATTGCGGCGCCGTTCGGATTTCTCCGACGCTGTGCGCCGTGGTCGTCGTCAAGGGCGCCGAGATCTGGTTGTCCACGCTCTACAGCGGGAACAACCGGATTTCGTGGTGAATGGTGTCGACGGTCCGCGTTTCGGGCTCGTCGTGAGTAAGGCTGTCGGGCCGGCGGTGATTCGACATCGAGTCGCACGCCGGCTTCGTCATATCTGTGTCGAGCTCGTCGAGTCGATTCCTGAAGGCACCGATGTGGTGTTGCGTGCGCTGCCCGGAGCGGCCACTGCTGAATTCCGGGATCTCGAGCGGCAGGTCCGCTCGGGATTGCTGCGACTCGGGGTCCTCGACAGCGAGGAGCGGTAGTGAATTCGCCCGTGTGGAGTACTGCGCTGCGATCTGTTCGTACTGCGCCGGCTCGGGCATTGATCTTCTGCATCGAGCTCTATCGCGTCTATGTGTCGCCCACTCGGATGCCGACCTGTCGATTCTTTCCCACCTGCAGCGAATACGCGGTCGACGCGCTTCGGATGCGGGGTGTCGTCGTCGGTTCTGTACTGACGGCTGTGAGACTGCTCAAGTGTGGGCCCTGGCACTCTGGCGGATGGGATCCGGTACCGGAGCGCCGGCGCCGACCATCCCCAGCGGGAACCTGAGCAGCGCCTGAAGACCTGAGACCGACGCCGTTGCGTGGCGATCATGGACGACCAGAGGAGTACCCAGAGCCGTGCTCGACTTCATCTACTATCCCGTGTCTTGGATCCTGTGGGTCTGGCACAAAGCCTTCTCGTTCGTGTTGGCACCCGACAGTGGGCTGACATGGGCGCTCTCCGTGGTGTTCCTCGTCTTCACACTGCGCGTCATCCTGTACAAGCCGTTCGTGAAGCAGGTTCGCACGACACGCCAGATGCAGGAACTGCAGCCGCAGATCAAGGCCTTGCAGAAGAAGTATTCGAACGACCGCCAGCGCCAAGCGCTCGAGATGCAGAAGCTGCAGAAGGAACACGGTTTCAACCCGCTGATGGGTTGTCTTCCGATGTTGCTGCAGGTTCCGGTGTTCATCGGTCTGTTCCACGTACTTCGCTCGTTCAACCGCACCGGTACCGGGTTCGGTCAGCTCGGTCTGACCCCGGAAGAGAACGCGCAGCTCGGGAACTACGCCTTCAGCCCGGACGACGTCCAATCCTTCCTCAGCGCTCGTCTGTTCAATGCGCCGATCTCGTCGTGGATCACTCAGCCGATGGAATCGCTTCAGGCGTTCACCGTCGATGGAGGTTCTCTACCGACGCGCTGGGAGATCGGGGCTGTGGCGGTCCCGCTGATGGTGATCGCGGGTATCGCCACGCACTTCAACTCGCGGGCCTCGGTGGCCCGTCAGAGCACGCAGGCCGCGGCCGCACCTCAGGCCGCGATCATGAACAAGCTCGCCCTGTATGTGTTCCCGCTCGGTGTGATGGTCGGTGGCCCGTTCCTGCCCATCGCGATCCTTCTCTACTGGGTGAGCAACAACGTCTGGACCTACGGCCAGCAGCACCTCGTCTTCCGCCGGATCGACCGTGAAGAAGAAGAGAAGCGTCAGGCGGCGCTCGCTCGTCGGAACGAGAACGCGCCCAAGCCGGGTGCACGCCCGAACAAGAAGAAGAAGGGCGGCGCTGCAGCCGCAGCAGCGGCAGGTGCAGCAACGACATCCGACGATTCCTCGAATGACGAGGCAAAGGATTCCGACGCGGTGTCCGACACCACGGAGCAGGCCGGCGAAGTGTCGCTGAAGAAGACCGATCCCCAGAGCGGCGGGAAGGGTACCGGTGCCAGCACACCGAAGCCTGGTAGCCGTCCCAAGAACTCCAAGCGCAAGCGGCGCTGACCGAAGTAGAAGAGAGCTGAAATATGGCCAGTGACCTGGACAAGGTGCAAGAGGATCTCGAGGTGGCCACCGAGCCGCGGGATGCCGAACTCGACGCCGATGACGACGATGATCTGATCGAAGAGGGCGAGATCGCCGGCGACTACCTCGAACAGTTGCTCGACGTGCTCGACTTCGACGGCGACATCGACCTGGACGTCGAGGGCGACCGTGCTGTGGTGAGCATCGACGGCGGCAAAGACCTGTCCAAGCTCGTGGGGCGGAGCGGTGAGGTTCTCGACGCGCTCCAGGAACTCACGCGACTGGCGGTGCAGCAGGCCACCGGCGAGCGCAGCAAGTTGATGCTCGATGTTGCCGGTTGGCGCGCGGGTAAGCGTTCTGAACTGAGTGCTCTCGGTGCGTCGGCCGCGAAGCGGGTCCTCGAGTCGGGCGAGCGCGAGGAGCTCACCCCCATGACGCCGTTCGAGCGCAAGATCGTGCACGACGCCGTTGCGCAGATCGACGGAGTGTCCAGCGAGAGCGAAGGCGCCGAACCCAACCGGCGAGTCGTGATCATCCGCGACTGATCAACAGCTGATTCGAAGAGGAGCCCGGCCGGCCCGGGCTCCTCTTTTTCATCGGTAGGCACCACGAGTTGGGCCAACAGTTTGTTGCACTACCCGTGTACGGGAGAGGATGTTTCACGTGGAACACGACGAGTCCGATTTTCTCGCAATCGCTCACCGCATCTTCACCGACCGCTTCGACCTTGCGCAGCGCTACTACGAGTCGTTGTCGACGGACGGCGTCGAACGCGGACTCATCGGGCCGAGGGAGATCCCGCGGTTGTGGGAGCGGCACATCCTTAACTGTGGAGTGGTCGGTGAATTGATCGAGCAGGACGAGACGGTGGTGGATGTCGGTAGCGGTGCCGGCCTTCCCGGCATTCCGCTTGCGATCGCCCGACCCGATCTTCGGGTGACACTTGTCGAGCCGTTGCTGCGGCGTTCTGTGTATCTCGCAGAGTTCGTCGAGACACATGGACTCGAGAACGTGCTCGTGGTGCGCGGCCGCGCAGAGCAGCCGGGAGTGATCAAGGAAGCGGGAGGCGCCGACGTGGTGACGTCGCGGGCGGTGGCTCCGCTCGCCAAACTCGCCAAGTGGTCGTTACCGCTCATTCATGAGGGTGGCCGGATGCTTGCGCTCAAAGGGAGTTCTGCGGCCGAAGAAATCGAGCGCGACCGCGACGAACTCGCAAAGCTCGGCGCCGGCAACCTCGAGGTACTCGAGTGCGGTGCGGGACTCCTCGAGGTTCCCACGCTTGTGGTGAAAGCCGAACGTATTGCTCGGCCTCAGCGGCGCCGAAAGAATCGATGAGCTGTTTCACGTGAAACGTCAGAGCGAATCCCCTCCCCTCCTCATGGAGCGGAGGGGATTTCCGGTTCTCGAGTCCGCAGGAATCGGGGATGTCGAACGTCGTGTTTCTCGAGTCCGATCATGAAGGAAAGTGCGTTGCGGGAGGGCAATGGGATACCCGAGGTAGTTTCGTCACTGTGACGGTTCATCTCGCTGTGGACTGCTCGATTATTCTAATCTTTCTAAAGTTGTTGTTATTCAGCATATTCGGTGAATCTAGGCTTCAATCATGTTCCAATAGAGTGGGTTTCGCGGTTTCTCCTGAAGAATCCCGGATCATCCGGCCGGCTCCGGGTCTCCCCTGGCTTACGGAGGGGCTGATGTTTCACGTGAAACAAAGCATCTCTCGACGTCGTTTCACGTGAAACATTCAAGTCGCGTTTCACGTGAAACATGACCCAACGCGGTGTCGACGTCGCCACCGAGGATTCTTTTGACATACTTGTGCCCGAGTGAAGAAGTGGATGCGCGACGCGTGCCGGGGGTGCACGTTCACGGATCCCAGCTCGAGCATCACCCCTTCGCGAGTCCGCGTCTTCGTCCGCGACCGCCGCGCATAGCGCGTGCCGGATGTGCGGAGGATGTAGCGTGCAAACCGAGCGGATCTACGTTTAAGGAGCGTTCTATGTCGGGTGGATCTGAATCCGCTGTTTCACGTGAAACCGAGGCTGCACACGAAGACGACTTCTTCCCGGTCCCCATCGACAGCTTCACGTCGATGGACACTCCGATCGGTGCGGCGGCCCATCGCGCCAGCCAGGTTCTGCACCCAAGTGAGGCTCACGCCCTCCCCAAGCCGCGCGAACGTCGCGTCTTCACCATCGCGAATCAGAAGGGCGGAGTCGGTAAGACGACCTCCGCCGTCAACCTTGCCGCAGCGCTCGCGGTCCAAGGACTCACCGTCCTCGTCATCGACCTGGATCCTCAGGGGAATGCCAGCACGGCATTGGGAGTTCCGCATCACTCCGGCGTCGCGTCGAGTTACGAGATCCTTCTGGGTGAGGTGGCCGCTGCCGAGGCGGTGCAGCAGAGCCCCCACAGTGAACGACTCTTCTGCATCCCGGCGACGATCGATCTGGCAGGCGCCGAGATCGAACTCGTCTCGATGGTGGCCCGCGAGAACCGGCT
This sequence comes from Rhodococcus sp. NPDC060090, assembly GCF_042729855.1. Taxonomy (NCBI): domain Bacteria; kingdom Bacillati; phylum Actinomycetota; class Actinomycetes; order Mycobacteriales; family Nocardiaceae; genus Rhodococcus; species Rhodococcus sp. NPDC060090. Next base: position 375,566 of record NZ_JBHWXB010000002.1, on the reverse strand, counting down.
GCGAAATGCGATCACCAAGGAAGCCCTCGGCGACCGCGACTACGACTACATCATCATCGACTGCCCGCCGTCGCTCGGACTGCTCACGGTGAACGCCCTCGTTGCGGCGAAGGAAGTTCTCATTCCCATCCAGTGCGAGTACTACGCGCTCGAGGGTGTCGGTCAGCTCCTCCGCAACATCGAACTCGTGCAGTCGCACCTCAATCCCGACCTGCATGTGTCGACCGTGCTCCTGACCATGTACGACGGCCGGACCAAACTCGCGGACCAAGTTGCGGCCGAAGTGCGTCGGCACTTCGGCAACGCCGTCCTCCGATCCGTGATTCCTCGCAGCGTGAAGGTCTCCGAAGCTCCCGGATACGGGACGACGGTTCTCGATTACGATCCAGGTTCGCGCGGTGCGATGAGTTATCTCGACGCAGGGCGTGAATTGGCGGCACGCGGGCTTCAGGACACACAGGGGAACCAATGAGTGCGACACGTAAGGGTGGACTCGGGCGCGGTTTGGCGGCATTGATCCCGACGGGCCCGCCCGTCGAGATACCCGACGATCCTGCATCCGAGACAGGCGCTGAAGGCACGACGGGTGTCGCAGTGAAAGCGGATTCTGCCGGGTCGGTGGCACCCGCCTCCGAGAAGAAGCCGCCATTCGCCAAATCGACGCTCACGCGGCGTCCCGGTGGCACCTCCGGCCTGGCGAGTTCCCCGGCAGGTCTCGGGACAGCCGCCGCCGACGTCATCATCGGCGACGGGAAGCCGGCCGCGAATGCAGAGTCGAACGGTCTCGACTCGACGCCCGCGGGCTCGGACGTGAGTGAGTCGGAGAAGCAGACGGGAAGCGAGCCCCTCCCCTCCCCCACCGGGGCGGTGTACCTCGAGATACCGATCGACCGCATCGAGCGGAACCCGAAGCAGCCGCGGCAGGTCTTCGACGAAGAAGCGCTGGGCGAGCTCGTGCACTCGATCCGAGAATTCGGACTCATGCAGCCGATCGTCGTGCGCCGGATCGAGGGCGACCGGTTCCAGCTCATCATGGGCGAGCGGCGTTTGCGCGCGTCGCAGCAGGCAGAGCTCGAAACCATCTCGGCGATCGTCCGCGACACAGAGGACAACGCGCTCCTCCGCGACGCGCTCCTCGAGAACATTCACCGCGTGCAGCTAAATCCACTCGAAGAGGCCGCCGCGTATCAGCAGCTGCTCGAAGAGTTCGAAGTCACCCACGAGGAACTCGCCGCACGCATCGGCCGCTCTCGTCCGGTGGTCACGAACATGATCCGGCTCCTCAAGCTCCCCATCGCCGTCCAGCGTCGTGTCGCGGCGGGTGTGCTCTCGGCCGGACATGCTCGCGCGCTACTCTCCCTCGACGGCGGAGCGGACACCCAAGAGGTGCTTGCCGCCCGGATCGTGGCGGAGGGGATGTCGGTGCGTGCCACCGAGGAAGCCGTGGTCCTCGCGAATCGTTCCGGCACTCCGGACGCGGCGGCTCCTGTGCGGCGGAAGCCGATCCAGATGCCGGGACTGCAGGACGTCGCCGAACGGTTGTCGTCGTCATTCGACACTCGCGTCACCGTGAGCCTCGGTAAGAGGAAGGGGAAGATCGTGGTCGAGTTCGGGTCGGTCGACGATCTCGAACGCATCGTGACCCTGATGGAATCGCAGAAGTTGGGCACCCAGCAGAACCCTTCTTGACTTCCCTGCTGGAGCAGGACGACTGTCTAGACCAGAGGTGGAGGCGAAGGAATCTCGTGTCGACACGAGTCACGCCGCTCTCGTTGAGTGGTATCGATCAGTTGCCGAGGCACTCCCGGCGATGTGTGTTCTGGGAGATGGACCCCGGCACTGTCGATGATGCCCGTGGATTCTCGGACCCCGAATTCGAGAAGGAAGCGTGGCTGTCGACGGTGATGCTGGAGTGGGGGTCGTGTGCGCAGATCGCGACCGTCGACGAGAAAGTTGCCGCGTGCGCGTTCTACGCGCCGCCCAACATGGTTCCTCGCGCGCAGTTGTTTCCCACATCCCCGGTCAGTGCTGACGCAATCCTCCTGACGACCATGCGGATCGAACCGCACGCCGAAGGGTTCGATATGGGTGCCGACCTCATTCGTGCCGTCGTGGACGATCTCGTACGACGGAACGTGCGTGCGCTCGAAGCGTTCGGGGTCCGAGTGGATCCCGAGCTGGATGCGGTCGGTGACAGTCCGTGCGCGACGGCAGCGAACGCATGCTCCCCCCGTGAGTGCATGATCTCCGCTGATTTCCTCGAGGACATGGGGTTCGACGTGGTTGCGCCGCACCACCGGTTCCCGCGACTGCGGCTCGAGCTCGACCGCGACCACGGCTGGAAAGAAGAGGTCGAGGCTGCGTTGGATCGACTGATCGAGGCTGCGTCGATCACGGTCGAGGATCTCGCCGGCCGGACCACGGTGGGGGCGCAGTAGCGGACTCCCGCACCAGGACGAAAGAACGGGCCCCCTCGGTGAGGGGGCCCGTTCTTCTCGGAGTGTGGATTCGGCTACGGAGTGTGATTCAGCGCGTCTCGGTGATCGACAGCTCTTCGGCGAGCAGCTCGGCGAAAGTGTACGTGCCGGTCGGTTGGTCGTCCTGACCGAGCAGGTACAGACGCTTGACGGCGATGAGCACAGCCTCGGCGATCGTGTCGCGGTGACGGGGGTCGGCGAGCACCATGGCGTCCTGCGCGTTGGTGAGGTAACCGAGATCGATCTGGATCGTCGGCATGTTCGTCAGCCGCAGTAGATCCCAGGTCCGTCCGTGGCTGCGGCAGTCCTGGAGAGGTGTGCGCGCGACGATCTCGCGCTGGATGTACCCGGTGAGTACCTGTCCGATCATCGATTCGGAGCCGTGCGAATTGCCGTAATGGAAGCTGGCGATACCGCTTGCCGAGAGGTTCGAACTCGCATCACAACGCAGCGAGATCATCAGGTCGGCGCCGAACGCGTTGGAGGTGCCGGCGCGCTCGATGTCGGTGGGGTTCGCGTGGTACGGCCGCGACAGGAAGGTTTCCATGCCGGTGGCAGCCATGCGCCCTTCGAGCCGGCGGGCGAGATCCCACAGGATGTCGGCCTCGGAGATGGTGCCGTGCGGACTGCGGAGGATGATGCCGTGGTGATTGCCACCGAGGCCCGGATCGATCACGATCCGCTTACCGCTGAGCTGCGGACCGGACCGCCGGACGATCTCTTCCTCACTGATGGCGTGCGGCGACCCGCCGGAGACCCGGGTCCCGAGGAGTTCGAGTGCCCGCAGGGTCTCGGGCCCGCAGATTCCGTCGGGTGCGAGACCGATCTCCTTCTGGAAGGAGCTGAGCCCGGCGTGGGTTCGGGGGCCGAAGTATCCGTCGACCCGATCCACGTAGAACCCGAGATCCTGCAGACGGGTCTGGAGCGCTGCCACATCGTCGCCGTAGAGGGGTGCGGACAACTGATAGATCAAGGTGCGGGCGCCGAGGCGGTACGACGCTTCCTTGAGGGACCGGTACGTCGCCGGGCCGACTATGCCGTCGACGAGCAGACCACGCTGTTGCTGGAAGGCACGCACGGCGCCATCGAGCTCGTGATCGAAGGCGACATCGGAGCCGACCCACTCGTCGGTGGCCTCTGCTCCTCCGTGGAGAAACCCTAGTCCGGCGAGTGTGTTCCGGATCTCTGCGACAGCAGGACCGTGGTCGCCGTGACGAAGAGGGCGCATGTGTCGGGGGCCTTTCCGTGCTGACCGGAGTGCCCTGCACGCGCGGGGCAGCATCGAACGGAATTGTCTCAGATGCACCCGAGGACGATGTTCACGGGCGCATGGTCGATCCTGGGACGTTACTACAGGACCTCGTCGAGCTCCCGGAGCAACGCCGCTTTACCCTTCGCGCCGACGATCGTTTTCACCGGCTTGCCACCGGAGAACAGGATCATGGTGGGAATGGACATCACCTGGTAGTCGCGAGCCGACGACGGGTTGGCGTCGATATCGAGCTTGGCGATGGTCAGCTTCTCGCCGTGCTCACCCGCGATCTCCTCGAGAACCGGGGCAACCATCTTGCAGGGGCCGCACCACGTCGCCCAGAAATCGACGAGTACAGGCTTGTCGGCCTGCAGTACGTCTTCGACGAACGACGAGTCGGTGATGTTGACGGTGTTTGCCATTCTGGTTCTCCTGGTGGCTAGTGGAGTGGTGAGGGATCAGGTGACGAAGATCAGACGGTGCCGAAGATCAGACGGTGCCGAAGATCAGACGGTGCCGATCACGCTTCGACAGCGACCGGCTCGAACGCCTCGCGGTTGGCGACGAGCCAGCGCTCGGCGTCGATGGAGGCGGAGCACCCGGTACCCGCGGCGGTGATCGCCTGACGGTAGGTGTGGTCGACGAGGTCGCCGGCAGCGAAGACGCCGGGCACGGACGTAGCGGTGCTCGGCGAGGAGACCCGCACGTAGCCCTCGTCGTCGAGATCGACCTGACCGGCGACGAGTGAGCTCCGCGGATCGTGGCCGACGGCGACGAACAGACCGGTCACCGGGAGATCGCTGCGTTCGCCCGTCACGGTGTTCTCGATGACGAGGTTGGTGACGCTGTTCTCACCCTGGACCTCGGCGACCGCGGCGTTGGTAAGGAAACGAATCTTCTCGTTCGCGCGTGCACGTTCGAGCATGATCTTCGACGCGCGGAACTCTTCGCGGCGGTGGATGAGCGTGACGCTGCGTGCGAAGCGGGTGAGGAAGGTGGCCTCCTCCATAGCGGAGTCACCGCCGCCGACGACAGCGATGTCCTGATCGCGGAAGAAGAAGCCGTCGCACGTTGCACATGCCGAGACACCGCGGCCGAGGAGCTTCTCCTCCCCCGGCACGCCGAGGTAACGCGGCTCGGCACCCATCGCGAGGATGACGGCGCGTGCGCTGTAGGTCTCGCCGTTCGCGACCACGGTCTTGACCGGACCCGTCAGGTCCATTTCCTCGACGTCCTCGGTGCGGATGTCGGCACCGAATCGCAGAGCCTGCTCACGCATCTGGTCCATCAGTTCGGGGCCCATGATGCCTTCGCGGAAGCCGGGGAAGTTCTCGACGTCGGTGGTGGTCATGAGTTCGCCACCGAACTGGGTTCCTTCGAACACGAGCGGGGAGAGTTCGGCGCGAGCCGCGTAGATCGACGCGGTGTATCCGGCCGGTCCCGAGCCGACGATGATGAGGTCGTGGATCGTGGGCGAAGTCGTCATGCGAGCCTTCCGAGGTCGAGTGCGGGGGTGGGGACGCAGTGCGCGGCCACAGTCGTCCGTGCAGGTGAGGCCACGGCCGAGCTTGAAAGTATCAACACCAGGGTAAACGGTGTTGTTCCCCGCTCGCCGTGCCTCACGCCACAGTCGGCGCGGACGACCCCCGGGCAGACCCCGGAAGTGCTCGATCGGACGATGGACGTCAGATGGTTGTCGGGATGTCCCGCAGTGTTTCGCGGATGACGCAGCGGGTGCCGGTGTAGATGGTCGGCATGCACTTGTTGCAGTGGATGCACAGTCCCTCGCTGGCGGTGGAATCACGGAATTTGTTGACGACATCAGGGTCGCGCAGCAGTGCCCGCCCCATCGCGACGAACTCGAACCCTTCGTCGAGCGCGTTTTCCATGGTGTCGAGCCGGTTGATGCCGCCGAGCAGGATCAGGGGCAGAGACAGTTCCGAGCGGAATTGCCGTGCCATCGGCAGGAAGAACGCTTCCTCGAACGGAAGTTTCGGAAAGATCTTCGGCCCGTAGAGCTTCAGCCCCCACCCGACGACCTTGGCCTGCGATGCCACGAACTCTTTCATCGGGACGTCGCCGCGGAAGAAATACATGCCGTTCAGGAGGGAGCTGCCGCCCGTGAGTTGCATCGCGTCGATGTGGCCGTCGGCCTCGATGAGTTGTGCCATCGGCAGCGACTCGTCGAGCCACAGTCCTTGGGGTACTCCGTCGGTCATGTTGAACTTCGCGATCACGGCGATCTTGTCCCCCACCGCGCGTCGTACTGCCTCGAGCACCCGGCGCGGATATGCGGTCCGGTTGGCGATGCTGCCGCCGTAATGATCCTTGCGCTTGTTGAGGTTCGGGCTCATGAAAGAGCTCAGGAGATAGTTGTGTCCGAGGTGGACCTCCACGGCGTCGAACCCGGCATCGACCGCATGACGGGCTGCTGACGCGTAGGAGTCGACGATGTCGTCGAGTTGCTCGAGGGAGGCGCCGCGGACGAGACCCATTGCGGGTGCGCTGATGCGTGTGGATGGTGCGATGGTGCTCATGCCGTTCGAGATCTGGTTGGCGACGAGCCCGGCATGACCGATCTGCGCGGACGCGAGCGCCCCCTCGGCGTGTACGGCCTCGGTGAGTCGTCGTAGGCCGGGGACGGAGGCACTGTTGAGGACGAGCGTGTCGCGGTGGACGCGACCCCTCTCGGAGACCGAACAGTAGGCGACGGTGGTCAACGCTGTTCCGCCGCGCGCGACCTCGGCGTGGAACTCGATGAGCTGATCGCTGACCGCTCCGCGAGGCATGACGCCTTCGAACGTGGCGGCCTTGATGATTCGGTTGCGGAGGGTGAGCGGTCCGAGCCGGGCAGGCTCGAAGACGGTGGGTCGCGGCGAAGTCATGCCCCTACTTTCGATGCCAGTGGTACCGTAATTATGATCCGACTATAGCGCGCGTGGCATCGCCGACGCCATGATCCGTCCCAAGAGAAATGCAGACTGTATGTCAGACGTTGCTCCCGGGCGTCCCCGCGACCCCCGCATCGATGCCGAAGTGCTCGACGTTGCCCGTGAGATGCTCGTCGAGGTCGGATGGGACGGCTTGAGCATGCGTGCGCTCGCCGCACGCGCAGGTGTCGGCCGAGCGACCTTGACGCGACGTTGGCCCACCAAGGCTCACCTGGTTCTCCACGCGCTACTCGGCTCTGCACCCGACCTCGAACCGTACAGCGGAATCGACCGCCGCGGCTGGATCGAATGGGTCGTCACCGGCAGCGTCGAACTCTTCGCACGACCTGAGGTGCGTGCTGCCCTACCCGGCCTGCTCGCGGCGTTGCGCGACCACGAAGACCTCCGGAACGCGCTGTGGCGCACGTTCAGTGGTCCCAGTACGGCCCTGTTCGCCGGAGAGACCGATCACGACTCCGAAATCGATGCACGCGCAGTCCTGGTCATGGCTGCCGGATCGGCACTCTTCGCGGGTCTTATCGCGGCAGAGGACGACACCCCGGAGTTGCGAGCGCGGATCCTCGAGTTGCTGCTTCCCGTCGCCCAGGAATGATCGTCACCCCATAACCTCCACCTGGATCGTCGCCGGATCGTTCGCCCCACACCGAGTGCCCACCACCAGCGCCGTGATCTGCGGTGCCTGCGGGCCTCCGAGCAGGATTGCGACGGCATCGGAGTCGCCGACCCGGATCTCGCGCGACCCGAGAATCGGGCTTATCGGAGAAAATCCGTTCGCGGACAAGCATTCTCGCAGCCGTTCGCCTTCGGCCAGCGGTCCGAGACCGACGTCGCCGACGATGGCACGCAGCGACGCCGGGGTGAGTGCGTTCTCGCCCGAAGGAGAATTGCCCTGCGACGGTGAGGTACCGGATGCGAGCGGAGGCACGGTTGTATCGTCGGCGGCGCCGATTCCGCGGAAGACGAGAGCGAACACGACCGCGAGCGCTGCCGCGGCACCGATACCCGCCACCGCGAGCATCCGAGGATCGCGGCGTGGCTTTCCCCTCTGTTCGAGGCCCATCTGTTCGAGTCCGCGCCGTTCGAGACCCCGCAGTGTCGAGTCGAGACGCGCGGCGACATCGGGCGGTATCGGCTCGGCTGCGGGTACCTCACCCCACGTCCGTAGTCGGGCCTGTACGGCGTCGAGCCGGTCGATCACAGCCATCGCGTCACGGTCCTGCCGCACGAGCGGCCACAGCCGCTCGGCGAGCTCGTCGTCCACTACTCCCGCGTGGAGATCAGCGAGTAGATCGTCGGAGTACGGCGGACGTGGAATTTCGTCCTCGTTCATGCGCAGCTCTCCTCGGCGACTCGGGTGCCCTCACCAGAGTAGGACGTACGCGGTTCACGATCGGTTCCCTCTGAATCGAAGGTCGTCGAGAACGGAGGCAAGTTTCTTCCGCCCGCGTGCGCATCGGCTCTTGATCGTGCCCTCGGGAACACCGAGTCTGCGAGCGGCTTCCTTCACCGAATAACCCTCGACATCGACAGTCACCACGGCCGCGCGTTGATCGGGAGGGAGCGTGAACAACGCGGTCTCGATGTCGAGGGCGATCTCGAGATCGGATATCCGATCGTGTTCGTCGCGGACCTGTTCGACGTCATCCGGATAACGGGTAGCGATCGGACGTACTCGGTTGCGGCGGATGCGGTCCAGGCACGCGTTGACGACGATGGAGTGCAGCCAGCTGCGCACTGCTGCATCTTCCCGATACGTGGCGGCCATCCGGTGAGCCGAGAGCATCGCGTCCTGCAGGGCGTCGGCGGCGTCCTCGTGCGAATAACTCGTGCGTTTGGCGACGTGCCACAGCTGGTCGCGATGCCGCGACACCAACGTCTCGAACGCGTACCGGTCCCCGGCGACATGCGCTGACAACAATTCTGCATCCGACATCTCTCCGACGTCGGGTACAGCGATTTTTTCGATCCCCCCGAAAATTCGCACGCGCGGATGGTATCCGATGTGCCGGATGAATCCCCGTTGTGCGCGTTGATCCTAATTCGCAGCGGTGAACGTGACCTCGGAAATTGCACTCTTGTGGCTGCCACCGCTCATGCTCAGATCCGTGATCCACAGCAGCACATGCGATGTACCCCCGTCGGCCTCGACCGGAATCTCGGTCTCTCCCGAACCCAGTGTGGCCGAACCGATTACCTGGGTCTGATCCAGAGACGACTGAGCCGACGGTGCACTTCGCACCTCGAGCACGGTGCCGGGCGAGTCGGTCGTGACGGTCACCGACGACAACGTTGATGTGTCGGCGAGCGAGACCAGAAGACCCACGCCGTTCTTCAACGACGGGAACGGGTCGAAGTAGGCGTCTGTGCTCCACTTCGTGCTCGGGTCGCCGTCGATGGCCTGCGACGCGGTCGCCGGAGAATCGGGGGTGCCCTGCGGCGAGAAGACGGTGACCGACGTCGCGGCGACGGGGCCGGCGGCCACCGGTGCCGCCGAGGGCACGGTCTCGCCGCCGCTGTTGCCCGGCGTCGCGGGGGCCTCGGCCGTCGGGGTGAGACCGAATTCCTGGCTGGTCAACGGCGCATTGTCGGTATCGCCTGCGAGCAGGTTGGTGATCCACCAGCCGATCAACGCGAGGATGATCACGGTGATGACGCCGAGGCCGACGAGCGCCATGAGCATCCGCTCGGAATGCTTCTTCTTTTCCGCGAGTGCTTCCTGATCGGCGAGGGCGTGGTTCTCGACTGCGGTCGTTCGCTGTCCGAGCCGCAGCGCGGGAATCATGTCGGTCTTCTGATCGACCACCGATGCCTGGTCGAGGATGTGCTGCACCGTGGCGGCCGTTCGAATGCCACCGTCGGTGGACAACGCACGCACCGCGACCGCGGAGATCTCGAACGGAACGTCCGGACGGATGGTGCGAGGTTCCACGGGAACACCGTCGTGACTGCGCTGGGCGATCGGCATTCCACCGACCGTGCCGCCACTGCGCGCCGGAGCTGTCCGGCCGGCACCCGGGATGCCGGGTTCGTCGAGCGGCCAGCTCCCGGTGATCAACCCGTACAAGGTTGCGCCCAGGCCGTGGACGTCGGAGATCGCGTCGGCGTCCGAGAACGTGGCCGGGAATGCGAGCACCGCGTCGCCCGCGACACTGATGCGAACCCGGTCGGGGTGGTCGATCGACAATGCGCTGCCACCACGGTGCGTGGCCTCGGCTGCCGAGGCGAGCGCCCGCACGGCACGGGCCGCGCCGATCGGAGACGGATCGGTGGTCGACATCTCTTTCAGCGACCGGCCCGGTGTCCACTCCGCGACTACGATGCCGCCCGAGCTGCCGCGCACGACGTCGAGCACACGCGCGAGACCCGGTGAGTTTATGCGTCCGAGACGCAGCGTTCGCGACAGCACGGCCTGAGGCGAGTCGGGTCCGGTGGCATCGGCGGCGCTTTGGTCGGCGTCGACGAAAGTCAGAGCCACCTCACGATCGAGCTTGACGTCGAGTGCCTGCCAGAATCGCAGCCCTCGCGCGCCGCCGTGAGGCGCGAGCAGCCGGTAGCGGCCTCCCGCCACCGACGCCCCCGCGATGAGGTCGGGTCCGCGCATAGCGCGCCGAGGTGCGCTGCCCGACACGCGGACCGGCGGCAACTGCGGCGAACCGATCGGGATGACGCCCGTGTCGGTGTGGGTATCGCGCGGCGGTGCGGCGTCCGGGTTCCGGGCACTGGGATTCCGTGCCCCGGACGCGGAAATACGGTTCGCTGAATCGAGCGTGGACTTGCCGGCAGCGTGGTCGTCGCTCACCCTCACTCCTTCGTTGTCGACTCGTCCACCTTCTGTACGGAGACGGGGATCGCCGGGAGCCGCGAAGTATCGCGGTCCACGCCGCCCGGGTCGAATCTCTTGCCCAGAGTACGGGAGTTGCGCCCGTCCATCGACGGGACGGGGCAAGTCCCGAATCGCGGGAATGACCTCTGTGATCGCGTCGTACGGTCCGACTCCGTACTCCCCGTAGTCGATACGCGGGAGCACAACGGTGCGTTCCACGTCGGTTTCGGGGTAGTCGTAGCGCCGCGGAGCGGGGAGCGGTCCGGTCGGCGGTGGCGTCCTCGGGTCGGCGCCGACGCCGGCAACCCCCGATGTATCATCCGGTGCGCCGCCGCGCAGCGCACCCACCTTGCGCCTGATCATTGCCTCGATCGAGAGGATTTCGGGAACCTTCAGCAACCACATTCCGATGAGGGCGACCAGGATCATGAGCACCCCGGTGATACCGACCCGCACGAAGGAGCCGAGACCGCCGAAGCGCTCGCTCAAAGCGTCGAGTTGAAGCAATCTGTCGGCGAGCAATACCACCGCGGCGCCGGCCGCAGACGCGAACAGCACATGCCAGACCGTCCGTCCGACATTCGCCATATGCAGGTCGCCGAGCGTGCGATGCAGCAGGAATCCGCCGATGAACGCGCCCACCGTGAACGCCACACCTGTCGCGACACCGAGCAGGACGACGACCTGACCGCCGTTGCTCGCGATGACGGGCGCCAACGCCGACAATCCGATCTTGACCGCGGTGATGCCCAGAATGATCCACGTGGGTGTCCACGCCTGTTCTCGCGCGTAGAACACGCGGAGGTGGATCAACACGAGCGAATACGGGATGAGGGTGAACGCGGACCAGCTCACCGCACGGCCGAGCAGTTCGGCGTTGCCACTGCCGAAGTTTCCGTAGCCGTACAGGGCGGCGCCGATCTGCGGACCGGCGATCGTGAGGAAGGTGACGATGGGAATCAGCGAGATCATCGTCAGGCGGGTCGCGACGGAAAGGTCGTCGACTACGGCGGGCGTGTCGCCGTCGGCGGCGTTGCGGCTCAGGCGCGGCATGATCGCGGTGAGTACGGTGACGCCGAGCACGCCGTACGGCAGCTGCAGGAGCAGCCACGCATTGTTGTAGATGGCCGGACCGGCCTCGTCGGCCCCCGACGACACCCGGGTCGCGAAGACCATGCCGGCCTGGCTGATCAGCACGTACATGATGATCGCGGCGGCCATGCCGCCGAACTGGCGGAGCCGGTCGTCGAGCCCCCACAGCGGTGTGAGGTTGACGCCTTCCCGGCGCAGAGCAGGGATCAGGCACAGAGCCTGGGTGACCACACCGAGGAGCACGCCGAGCCCGAGGACCAGCAGTTTCGGGTCGCTCATCTGCACCGGGTCGAGAGTGATCTCGCCGGGCATCAAGTAGTACAGGACGAGCACGCACAGCACGACGACGTTGTTGAGCACCGGCGCCCACGCACCGGGTTTGAACACCTGCCGGGTGTTGAGAATGCCCGTGAACAATCCCGACATGCCGTAGAAGACGATGGCAGGCAGCAACAGATACGACAGAGCCGTCGTCAGTGACGTCGAGACCTCACCCGAATCGTCGAGGAAGACGTGTGTGGTGAGGAGCGGGGCCGCTGCGACGGCGAGCACCGTCGCAGTGCCGAGGAGCACCAGCGCGGCGGTGAACAACCGCCGGATGAAGGCCTCACCGCCGTCGGGGTCCTCCCGTTCGGCGCGGACGAGCACCGGCACCACGATCGAGGTGAGCACGGCACCGAGCACGAGCTCGGAGATCATGTTCGGGATCTGGTGAGCGACCGTGAACGAGCTCGCAACCCCCGCACCGAGCAGAGTGAGGATGAGCAGTTGCTTGAGGAAGCCCGTGATGCGGCTGATCAGGGTGGCGATCGCGATCGACCCGGTCGCCGCGAGCAGACTCTGGGGCTTACGGGGCCGAGCCGACCCGGTGATGTCCGGGGACGTCGTCGGTCCCTGCGGAGCGCTGTGACCGGTGGTTGCCCCGGTGCCGCTGCGGGTGGGGTTCCCGGTCATGTCTCTCCATACCCTTCATCGGCCGGATCCGGCTCCCCCCGGAATCGGTGCAGAAGTCTCCGCCCCGCCAGGAACAACAGGAGTGCTCCCGCACAGCCCGTGACGATGGCGAGCACCTGACCGTACGCATTGGAACGTACCGTCACCTGCGTGGGGCTGCCGAGTGACAGACCGGATTCGGTCGTGAGCGCGAACTCGACCTCGATCTTTCTCGAGTCGCTGATCTCGGCGGGCACCGTGAGTGTGCGGCTGCCCCGCGGGGGAAGCTGGGTGGGACCGATGTCGGTGATGTCCATTGCGTTGGGTACGTCCACATGCAGCCGGACGGTGATGCCCACGGGCAGATCGTTGCGGGCCACGAGCAGAAGTGGACTCTGCTCCGAGGTGAGGGTGAAGACACCGCCGGGAGCAAGGACCGTGACCGAGTCGAACATGCGATCAACTGCCTCGCGGGCTTCCGTCGACCGCCGTTCGGCATCGACAGCAGCTGCGTCCGGATCAGGCCCGCGGCGCCCGGCCAGCGTCATCGAGCGCAGCATGTCGTTCCGCAGCGGCGCGGTGAATGCACTCGGGGTCAGCTGGGCCTGCGGATCTTCGACGAAGGCCTCCTCGAGCCCGTCGAGACGAGGCATCTGCGCCGAGGCCTCGTGTACCACCGATGCGGGCGCACCGTCGGTGATCGCCTGCTCCGGATACGTCAGGAGCGACGCCACCGGGTCGGTCGCGGTCGCGGCGGCCGCGGCGATCATCGCCTCGAACGGCCGTGCCGTCGCGAGTCCCGATCTCATCAGCGTCGACACCATCGACAGGGCCTGCGCAGCATCGTCGGCAGACGCCGACCAGACCTGCGGCGGCGCGAGCACCACCGAATTCGGTCCGGCCGGTGGTGTGGTCACCGACGACGCACTCAGTGCGGGCCAGGCGATGGCGCCGAGTGCGTCCTGGAGTCGCGCCGTCGTCGAATCGTCGGTGAGGGTGTACCGCGACGAATCTGGTACGTACGAGGGAGTCTGCGGTTCGTCGCCCATCGCAGCGAGCGCGGCACCCGCGGCGCTGTCGAACAGACCCGCCGTCAATCCGTCGACACCGCTGATGCGGACCCCCGCCGCGCCGGGATCGGCGTTCTGCACGGCCTCGTCGGCGAGCAGTGCGGTCACCGGCCCGTTCGCCGCGATCACCGCGGCTGCCTTCTCGGTGAGCACACCGGAATCGGGCCAGACCACCGAGCCCACCGAGGAGATGCCGAGAATGGAATCGATGATCCGGGCGGGCGAGTCGAGTGCGGATTCGATCAATGAGGCGTTGCCGGTCTCGGCGAGCGCCGTCAGGTCGACCTGGGCGTACGGCACGGCGGTCGTGCACATCTGCGCGGACAGGGCCCGTAGACGTTCGAGCCACGCGATCGCCGCGTCGGTGCCCGTGCCGGGCCGTGCGTCGCCGATCGGGTCGGAGGGATCGGCCACCACCAGGTAGTCGCGGGTCATGTTCGCGACCGTGGCCAGCAGATCCGGGTCGATCGCGAGGCACATCGCACCCGCGACCTGATCCTTGTTCGCCACGGCGTCCTCCGCGACACGCAGCAGACCGTCGAGGCGACCACCTTCGGCGAGGGAGGACGCAAGATCGTCGTCGACGAGGCGGACGGGGTCGGTCACGGATCCGGGCACTCCTGCCGCCACCCGGGGGCGGTCGGCGAGCGGCCACAGCAGCGTCGTCGCGACGGGACTCGACAGGTCGGCAGGCACCGCCGGAAAATCCTTCTCCCCGGCTCCGAGGGACGTTTCCCCGAGCGAGGTGGGCCCACTCGTGTCGGTGTCGGCGTCGACCTCGTCGGCGGCGGGCACTCCGAGGACGGGAAGCAGGAACCGGGCGTCGTCGAGGCGCGCCTGACCGCCGTACTCGGGGGCACCGTTGACGTTGACGAGCAACGGGTACACACCCGGAGCGGTGATGTTCAGGGACGGGGTGAGGTCGGAGCGCAGCGGGAGTTCGAGAGTGAATTCCTCCGTCCCCCCCTGTTCGAGACGGTCGGAGACCACCTCGAATTCCCCGACGGTGTCGTATCCGGCCTGATCCAGCGTCAATGCACTGCGTAGGGTCGCGGAATCTGCGACAGCCTGCGCCCGCTGCAGACGCACCCACACATCTTCGACATCGCGATCACCGATATTGGTGACGGTGCCGGTCACCGATACGACCGGGCCACTGGCAAGCGACACCGTCGACGGCGTGACCTCGTCGATGTCCAGTCGGAGGAACTGCGGTTCGTCGGTAGTCTGCGCGGTCGCGGAGTCGGGAATCGGCCCACCCAGAGCTACGAGGACCAGCGCAAACACAGCGAGGACCACGGCGCCGGTCCGAGAGAACACCACCGTCATCCGAGCGCGGCCCCCGGCTCGTCGGTGTCCTTCAGCTGGTCGGTGTCCTTCAGCCAGGAGGGGTCGATGTCGGCGATGAGTTGGTCGGCGATGTCGGCGAGTTTGCGTTCGTCCGCGTACGCGAGCCGCGTCCGCAACTCGGTCAGTGGCACCCAGGCCACCTCGGTGACCTCGATGTCGGCGTCGGAGAGTTCACCGCCGAGGTATCGGAGGAGATAGTGATGGACGGTCTTGTGGACGCGGCGCCCTTCCGTCACGAACCAGTAGTCGATACTGCCGAGCTCGGCGAGGACCTTGCTGCGCACACCGGTCTCTTCGTGGACTTCGCGCATCGCGGTCTGCTCTGCCGTCTCGCCCTTCTCGATGTGGCCCTTCGGCAGTGACCACAACAGGCGGCCGCGGCGGTCGGTGCGACCGATCAGAGCAGCGCACAGCTTGTCGGTGGGGCCGCCGAGGCCGTCGACGACGAGACCGCCCGCCGACGTCTCCCGCACAGTCCGCATCCGCGTGTGCGGCGTCGAAGCCGACGAGGCTGCGCCTCCACGCACGGGTGATTTGCCGCCCGAACCACGCCGCCGCGGATTGCGGCGGTTGCGGTTGGCACGTTCTGCGGGCGACACCTGATCGATAGTAGTTGTAACGGCCACTGTGCCGGTTCAGCCACACGTCGGTGCCTGTCCGACCACGAGCGTGGGCCGCTCGGTAAAGTTCGAAGACGTGAACTCTCCCACTACGGACGCCGATCGCCGCGCCCGATTGCTCGCAGGCGCCGACTCGACGCTGCGCGCACTTTCGGATGTCCTGGCTCCGCTCGGGGCGCGATTCGCCGAGGCGGGGCACGAGCTGTACCTGGTGGGCGGCAGTGTCCGCGACGCCGTACTGGGAAGATTGGGCACCGACCTCGATTTCACCACCGACGCTCGCCCCGAACTCGTGCAGGAACTTCTTCGCGGATGGGCCGACCATCAGTGGGACACCGGCATCGACTTCGGCACGGTCAGCGCGTCGAAAGGCCCCGAACAGATCGAGATCACCACGTTCCGCAGCGACGCGTACGACCGCGTCACCCGCCACCCCCTCGTCGAATACGGCACGCGGCTCGAGGACGACCTGGTACGCCGCGACTTCACCGTCAACGCGATGGCCGTCCGGATCGGACCCGACGGAGCCGGCGAGTTCGTCGACCCTCTCGGCGGGATGGATGCGCTGGTGGCAGGGGTGCTCGACACACCCGCGCGCCCGGAGGACTCCTTCCACGACGACCCGCTGCGGATGTTGCGTGGCGCGCGGTTCGTGTCACAACTCGGGTTCACGCTCACCGAGCGGGTGAACACGGCGATCGTGCAGATGGCCGACGAGATCCTGCGGATCAGCGCCGAACGCGTCCAGGCGGAACTCGACAAGCTCATTCTCGGTGCCTTTCCGGTCGAGGGCATCGACATCATGGTCGAAACGGGACTCGCGCAGCGCGTGATTCCGGAGATCCCCGCGATGAAACTCGAGATCGACGAACACCACCAGCACAAGGACGTGTACTGGCATTCGCTCACGGTCCTGAAGCAGGCGATCGACCTCGAGGACGGCGACCCCGATCTGGTGTTGCGCTGGGCGGCGCTTCTGCACGACATCGGTAAGCCCGGCACCAAGCGCAACGAGACGGGTGGCGGCGTGAGTTTCCACCACCACGAGGTGGTCGGTGCGAAGCTCGTCCGCAAGCGGATGCGGGCCCTGAAGTACTCCAAGCAGATGATCGAGGATGTGGGTCAGCTCGTATTCCTGCATCTGCGGTTCCACGGGTACGGCAAGGGACAGTGGACGGATTCGGCGGTGCGTCGTTACGTGCACGACGCCGGGCCTCTTCTGCCCAAGCTCCACAAGCTCGTGCGCGCCGACTGCACCACCCGAAACAAGCGGCGCGCTGCGTCGTTGCAGGCCACCTACGACGACCTCGAGCATCGCATCGCCGTGATCGCCGAGCAGGAGGACCTCGCGCAGGTGCGTCCGGATCTCGACGGCAACGCGATCATGGAACTGCTGGGGATTCCCGCGGGCCCTCAGGTCGGGAAGGCGTGGAAGTTCCTCAAGGACCTGCGACTCGATCGCGGACCGCTCGAGCGGGACGAGGCCGAGGCCGAACTCCTGAAGTGGTGGCACGAGCAGCCGAAGGCGTAGGTGTTTCTGTCTCCTCACACGGGCCATCCGGCGCGGTGAGCCAGATGTCACAGCCTGCTCACCGCGTTTGATCCTCCCGCAACACCGCGTCCGCAGCATGGACACCGGGCCATTCACGAGACGGCGCCGGGCAGGAGCTGGGAATGCAGGACGTGATCACAAAGGTGAGAACCGCCTGCTCGTATTGCGGCGTGGGATGCGGGATGGTGCTCGAGGTCGGTATCGACCCGAGCACCGGAACGAGGCGTGTCCTCGAGGCATACGGAGACAAGGAGCACCCCACCAACAGGGGTCGTCTGTGCACGAAAGGCGCCACGAGCGCCGCGATGCTCGCCGGGGGCGGGCGACTCGAGACCGCGCGCGTGCGCCCCGAACGCGGTGCCGATCCCGTCCCGATCGCGCTCGGGACGGCAATTGCCGACACCGCGCGCCGCCTGAACGCCATCATCGACGAACACGGTCCCGACGCGGTCGCGATCTACGTGTCGGGGCAGATGTCTCTCGAGTCGCAGTACCTGGCGAACAAACTGGCGAAGGGATTCATCGGTACCAACGGCATCGAATCGAACTCGCGGTTGTGCATGGCGGGCGCAGGCACCGGATACAAGCAGTCGCTCGGATCCGACGGGCCACCGGGATCGTACGAGGACTTCGACCACGCCGACGTGTTCTTCGTGACCGGCTCCAACATGGCCGACTGCCATCCGATCCTTTTCCTGCGGATGATGGATCGCGTCAAGACCGGAGCGAAGCTGATCGTCGTCGACCCTCGGCGCACCGCGACGGCCGACAAGGCCGACCTGTTCCTGCGGATCTTCCCGGGAACCGACCTCGCCCTCCTCAACGGTCTGCTGCACCTCATCGTCGAAAACGGCCAGGTGGATCGGGAATTCATCGACGAATACACCGACGGCTGGGACGCGATGGAGGAATTCCTCGCCGACTACCCTCCGGACGTGGTCGCGGAGATCACGGGAATCGACGAAGCCGACATCCGCACCGCAGCGCAGTGGATCGGGGAGGCAGGCAACTGGATGAGTTGCTGGACGATGGGACTCAACCAGAGCACCCACGGCACGTGGAACACCAACGCGATCTGCAATCTGCATCTCGCTACCGGCGCGATCTGTCGCACCGGTAGCGGCCCGTTCTCCCTCACCGGCCAGCCCAACGCCATGGGCGGACGCGAAATGGGTTACATGGGGCCGGGTCTGCCCGGTCAACGCAGTGTGCTGTCGGAGGCGGATCGTGTGTTCGTCGAAGATCGGTGGGGTGTACCGCGCGGCACGCTGCGCACCGAGGTGGGTACCGGCACGATCGACATGTTCGAGAAGATGGCGGCCGGCGAGATCAAGGCCTGCTGGATCATCTGCACCAACCCTGTTGCGACCGTACCCAATCGGAGGACCGTCCTCGAGGGTCTCGAGAGGGTCGAACTCATAGTCCTGCAGGACAGTTTTGCCGAGACGGAGACAGCGGATTACGCAGATGTCTTGCTGCCCGGAGCTCTGTGGTCCGAATCCGACTACGTGACCGTCGGTTCCGATCGAACCCTGAATCTCATCGGGCAGGCGGTCGACCCCGTGGGCGACGCGCTGCCCGACTGGGAGATCATCGCGCGGATCGCCACCGAGATGGGATTCGGAAGCGCTTTCGACTACTCCAGCTCCGACGAGATCTTCGACGAGATCGCCGGATTCGCGAACCCGGACACCGGATACGACCTGCGCGGAGTCACCTACGACCGATTGCGCGAGGAACCCGTGCAATGGCCGTGTCCGCCCGGCGCCGCCGACCGCAATCCCATCCGCTATCTCAACGACGGGACCGTTCGTCCTCGGCTCGTACACGGAGACGGCACGGTCCCGCGCTTCGCCTTCGCGACTCCCGACGGACGGGCCCGGTTCTTTCCGCGTCCGCACGTGCCTGCCGCCGAACTCCCCGACGACGACTTCCCGCTGATCCTCAACACCGGACGGGTACAGCACCAATGGCACACCCTGACGAAGACCGGCCGGGTCGCCAAGCTCAACAAGCTCGAGCCCGGACCGTTCGTCGAGATCAACCCGGACGACGCGACGCGACTGGCGATCGTCGACGGCGATCGCGTCGAGATCACCTCCCGCCGTGGTCGTGCGGTACTGCCCGCGGTGGTCACCGACCGGGTGACTCCGGGCAGCTGTTTCGCGCCGTTCCACTGGAACGACAAGTTCGGCGAAGGCCTCACCATCAATGCCGTCACCAATGATGCGACCGACCCGGTGTCGCACCAGCCCGAATTCAAGGTGTGTGCGGTCGCATTGGTGAAGGTGGAGACACCGGAGGAGGTTGTCGCAGACCCCGCAGACCCCGCAGACCGTGTCTCGTCCGTGATCGGCCTCGGCGACATCGCACCACCCATGCTCGACGAGACCGAACGAATCTACCTGTCGGGCATGCTCGCCGGGATCCGCTCGAGCGAGCTCGGTGGAGTTCCGGTGCTTCCGGCGTCGGCGCCGTTCTCTGCCCAGAAGCGCGCCTGGATCGAGGGTGTGCTTGCGGGCGTCTATTCACGGGGATCCGAGTCCGTCGATCCTGTTCCTGAGCCGGACGGGACACCGGTTGTGGTGGCGTGGGCATCGCAGACCGGCAACGCCGAGGAATTCGCGAGAACGTGCGTCGAGCGCCTGCGGTCTGCGGGATGTGCAGTGCGCTCGATGTCGTTGAACGAGCTGGATAATTCTGCATTGGAGGATATTTCGACTCTGGTCATCGTCGCGAGTACTTTCGGGGACGGAGAGGCGCCGGACAGTGGTGGCAGATTCTGGAAGTCGCTGAACGGCGATGATTCTCCTCGTCTCACCGATCTGAAGTACGCGGTTCTCGCGTTCGGCGATTCCAGCTTCGACGACTTCTGTGGTTTCGGGAGAAAACTCGACGAGCGGCTGACCGAGCTCGGTGCGATTCCGCTTCTCCCCCGGGTCGACTGCGAACCCGATTTCGAGGAACGGTCGGCGCAGTGGCTCGGCGATCTCGAATCGCACCTCGGTGGCACCATCGCGCCTGCGCGAGAAGTGGTCACCACTTCGGTGCCTGCGGTTCCGGTCTACTCGCGGCGGTCTCCGCTGATCACCCGACTCACTCGCAATGTGCGACTCAGCGGTACGGGTTCATCGAAGGAGGTGTGCCAGTTCGGCTTCGAGCTGTTCGACCCGGACTTCGAATACAGTGCAGGCGACGCGCTCGGTGTGGTGCCCACCAATGGCCCGGACACCGTGGACGAGTGGCTGCAGGTCACCGTGCTCGATGCAGAGACGCCCACCGAGATCGCGGGTCTTCCGACGATCCCGCTGCGCGAGGCGGCGACACGACATCTCGACATCACCAGGGTGACACCCGATCTGTTGAAGTTCGTGCAGCAGCAGACCGGAAGTGCCGAGCTCGCAAAGCGCCTTCGGCCGGGCAACAAGCTCGAGTTGCAGCGGTGGCTGTGGGGTAAGCAGGCAATGGACGTGATCGCCGAATATCCGTTCAAAGCGCCACTGGACGAATGGCTGCCGTTGCTCGAGCGCCTCCAGCCGCGCATGTACTCCATCTCGTCGAGCCCGAAGATCGATCCTCGGGAAGTGCAACTGACGGTGTCGGTGGTGCGGTACAACAACGACGGGCGAGGGCGTGCAGGAGTGTGCTCGAGTTTTCTCGCCGATCACAGCAAGGGCGCGGACATCCCGATCTTCGTGCAGCGCAGCAACCATTTCCGGCCGCCGTCGTCGCCGGATACGCCGATGATCATGGTGGGGCCGGGGACGGGAATTGCGCCGTTCCGAGCGTTCCTCCACGATCGTCGGGAGTCGGGCCACACGGGTCGTAATTGGCTGTTCTTCGGCGACCAGCGAATCGACACCGACTATCTGTACCGGGATGAGATCGAGGCGATGCATTCGGACGGTTTCCTCACCGAACTCGACCTTGCCTTCTCCCGGGATCAGCGACAGAAGGTCTACGTGCAGGATCGCATGCGCGAACACGGTGCGCTGCTGTGGCGGTGGCTCGAGGACGGCGCCCACTTCTACGTGTGCGGTGACGCGGCGCGGATGGCGAAGGACGTGGACGCGGCACTGCGCGATGTGGTGCAGGCACACGGCCGGCTCGACCAGGACCAGGCCACGGCATATGTCGACGGACTCGTCGCGGAGAAGCGTTACGTGCGCGACGTGTACTGAACGATCTCGAGTTCCCCATCAAGATCGGCTCGTTTCCCCCTCGAGCCGTATTCGATCCGTCTACAGTCCGTTTCGGAACACATGTGGCGCCGATGATTCGGGGAGAAGTGCAGTGCAACTCGGGGTCGGGGACGTTTCACAGGAAGTATCCACAGGTGATCTGCCCGAATGGAACGAGGTGGATTCGCTCGTCGAGGCTGCGTATCGGCGCTACCGGGCTGTCGGGGACGGCGCGGTGGCCGAGTACATTCCGGCACTCGCCGAGGCCGACCCCGATCGATTCGGTGTGTGCGTGGTGGGTGTGGACGGCGGTGTTCATGCGTCCGGCGACACGCGTGTCGAGTTCTCGATCCAGTCGATCTCCAAGGCATTCGTCTACGCCCTCGCATGCCAGGAACTCGGGCACGAACTCGTCCGCGAACGCGTCGGGGTGAACAACTCCGGGGCGGCCTTCAATTCCGTCATCGCGATCGAACTCAACGACGGACACCCGATGAACCCCATGGTCAATGCGGGGGCGCTGGCAACGACAGCTCTTGTACCGGGCGCGTCTGCGGACGAGCGATGGGACGCGATCCTGACGGGATTGTCCGAGTTCGCAGGGCGACCACTGGAACTCGACGACGGCGTCCACCGGTCCGAATCCGAGTCGAATCAGCGCAACCGCGCGATTGCTCAGTTGCTCGCGAGCTATGGGCGAGTCGCACTCGATCCCGACGAGGTCGTCGATGTCTACACGAAGCAGTGCTCGCTGAAGGTCGATGCCCAGGACCTCGCGGTCATGGGCGCAACCCTCGCGGACGGCGGCGTCAACCCGCTCACCGGTAGGAGAGTCGTCCCGCCCGGAGTATGCCGCGACACGCTGGCCGTTCTGTCTGCGACAGGGCTGTACGAGCGCTCCGGGGAATGGCTCTTCGAAATCGGGTTGCCTGCCAAATCGGGCGTTGCGGGCGGCATCGTGTCGATTGCGCCCGGCAAGTGCGGAATCGGCGTGTTCTCACCGCTCCTCGACTCCGCAGGAAACAGCATTCGAGGCCAGCGGGCGACTGCATATCTGTCGAGGGTGCTGGGCCTGAACATATTTGCTTCCGCTGCACATTCTCGACAGAAAGGAATCCGCCGATGAGCACCGGACACGACACGGCGACGGTCGAACAGCACAACTCGTGGCTGCCGATGATCGGGCTGTTCCTCGGGCAGATCCTGATGTCGTTCAATGTGGCTGCATTGCCGGTGTCCATCGGTGGCATGGTCGACGATTTCGGTGCGCCACCGACGGCAGTGAGTACTGCCATCGTCATGTACGGGATCGGTGTTGCCGCGCTGGTGATGCTCGGTGCGAAACTCGGCCATCGTTTCGGATGGGTTCTCGTGTTCCGCATCGTCGTCGTCATGTTCGCGGGTTCCTCGTTGATGATGATCTTCGCGCCGACCATCGAGTTCGTCATCGCAGCGCAGGCACTCGCGGGGATGTCGGCGGCGATCATCGTTCCGGCACTGGTTGCGTTGATCGCGGAGAACTATCACGGTAGCCAGCAGGAGACTGCCATCGGTTCGCTGGGATCGGCCCGCGCATTCTCCGGGATGAGTGCATTCCTCATCGGTGGTGCGCTCGGCGCGACCGTCGGGTGGCGTCCGGTGTTCGGGATCGTGCTGGCAATTGCGGTCGCGGTGTTCGTCTTCAGCTTCACCCTTCGCTCCGATCGGGGTAATTCGTCGGTCGAGATCGACGTGGTCGCCGCGATGCTGATCGGCGTCGCGATCGTGGTGCTGACCCTGGGGTTCAACAATCTCAACGGCTGGGGTCTGCTCATCGCGCGTGAGGGTGCGCCGTTCGACGTCGTCGGCTTGTCGCCGGCACCGATCCTCATCGTCCTCGGCGTCGTTCTCGGTCAGGCCTTCCTGGTGTGGACGCGACAGCGAGTGCGTATCGGCAAGGTTCCCCTGGTGAGCCTGTCTGTGATCGGCTCCTCCCGTGAACGCGCTGCGCTCTATGCGATGTTCGTGGTGGTCGCGCTGGAAGCCGCACTGAATTTCACCGTGCCGTTGTACATCCAGATCGTTCAGGGGCGGTCGGCGTTCGACACCTCGCTGGCGATGATGCCGTTCAATCTCACGGTGTTCGTCACCGCCACTTTGATCGTGCGTTTCTACAAGCGCTTCAGTCCCCGGGCGATCGGGATGTTCTCGTTCGGTCTGACGACCGCCGCACTGATCTGGTTGGCGTTCGTCGTCACGAACGACTGGGAAACCCTGCCGACCATCGCGGGTCTGATCGTCTTCGGGGTGGGCCAAGGGGCGCTGGTCACCCTGGTGTTCAATGTGCTCGTCACGTCGGCTCCCAAGGAGTTGGCGGGAGACGTGGGCTCCATCCGGGGAACAGCCCAGAACTTGGCGTCTGCCGTGGGCACCGCGGTTGCGGGAGCGATGCTGGTGACGATCCTCGGGCTCAATGTCGCTCAGTCGGTGGCCAACGATGTCGAGATACCGGAGTCCGTGGTCGCGGAGGTCGACCTCGACGACGTCAACTTCGTGAGCAACGACCAACTTCGGGCGGTGCTCGGTGAGACGAGTGCCTCACCTGCGGTGATCGACGCAGCCGTCCAGATCAATACCGATGCCAGACTGAGGGCGCTCAAGACCGGGCTGCTGATCCTTGCCGGAGTCAGCGCCGTCGCGATCCTCCCGGCCTCGCGGCTCCCCGCATACAAGCCGGACGAGATTCCGGACCCGAGTCCTGAATAGGGCTGTGGGACCGTCGTTTTTGTGATCGAATCTATGCGGCAGGGTTATGGAACTGTGATGTGAGGTAGCGTGGTCAGCGCCGCGTCGGGGACTTGGTGCGGTCTCGTTCGGTCGGTGCGGCACGTCCCATCCGGATTTGGGACATCGATTCGGCGTGCCGTACGGAGATACGGATGTCGCACGAACTGCACCATTTCTCGATGGGGATGTGGGTCTTCTTCCTGGCCTACCTCACGTCGGTCGTCGGATCGTACGTGGGTCTGTCCTGCGTGCGTCAGTCCTTCAAGGATGAACGCAAGAACGCCAGAATGTGGTGGCTCGCCATGGCGTCGCTCGCCATCGGTGGCGTGGGGATCTGGTTGATGCACTTCATCGGGATGATGGGATTCGCGGTACCGGGCTCCACGATCCGATATGCCCTCGCACCGACGTTGTTCTCCATCGTGCTCGCGGTCGGCGCGACGCTGTTCGGGCTCTGGGTTGTGGACTCACGTGCCGGATGGAAAACGCGGGTGCCTCGCGGTGTCCCGCTTGCAGTGGGCGGCCTGGTGATGGGCCTGGCCGTCAGCTTCATGCACTACAGCGGTATGGCCGCGATCCGGATCAGGGGGACGATCGATCACGATCAGGCTTTCGTGGTGGCCTCGGTCGTCATCGGTATCGTCGCGTCCACAGCCGCGCTGTGGCTCGCCGGTGTGGCGGAACGTCTCGTTGCTCGGGCCGCCGCGGCACTGATCATGGGATGCGCTGTCGTGGCGCTGCACTACACGGGTATGGCCGGAGTGAACGCCACGGTCGATGCGAGCGCGCCGGAACCCGCCGGACAGACGGTGCTGTCACTTCTGTTCCCGGCCTTCGTGATCGGTATCGCTGTGCTCGCAGCGCCCATCGCTGCGCTGCTACTCGCCCCGAACCGCGAGGACCGTCTGCGGGAAGCCGCTGTCGCGCAGTGGACGGGTGAGAACGACGACCTCGTCGAGGCGCACGCGGCACCGGTGCTCGCCGATCCCTCACATAGGGTCGACGGGTATGGAACCGACGGGCACGATGAGAAAGCGCGGGTCAAGATCTTCCCGACAGGGCTGCAGCAGCGGACTCGCGCAGGAGACATGACGGGTCGGGACCGGCAGCCGCGGGATGCCGGGGGTGCACTGCGTCAGTGACACGCTTGTATCTCCGCATATTCGGAAGTATCTTCGATTTCATGACGAATGTGCGGATCAAGGACGCCGCGACGCTGCTCGGGGTCAGTGATGACACCGTTCGGCGCTGGGTCGATCAAGACCTGCTGTCGGCGACCAAGGACGATTCGGGACGCAAGGTGATCGATGGCGGCGAGCTCGCCGCCTTCGCTCGCTCCCAGGCCGCGGCGGCGCCCGATCTGCTGGGCGTCGGCAGCTCTGCCCGCAACCGCCTGGTCGGCCTCGTCACCCGGGTCGTGTCCGACACCGTGATGTCGCAGGTGGAGATGCAATGCGGCCCCCACCGGATCGTCTCGCTGATGAGTACCGAGGCCGTCGAGGAACTAGCTCTCGAACCGGGCAGCATCACGGTCGCCGTCGTCAAGTCCACCAACGTCATCGTCGAGACCCCCGGGGGGCAGGCATGAAGACTCGTGTCGTCGTAGCAGCATCGGCGGCGATCGCCTGTGCGTTCGCTCTGACATCCTGCGGGAGCAACGACTCCACCGAGGCGGGCGCCGAGACGCTGACGGTGTTCGCAGCGGCATCTCTGCAGAACACGTTCACCGAGATCGGTGAGCAGTTCGAAGCAGCGAATCCTGGCGTGACCGTGGAATTCTCGTTCGCCGGGTCGTCGTCACTCGTGACGCAACTCGTGGAGGGCGCGCCGGCCGATGTCTTCGCCGCGGCCGACACGAAGACCATGGGTGATGTGGTCGATGCGGGGCTCGCGGCGGGTGAGCCCGGCGATTTCGCGACCAACGTCCTCACCATCGTTACCGAGTCCGGGAACCCCGAGAACATCACGTCGCTGGAAGATCTCACCCGCGAAGGCCTGTCCGTCGTCGTGTGTGCACCACAGGTTCCGTGCGGGGCGGCCACCGAACGTGTCGAAGAATCCTCCGGTGCGACCCTCACCCCGGTCTCGGAGGAATCCTCGGTCACCGACGTGCTCGGCAAGGTCACGTCGGGGCAGGCAGATGCCGGTCTCGTCTACGTCACCGACGCGAAAGATGCGGGTGAGTCGGTGACCGCGATTCCGTTCCCCGAATCCGCCGGTGCGGTCAACACCTATCCGATCGCCCGGCTCGCCGACACCGACAACGCCGAGCTGGCAGCGGAATTCGTCGACTTCGCCACCGGAGAGCAGGGTCGTGCAATCCTCGCGGAGGCAGGATTCGGCGCACCGTGAGCGCGGCGCGCACATCCACGGGGATTCCGTCGTGGATGTACGTGCCTGCCGCGGTGGGGTTCGCCTTCATCGCGGTCCCGTTGGCAGCGATGCTGCTCACGGTCGACTGGGCGAACTATCCCGCGCTGATCACGTCCGAGGCTTCGCTCGACGCACTCGAACTCAGCCTCGTGACCGCGTCACTCAGTACACTGCTGTGCATAACCCTGGGGATACCCATGGCTCTGGTGCTGGCGCGCAGTACCTTCCGGGGTCTGCGGGTGGTACGCGCGCTGGTGCTTCTTCCACTCGTGCTGCCACCGGTGGTCGGGGGTATCGCCCTGCTCTACACCTATGGTCGCCGCGGTCTGATCGGTGAACACCTCGAGGTGTTCGGTATCAACATCGCGTTCTCCACCACTGCGGTAGTGGTAGCGCAGACATTCGTCGCATTGCCGTTCCTCGTGATGAGCCTCGAAGGTGCCTTGCGCACAGCGGGACACCGATACGAGAACGTCGCAGCGACACTCGGCGCCCGGCCCACCACGGTCTTCCGTCGCGTCACCCTGCCCCTCGTGCTGCCCGGACTCGCATCCGGTGCGGTCCTCGCATTCGCCCGCGCGCTCGGTGAATTCGGCGCGACCCTCACCTTCGCAGGAAGTCTGCAGGGCACCACACGCACACTTCCCCTCGAGGTCTATCTGAGACGCGAGACCGATCCCGATGCGGCGGTGGCCTTGTCGCTGCTGCTCATCGTCGTCGCTCTGGTGATCGTCGTCGCCGTGCACTCGCGACGCCCGAAAGGATCGGATCAGTGAGCCGGCTGCAGGTACGGACGAGCGTCGACATGCGTGACTTCACCGTGGATCTCGAGGTGGACGCGGGAAGTACCGTCGCGGTTCTCGGACCGAACGGAGCCGGTAAGTCCACGCTGCTCGGTGTGATCTCCGGACTACTCCGGCCGGACCGGGGTCGCGTCGAACTGGGAGACCGGGTCCTCACCGACATCGAATCGGGCATCGCGGTGCCTCCCTACGCTCGTTCGGTCGCGTTGCTTGCGCAACAGGCACTCCTGTTTCCCCACCTGACCGCCGCCGACAACGTGGCATTCGCGCCCCGCAGCGCCGGGAAGGGGCGTCGCGCTGCACGAGAGATCGCGATGCGCTGGTTGAAGGCGGTCGACGCCGTCGAACTGGCCGATCGCACACCGCATCAACTTTCGGGTGGGCAGGCTCAGCGCATCGCGGTCGCGCGGGCTCTTGCGGCGGATCCAGAACTGCTCCTCCTCGACGAACCGATGGCCGCACTCGATGTCGCCACCGCGCCCGCGGTGCGATCGCTGCTGCGCAGGGTGCTGCGCGAGGAGGGTCGTACAGCGCTGATCGTCACACATGATCCCCTCGATGTGCTGGCTCTCGCCGATCGTGTGATCGTCGTCGACGGCGGACGCATCGTCGAGGACGGCACCGCGTCGCGGGTCCTGACCCGGCCACGCAGTGCGTTCGGCGCACGGATCGCCGGAACGAACCTGCTGGACGGGACAGTCGGCGACGATGGTCTCGTCACGGAAGTCGGTGTCGTGCAAGGACTCGCCGACGACGACTGCACCCCCGGCGCCGCGGCGGCCGCGGTGTTCCCGCCGTCTGCGGTCGCCGTCTACACCGAGCCTCCGCACGGAAGTCCGCGGAATGCGTTGCGCGTCGAGGTCGGTGAGCTCGAGGCCCGTGGCGCGACGGTTCTGGTGCGCGCGTCGGGAGGATTGACGGCCGAGATCACGACGGCCGCAGCCGCCGACCTGACGCTCGAACCGGGAGCGACGGTGTGGTTCGTGATCAAGGCCACCGAGATCCGGATCCACCGGGCACGATGATCATTCGGGCGGCGTGATCAGCTCCTGTTGTCGATCCGATAGCGCCTGATCGCGAGCACACCGATCACACCGAGGACGTATACCGCTGCACCGGCCACAGCAAGTGCGGGTGTGCGGCCGTCCGGTGCCACCACGAAAGCCGCTGCCGCGATCGCGGCCAGGAACGCGATGTTGAATACGGTGTCCTGCAACGCGAAGACCTGCCCGCGCCGTGCGTCGTCGATATCGATCTGCATCGCCGCGTCGCCGGTGAGCTTGATCGTCTGACCCGCGACTCCGAGCAGGAAAGCGGCGATGAGTAGCGGTCCCTGAGCCACGGTTGTGACGAACAGGAGTTGCACTACCGCCGCGACGATCAACCCGAGGGTGACGGTGCGCGGCCGGCCGAGTCGCGGGATGAGGAACGGCGCGGCGAGCGCGGCGACGAGCATGCCGAGTGCGGTGGCGGCGACTGCGACACCGAACCCGGCGAATCCACCTGGCAGCGACGTCTCGTGTTCGGTGTCGCGGAGCACGAGCACCATGATCAGGGTGTCGATGCCGAAGACGATGCGGTGTGCGCCGATTCCGATCATGGCGGCGGCGACACCGGGGAATTCCCAGACCGCTGTTGCTCCGGTGCGCAGCCCCCCGACGATGGTGCGTACCACCGCCCGCGGTCGCGCGCCGTCCGGTCCCAGCGCATGGTAGGCGAATCCTCCGGCTGCCACTGCGCCGATCACGGACCCGGATGCTCCCAGCGCAACGGCGATTCCGGAACCGAGGTCGCCGGCACCGACGAGAGCGATGGTGGTGACCGCGGCTCCGGCGCCGGCGGCGGAGACGACGGAGCCCGCGGTTGCGAGCACGGAATTGACCGGGACGAGCCAGGATTGGTGCACCACGTGCGGGAGCGATGCCGAGACTCCGGCGAGCACGAAGCGACTCACTCCGACGGCGGCGAGTGCGAGCAACATCAGTGGTGTCTGTGGACCCCCGGTGAGGAGCACGGTCGCGGCCGCAAGAATGAACATGCCGCGTAGCGCGTTGGCCCACACCAGCACGAGTCGGCGGTCCCAGCGATCGAGGAGCGCGCCGGCGAACGGGCCGATCACCGAGTACGGGAGGAGGAGAACGGCGAACCCCGCGGCGATGGCGACGGGGTCTGCGTGCCGTTCGGGATTGAACAGGATCGCTCCGCCGAGGGCCGCCTGGAACATGCCGTCGCCGAACTGGCTCGCGAAGCGGACGATCGTCAGGCGTACGAGGCCGGGCGATCCGCGGAGGGCGGAGACCGTCGATTGCCACGCCTGCCGCTTCGAGTCCTGCACAACCTCCGAGACTATCTGTGCGGTAGGCGGCCTACCGGGCACGGTGTCGAAGGCGGCCTATCGGGCACGGTCCTGCCACCAGCGGACGGTCGTGTCTGCGGCGTCTGCGAGCGGTGTGGGAGACAGGCCGAGCGCAGCTTCGGTGCGGCTCGAGTCCATGACGAACGGGTCGGTGAACATGTAGACGGTCTCTGCGAGCTCTCGCATGTCGCTGTTCACGACCGCACCGGCACGCACGACCCAGGTGGGGATGGTCCCCACCTTCGGAGCAGGTATTCCTGCGGCGGTGGTGAAGGCCGTGGCCAGCTCGCGCTGCGTCACCGCGGGCGCGGTGGGTGCGTGCAGCACGCGGTTCCACACTCCGTCGTTGCCTGCGGCGGCGATCATCGCGGCTGCGAGGTCGGGAACGTAGGTGAACGAGTGCGGTGTATCCGCTGACCCGAGTACCCGTGAGGTCTTTCCGGCGAGAACCGTGGGGACCATGCGTTCGCCCGCGTGGGCATTCAGTACGTGAGGTCCGAAGAAGTCCGATGCGACCACGCTGACCGTCGGGGTGGAGTGTGCGTCGCGGGCGGCGAGCAGGCGGGCGCGCACACCGAGTTTGCCTCGGGTCGCGTTGCGGGGTGAGTCCTCGGTCATGACCTCGTGCGGCGAGCTGTACGAGTAGAGGCTCTCGGGGAACACGACGACCGCACCGACGCGACCGGCGGCGTCGAGTGCGACCTGTTCGGCGGCGGGCAGTTCCCTTTTCCACGCCTCGGCGGAATAGGCCGAACCGTGGATGCACAGGTACAGCGCGACGGCGCTGTCGCCGTCAGGGCCGGTGAGCGCGTCGTCGAGGGCGTGGGGGTCGTTGACGTCGACGCGCAGGCGCTCGATGCCGGGGTGGTCGGGTCCGCTTCCCGAGCGGGTGAGGACGCGGACGCGATGACCCTGTGCGGCGAGTTGTTCCGCGACGGTGGTGCCGACCGGTCCTGCGCCGGCGACTACATGGAGCTTCGACATGGTGTCCGCCCTTCGTTGAGTGTGAGCACTGCTCTCTGTTCTGGAATCAGACTGCACCGCCGCACCGGCCATGTCAAGAGCAGTGCTCACATTTGTTGACAGTGCTCGCGTTTGTCGGTCAGGCTGGAAACATGACGACACCTCGCGCACAAGCGCGCACACGCACCATGGCCGAGATCCTGCGGATCGGCCGCGACCACCTGGCGACCGAAGGCGCAGCCGCACTGTCGCTGCGTGCCGTCGCGCGCGACCTGGGCGTGGTGTCGTCGGCGATCTACCGCTACGTCGCAAGCCGCGACGAGTTGCTCACCCTCCTGGTGGTCGATGCGTACGACGAACTCGGAGACGCTGTCGACGCCGCGGTCGCCGCCGCAGACGGCCCGGTCGAGCAGTTCCGTGCGCTCGGCCGCGCAGTGAGGGAATGGGCGCTGCGCGAGCCTGCGCGCTACGCGTTGCTGTTCGGCAGTCCGGTCCCGGGTTATCAGGCTCCCGCCGAACGCACGACCGAACCCGGCACCCGGGTCATCGTTCGGCTCGTCGGAATCCTGGCGGACGCATATGCCGTCGGTGCGTTGCAGTCGACCGACTCCGTTCCGGTCCCGGACTCGCTGTCGGCGGACTTCTCGCGGATCCGAACTTCATTCGACATCGACCTACCCGACGCGGTCATCGCCCGCAGCGTTCTGGTGTGGACCGGGCTGTTCGGCACGGTGAACTTCGATGTGTTCGGTCAGTACGGAGCCGACACCTTCACCGACGAGTCGGCGCTGTTCGAGCATCAGCTCTCGGTTCTCGCGGAAACGGCCGGGTTCGTGACCGCATCGCAACAGCCGCGGTGAGAGAATGACAGGGTGGCGCAGCATCAGGACGACCCCGAGGATCGCACCGCACCGTCGACTCCCAAGGTCCGTGCGGGAAATCTGCTCATTGCCGGCACCGCCCTCACGGAACCCACCTTCCGCCGCACCGTGATCTACGTCATCGAACACAACGAGTCCGGTAGCTTCGGTGTCGTACTCAATCGCATCAGCGACACCGCCGTCGGCGCAATGCTCCCCCGCTGGGCTCCGCTGTCTGCGCGGCCGGGCGCTCTGTACGTGGGTGGCCCGGTGCACCGGAATTCGGCGCTGTGTCTCGGCGCTGCGCGCCCGGGCGCCAAGGTCGACAACGTGAAGGGTGTTCGCAGGATCGACGGCCGGATCGTGTTGATCGACCTCGACACCGACCCCGAGACCCTCGTCGAACAT
The DNA here is from genome assembly GCF_042729855.1 of Rhodococcus sp. NPDC060090. NCBI lineage: Bacteria > Bacillati > Actinomycetota > Actinomycetes > Mycobacteriales > Nocardiaceae > Rhodococcus > Rhodococcus sp. NPDC060090. The sequence goes on along the minus strand of NZ_JBHWXB010000002.1, from coordinate 343,736 downwards.
GTCGAAGGAGTGCGGATCTTCGCCGGTTATGCGGGGTGGAGTGCCGGTCAGCTCGACGGCGAACTGAGCAACGACGATTGGATGGTCGTCTCCGCCCGGCCCCGCGACATCCTGGCCCGGGCCGACATCGATCAGTGGGCGAGTGTGCTGCGCCGCCAGCCGCTCCCGATGGCGTTGCTGGCGACCCACCCGATCGAGATCGAGCGGAACTGAGCAGTCAGACGGTCTCGCGGCGGTCGGCCAACGTATTGATCGCGCCCGCCATCTCCTCTGCGCGATCGGTCGTGATCGTGAGTTCGTGACCGGATTCGGCGGTGATCACCAGTGCCGGCCCGGTGTTGGTGACCAGCCCGTACCGGTTCGGGCGCTTGATCCGCAGCCCCCAGCCGCCCCAGTCCTGGAACGGCCGCGTCTCGGTGACCTTCGCGCCGATGATCTCGTCGAGGTCGTAGTCGAGCGCGGAGGCGCCGAGGTTGCGCACCGACACTCCGCGTTCGTCCACGCGCACTGTGAATCGGAGCAGGCTCAGGATCAGGAAGGCCGACGGGAGTGCGATGGCCATGGGCCACCAACTTCCCATCACGGCGCACACGATGAGCACGGGAACGAGTACGAGAAGCGCGAGCACCGCGGTGGTGAACCGGCCGGTACCGACCTCATCGACGATGGGCAGCTCGACCGGGCCGCGCGGCAGTGACGGATCGGGTGTCGTCGTCGACGATGGGCGTTCCCGGTAATCGCGGAGCATGCTCGCACCGAGCCACCCCACCGCGACACCGAGACACATGCCCAGCCCGAGGGACCACGCGGGAAACGGCACTGTCGCCGGGTCGGATACGTCCAGCTGCGCCGCCAGAGTCGCGACATACAGCGTCGCCATCAGGAATGTCACCGCCAGCCCGGTCACCAGCATGTAGCGGCGCATCATCAGCTGTGCTTGGGCGAGCGCGGCGATCGCGCAGCATCCGCCACCGACCAGCGCGATGAGCAACGCCATCGTCCACGCCCCCGTCATCGGGCTCGCGAACGAGTCGGGGGTCGAGCCCGACCAATGGGATGCGACTTCAGCAGGGAGTCGAGGTTCCCACGTGACGGTGAGCACCAGGACGACGAGTGCACACAACAATGGGATTCCGAGCCCGAACAGGGCCCCAGCGGGATCGACGACGCGACGACGGGTCATCGACACAGGATAGGGATCACTACTGCGCGAGGGCGCGCGGGCGAGAGATCAGGCGGTCGGTTCGCACATGCCGCGCAGGCTGCACGCACCACACGACGTGCCGCACCCATCCGATTCGGCCGGCTTCGTCGCTTCCGCGACCCGAGCAGCGATGGAACCACCGGCGCCAGCGGTGATCAGCGCTGCAACGACGGTGACGACGACGGCGATCACACCGCCGACCGTGGGCAGCGTCAACGTGGCGACACCACCGAAGACGCAGAGCGCAGCCGCACCGAGCATGCTGGGCGCAGCGACCTTGTTGGTCATGGCGAAGGTGGTGTCGTCGCGCAGCGACTCCGGCGTGCGCACACCCGCCCAGCGGTTGCGCGGCAGATTGCCGGTCAGCGCCGCGACACCGACCGCGCCGATGGCGAGGGCGATAAGGAAAAGCAGAATGGCGACGATCAGCACCCGATCAGGATACCGCCGTGTGTGGCCACCCCACCCCTCGGGTAGGTGCACGTTCTACCCTGGTTGGAGCCCACAAACGCCGGCCGAGTAGATAGCGATCACCGTGACCCGTCCAGTTCCGCCTTCCACACAGCCACACGGTGCTGCACCGCAGCAGTCGTCCGACGCCACCCCGCAGCACCGCTACACCGCTGAACTCGCGGGGCAGATCGAGCAGCGCTGGCAGGAGCTGTGGCGCGAGCGCGGCACGTTCCATGCCCCCAATCCTGTGGGTGAGCTCGCTGGTGAGGTGCCTGCCGACAAGTTGTTCGTGCAGGACATGTTCCCGTATCCGTCGGGCTCGGGTCTGCACGTCGGGCATCCGCTCGGTTACATCGCGACCGACGTCTACGCCCGCTTCCATCGGATGCAGGGCCACAATGTGCTGCACACGCTCGGCTACGACGCATTCGGCCTGCCCGCCGAGCAGTACGCGGTGCAGACGGGCACCCATCCCCGCACCACCACCGAAGCCAACATCGTCAACATGAAGCGGCAGCTCGGGCGTCTGGGGCTCGGCCACGACGACCGCCGCTCCGTCGCGACCACCGATGTCGACTTCTACCATTGGACGCAGTGGATCTTCCTCACGATCTACAACGCGTGGTACGACACCTCCGCAGGCAAGGCCCGCCGGATCGGCGAGCTCGAGGCCGAATTCGCCGACGGCACGCGCGCCCTCGACGACGGCCGCGACTGGGCGTCACTGTCGGCCAGTGAGCGCGCCGCGGTCCTCGACTCGTACCGCCTCGTCTACCAGTCGAATTCGCTCGTCAACTGGTGCCCCGGGCTGGGCACCGTGCTGGCGAACGAAGAGGTCACGGCCGATGGCCGCTCGGAGCGCGGCAACTTCCCGGTGTTCCGGAAGAACCTGCGCCAGTGGATGATGCGCATCACCGCGTACTCCGATCGTCTCATCGACGATCTCGAGCACCTGGACTGGCCCGACAAGGTCAAGTCCATGCAGCGCAACTGGATCGGCCGCTCGAACGGCGCCCAGGTGGCCTTCGCGGTCGACGGTGCCGATGCTGCCGTCGAGGTCTTCACGACCCGCCCCGACACCCTCTTCGGCGCCACCTACGTCACGCTTGCACCCGAGCACGCTCTGGTCGACGAGATCGTCGGATCGGCGTGGCCTGTCGATGTCGACGAGCGTTGGACCGGTGGTGCGGCGACCCCCGCCGACGCCGTTGCTGCGTACCGGGCCGCGATCGCCGCGAAAACCGACCTGGAGCGGCAGGAGTCGAAGGAGAAGACCGGTGTGTTCCTCGGCGCGTACGCCGTGAACCCGGTCGATGGTGAGAAGCTTCCGATCTTCATCGCCGATTACGTGCTCACCGGCTACGGAACCGGCGCGATCATGGCTGTTCCCGGTCACGACCAGCGCGACTGGGAGTTCGCGACCGCGTTCGGGCTGCCCATCCGCGAGGTGATCTCGGGCGGCGACATCACCACCGAGGCGTACACCGGCGACGGTGCGCTCGTGAATTCCGGTCTCCTGGACGGGTTGAGCGTCGACGACGCGAAGAAGACCATCACCGCGAAGCTCGAGGAGGACGGAACCGGCTCCGGCACTGTTCAGTACAAATTGCGCGACTGGCTCTTCGCTCGCCAGCGGTACTGGGGCGAGCCGTTTCCGATCGTCTACGGCGAGCAGGGTGACGCACACCCACTGCCCGATTCGATGCTGCCCGTCGAACTTCCGGAGGTCGAGGACTACGCACCGGTGTCGTTCGACCCGGATGATGCGGATTCCGAGCCGTCGCCTCCGCTCGGGAAGGCCACCGACTGGGTGAACGTCGAGCTCGACCTCGGTGACGGACTGCAGCGCTACACCCGCGACACCAACGTGATGCCGCAGTGGGCAGGTAGCTCGTGGTACCAGCTGCGCTACATCGACCCGACGAACGCGGAAGAGTTCTGCGCCAAGGAGAACGAGGCGTACTGGATGGGTCCGCGACCCGACCTGCACGGTCCGAACGATCCGGGCGGCGTCGACCTGTACGTGGGTGGTGTCGAGCATGCGGTGCTGCACCTGCTGTACTCGCGGTTCTGGCACAAGGTGCTTTTCGACCTCGGCTACGTCAGCTCGTCCGAGCCGTACCGTCGCCTGTTCAACCAGGGGTACATCCAGGCCTACGCGTACACCGATGCGCGTGGCGTGTACGTCCCGGCCGACGAGGTGGTCGAGCGCGACGGCACGTTCTTCTGGACGGGTCCGGACGGTGAGCAGGAAGTCGCCCGCGAGTACGGAAAGATGGGCAAGTCGCTCAAGAATTCCGTTGCGCCCGACGAGATCTGCACCGAATATGGTGCCGACACCCTGCGTGTGTACGAGATGTCGATGGGTCCGCTCGACCAGTCGCGTCCGTGGGCGACCAAGGACGTCGTGGGTGCGTCGCGGTTCCTGCAGCGCGCGTGGCGTCTGGTCGTCGACGAGGAGAGCGGCGCTGTCCGCGTCACCGACGACGAGCCGGGCGACGACACACTGCGCGCGCTGAACAAAGCTGTCGCCGGCGTGACCGACGATTACGCTCACCTGCGCGACAACACCGCGATCGCGAAGCTGATCGAGTACACCAATCACCTGACGAAGCAGTACCCGTCGGGTGCGCCGCGCAGTGCCGTCGAGCCGCTGGTACTCATGCTCGCTCCGGTCGCACCGCACCTCGCAGAGGAGCTGTGGTCGCGGCTCGGGAACACCGAACCGCTTGCGCACGGACCTTTCCCGACCGCCGACGAGAAGTGGCTGGTCGAGGATTCAGTCGAGTACCCGATCCAGGTCAACGGCAAGGTTCGTAGCCGCATCACTGTTGCGGCCGACGCGACCCCCGACGCGATCGAGGCTGCGGCGCTCGCCGACGAGAAGATCGTCGAACTGCTGGGCGGTGCTGCTCCGCGCAAGGTGATCGTGGTACCAGGCAAGATGGTCAACATCGTGAAGTAGGAGGTCGGCCAGTTCGAGTGTGCAGTTGTTGTCGCGACACGCCGGGAAGATCAACGACAACTGCACACTCGACATGCTCGGCCGAGTCTGGTAGTCCTGGAAACAGCGTCGCGTGTCGATGACGGACTGCGTCAGGCATGGAGGCGTGGAACTCCAAGGGACTTCCTTTGACCATCTCACTCAACCACACGATCGTCGCTGCGAACGACAAGCAGCATTCGGCGTATTTCCTGACTACCCTGCTCGGTCTTCCGGATCCGGTTGCCGCCGGGCATTTCCTTGCCGTGCAGCTCGACAACGGAGTCACTCTCGACTTCGCGGAGCCACCGCCGCATGTCGAGTTTCCGCCTCAGCACTATGCGTTCCTGGTGTCCGAGGACGACTTCGACAAGATCTACGCGCGCATCCTCGAACAGAAACTCGAGCACTGGGCCGACCCCCGGCAGTCGGCACACGGGATCAACACCAACGATGGCGGACGCGGAACCTACTTCCTCGATCCGTCCGGCCACTTTCTCGAGATCCTCACCCGGCCATACGGTTCGGGCGGGTAGCCGACTACCGAAGCTGCTCGTGCACGAAATCGAGCACGTCGCCGAGCACGTCGTCGCGGTTCGTTTCGTTGAAGATTTCGTGTCTTGCACCGGGATACTGCTTGGACGACGAACCGCGACCGGCGAACGTCGCCCAGCCGGTCGCGGTGCCGTCGACGGGGACGAGTGCGTCGTCGCTGCCGTGTAACCAGAGCACCGGCACGGTGTCGACGGTTCCCGCTGCGGTGATGGTGTCGAGGCAGTCCTTCAGTGCCTCGACGGTGCGGCGCCTGAACGGTCCGTGCCACACGAGTGGATCGTCGACATAGTCGCGGCCGACCTCCGGGTCGCGCGACAGGGTCGCGGGATCGATGGGGGCATCGGGAATTTCGTCCGCAGCGAGAAGTGCGTCGACGGCGGCCCACGAGCCGAGGACCGGGCCGGACAATACGACCGCGGTGAGTTCGTCGCCGTGGAGTTGGGTGTAGCGCGCGGCGATCATGCCGCCCATCGAATGACCGATGAGTACGACCGGGAGGCCGGGGTGTTCGCGTCGCGCGGTGAGGTCGAGGAGCCGGAAGTCGTGGACGACGTCCTCGAAGTTCTCGACGAGGACCCGCTCGCCGTCGCTGAGTCCGTGCCCGATGTGGTCGACGGCGTATACGACGGCGCCGTCGGAGGTCAGGCGCGTCGCGACGTAACCGTATCGACCGGAGTGTTCTCCGTATCCGTGGGCCAGTAACGCGATGTAGCGCGGCGACTCCGGTTCCCAGCGTCGTGCGGCGAGCATCGTCGTGTGACCGGCAATGGTGAATGCTGTGTCTTCGGTGGTAGAGGCGTCGCTCATCGTCGGCATTCCTGTCGGTGGGAACGGATGGTGCGCACAGGATCGCACGTTCGGCCTCTGGTCGAGGGAGGCATCGTGCACTACCCTCCGAAATAGAACATGTTCCAACTTTGGAGGGGGCACGATGGCACCGACCCGTGAAGCGATCCGCGACACCGTCGAGAACTACGTCCGCGCGGTTGCGAAGGGCACCACCGACGACGTCCTCGCGCTCTATGCGCAGGGCGCGACCGTCGAAGATCCGGTCGGGACACCGGAGCGCACCACGGAGGCCGAGATCCGCGAGTTCTACAGCGTGATCGAGCCGCTCGATCAGATCGGTGAAGTGCTCACCCTCAAGATTGCCGAGAACAATGCGGCGTTCCTGTTCCGCCTGGTCACGCACCTCGGCGAGCAGAATCTGGTGATGGAGGTCGTCGATGTCATGACATTCGACGACGACGCGAAGATCACGAGCATGAGGGCGTACTGGAGCCAGGACGACATGCAGACGGTCCCCGCGCCCTGATGCCGGTCCGCTCGGTCGAAGTCGATGGTTTCACGTGGAACATTCACGACGAGGGCGTCGGACCCTCGGTTGTGCTGTGCCACGGATTCCCTGGCCTCGGGTACAGCTATCGACATCAGAGTGCGGCGCTCGCATCCGCCGGCTACCGGGTAGTGGCCCCCGACATGCCGGGATACGGCGGGACCGACCGGCCCGAGGCTGTCGAGGAATACACCAACGTCGCGGTCGCGGATCGGTTGGCGCGACTCCTCGACGCACTCGAGATCGACGAAGCTGTGTTCGTCGGACACGACTTCGGTGCGCCCGCCGCATGGACCACGGCGCTGCGGCACACCGAGCGGGTCGCGGGCCTCGTTCTGCTCGCGGTGCCGTATGCGCCGAATCGACTGCCTGCGCGACCCACCGAGTTGTACGCCGCGATGGCGCGCAAGCATTTCCTGCACCTGCACTACTTCCAGCAACCGGGTGTGGCCGAAGCCGAACTCGATCCGCGCGCGGCCGAGTTTCTCTGCCGCCTGTTCTTCGCGCTCTCGGGTTCCTACCGGTACCTCGATATCTGGAACCATCCCTCCGACGGACACGGCTATCTCGATGTCTTGCCGACCGCCCCGGATCTGCCGTGGGATTGGCTCACCGCCACCGAACTCCAGCATTACGCCAGCGAGTTCACCCGCACCGGATTCAGCGGCGGACTGTCGTGGTACCGCGCCTACGACGCGAATTGGGAGGCAGCCGCCCAGTACGAGGGTGCGAGCATCACTGTGCCGACGTTGTTCGTCGCGGGCGCATCGGATCCGGTGATCACCATGTCCGGACCACACGCACTCGAGCGGATGCGACAGACCGTCCCGGATCTGCGAGGAATCCATTTGCTCGACGGTGCCGGACATTTCGTGCAAATGGAACGTCGATACGAGGTCGACGAGTTGCTGCTGTCCTTCGTCGCGGACGTGTATTCCCGCAAAGGATCCGAATAACCGGCGCGGCGGGTCCCGTCGTCCTAGGCTGGCGAACGTGGCCACCGACACCGCAGGACGCGGATTCGGAATGGTGCTCGCACTGACCGCGCTTGTGGCAGGTGCGTGTGCGTCCGGTGGTTCCGGTTCTCCGGACCCCGTGCGACTCGACATCGCGACCGCGCAGAGCGACCACCCCTGGACCGGACTGCTGCTGCCGGCCCAGGTTCCCGTCGCGGTCCCACCACCACCGGACGATGCACTCGCCGATTCCGGAGATCCGGTTTCCCCGGACGGGACACCCGCAGTCGCAGGCGACCGTGTCGCGCTCTACGGGGGGAGCCTCGACCGGGAACTGTGCGATCGAAACGAACTGGTCGGCACGCTCACCAGCGACGCGACCAAGGCGGAGGCATGGAAGGCCGAGGTCGGTGCCGACGACATCCTCGAGTACACGAGCGCTCTCACTCCGGTGCTGCTTCGCGCGGATACCCGCGTGACCCGCTACGACTACATCGACGGCGCGGCCCGTCCCGTCCAGGCGGTTCTCGAGACAGGGACGGTGGTGCTCGTCGACGACCACGGGGTGCCGCGGGTGCGATGTGCCCGCGGTAATCCACTGTCGCCGCCCGTGCTGGCAAAGGACAGCGACATCGAAGGCACCGAATGGACGGGGTTCGATCCGGAACGATTGTTCGTCGTGCAATCGTCCGCCGATGCGGTGAACGAGTTGAAGGTCGTCGACATCACGACCGGTGACCTGCTCGAGGTGCCGATCGGTGCCGGCCCGCTCGCCCCGGTTGCACCGCCGCCGCCGTCACCCGAAGTGGCCGCGGCACCCGAAACGATCGAGCAGAATCCGGCCCCCGCACCGCGACCTCGAGTCCAGGCACCGCCGCCCGCACCGGAGCCTCCTCCGCCGCCTCCGGCACCCGCGCCTCCCCCTCCTCCGCCGCCGGAGCCGATGCCGCAGATACCGCCGCCGCCTCCACCCGCGCCGGCACCCGCGCCAGCGCCTGCACCCGCACCCGCTCCCCCGCCGCCCCCGCAGATCAGGATCAACGTGCCGGGTGCGCCCCCGGTGGTGATTCCCCTACCGTTTTGACCGGTTTCGCCTCGCGATCAGGACGGCGACCACGGCCGCAGGATGATCTCGGCAGGATGAGCGTCGGCGGGTGTCTCGACGGCGTTCCGGACGGCGCGCGCGACCGTCGACGCCTTCAGGAAACGGGAGGGGTCGTAGTCGTTGCCCTCGGTCGCGACGATCGCGCGCTGCATGTCGGTGTCGATGCGACCGGGATGCACCGACGTGACCCGCAACGACGGTTCTTCGAGACGCAGTACATCGCCGAATGCGCGCAGTGCGAACTTGCTCGCGGCATACGCCCCCCATCCCGGATTCGCGCGGATACCGGCTCCCGAATTGATCAGCACCACATGCCCGTTCGCGGACCGCAACGCCGGGAGCAGCAACTGCGTCAGTGCGACGACGGTGAGGAGATTCGCGTCCATCATGTGCCGCCACTGCTCGACGTCGCTGTCGGCGACGGCGCCGAGTTCGGCTGCACCCGCATTGTGGACGAGGACGTCGAGCCGCTCGATTCCCGCCGTTGCAGCGGCCAGCGCCTCGTGATCGAGCAGGTCCACGGGCCACGGGGTGGTGCCAGGAAGTTCGTCGATGATCGCGGTGAGCGAGTCGGACCTCCGGGCGCCGAGGCGAAGGTCGTGGGTGGGGGCGAGTTCGCGGGCGATCGCGGCACCGAGGCCACGGCTCGCTCCGGTGATGAGAGCTGAAGGTCGCATCCGATCACACTAGAACCGAATCGACCCGGTGGTCAGCGGACGGCGAGTATCTCGGCGAGTGTGTCGTCGGGCGGTGTCGACACCGCGGGGTCGCGGGGAAAGCGAAGTTCGAGGAACGCCTTCGGACGTGACAACACCCATTCGCGGAGATGACTGCGGATCTGCGACACGGGACGCGCCTGGCCGGGCGCCACGACACCCGTCGCGTCGATTCCCGCGCGCAGACACAACGCGACCGCCCGGGGCAGATGGAACCGCTGTGTCGCGATGTTCGCCTCCCGCACTCCGAACGTGCGCATGGCCCGCTGGGCGGTGTCGAAAGTGTCGAGGCCGTACGGGTCTGCGACGATGCGGTCGCGGTCCACGCCGTTGTCGACGAGGTAGTCGATCATCGCAGTGATCTCGTTGCCGGAGCGACCCGCGGCGTCGCCGGACACGAGAACTGCGTGGGCGCGGCCGTCCCGGACGAGCGACACCGCGACGTCGAGACGCCCGCGCAGGAATGCGCCGGGCCTGCCGTCTCGCACCCGCGCGCCGGGGACGATCACCACGGGAGCCGATGGTGCGTCGGCGAGGCTGTACATCCGGCCCTGCGCAGACGACGCGACCTGCGAGGACACCCACACGAACGCCGACCCGGTCGCGATGCATCCGGTGAGCAGCACTATTCGACGTCTCGACATGGTGCCCACATTACGGAGCGCAACCTGTGGGCACGCGTCCACAATGGTGAGATGGACCCGATGGCCGCGCTTCGCGAGATCGCGTTCTGGCTCGAGCGTCAGCACGCGTCGACCTATCGTGTGCAGGCGTACCGGAATGCCGCCGACGTGGTCGCGGGTCTCTCCGACATCGCTCGAGCAAAGCACCGTCGCGCCGACGACTGGACCGAACTCGCCGGGATCGGCCCGAAGACCGCAACCGTGATCCGGCAAGCGTTCGACGGTGTCCCCGACTACCTGCAGAGTGTGCGCGACGAAGCCGAGCCGATCGGTCGCGGCGGTCGCGAACTCCTCGAGGCGTTGAGGGGCGATCTGCACACGCATTCCGACTGGTCCGACGGTGGCAGCCCCATCGACGAGATGCAACGGACCGCCACGACGATGATCGGGCACGAGTACATGGCCCTGACCGACCACTCCCCTCGGTTGACGGTGGCGAACGGGCTGAGCGCCGAACGCCTCCGCACGCAGTTGTCCGTCGTGGCGGAGCTGAACGAGCGCGCGCAGGGCTCCAGGATCCTCACGGGCATCGAGGTCGACATCCTCGACGACGGGTCGCTGGACCAGGACGAAGGGATCCTTGCCGACCTCGACATCGTCGTTGCGAGCGTGCACTCGAAGCTGCGCGACGATCGGTCGACGATGACGAAGCGGATGCTGCGGGCCGTCGAGAATCCGAATGTGGACGTCCTCGGGCACTGCACCGGCAGGCTCGTCACCGGTGGTCGCGGGCAGCGCCCCGAGTCGACGTTCGACGCGGAGGCAGTGTTCACGGCGTGTCGCGACTACGACACCGCGGTAGAGATCAATTCGCGTCCCGAACGTCGTGATCCACCGTCGCGACTGATCGATCTCGCGCTGGATATCGGGTGCCTGTTCTCGATCGACACCGACGCGCATGCCCCGGGGCAGCTCGACTGGCTCGGGTTCGGGTGCGAGCGTGCGGCCGAGCGGGGTGTCGAACCCGACCGGGTGATCAACGCGTGGCCGGTGGATGATCTGTTGGCCTGGACGAGTCGGTAGGGACGAGTCGGTAGGGACGAGTCGGTAGGGACGAGGAGTCGGAAGTGGGCGTGGAACATGTCGATGTGCTGGTCGTCGGTGCCGGACTGTCCGGGATCGGTGCCGGATACCGGCTGCAGACACAGTGTCCCGACCGCACCTACGCGATCCTCGAGGCGCGCGACAGTATCGGTGGCACATGGGATCTGTTCCGCTACCCAGGAATTCGGTCGGACAGTGACATGTACACGCTCGGATACCCGTTCCGGCCGTGGCGCGGGGAGAAATCCATCTCCGACGGCGCGAGCATTCTGCAGTACGTGCGCGACACCGCTGCGGAGTACGGTATCGACTCCAAGATCCGATTCGGGCACCGAGTCGTTTCGGCGTCGTGGTCGAGCATTGACGCGACATGGACCGTCCGAGTGCTCGCGCACGGTATGGAGACCGAACTGAGCTGCTCGTTCCTGTACCTGTGCAGTGGGTACTACAGCTACGAATCCGCCTATCTGCCCGATATTGCCGGGCTCGGAGACTTCTCCGGCCCGGTCGTGCATCCCCAGTTCTGGCCCGACGACCTCGACTACGAAGGTAAGAAGGTGGTGGTGATCGGTAGCGGTGCCACCGCGGTGACCCTCGTGCCCTCACTCGCGGAGAAGGCCGAACACGTGACGATGCTGCAACGCTCCCCGTCGTACGTCATGTCGTTGCCGTCCCGCGATCTGATCGCGACACGTATTCGGAAGCACCTGCCCGACAGGATGTCCCATCGCGTGATCCGCGTGAAGAACACGGTGACGAGTCTCGGTTTCTACCAGCTGTGTCAGCGTCTTCCGAGGCTTGCGAAACCTGTACTGCGCCGACTGACGAAACACCATCTGCGTGACGGGTCGACGGTGGATCCGCATTTCACCCCGAGGTACCGGCCCTGGGATCAGCGCATGTGCCTGGTACCCGATGCCGACCTGTTCAAGGCGCTCAACTCGGGTGTCGCCGAGATCGTGACCGACCACATCGACACCGTCACCGAGAAAGGCGTGCAACTGAAGTCGGGCGACCACCTCGATGCCGACATCCTCGTGACCGCGACGGGGTTGCGTCTCGTTCCCGCAGGTGGCGTCGAATTCATGGTCGACGGCGAGACCGTAGACCTCGCTCGTCACTACACCTATCGCGGGATGATGCTCAGCGGCGTACCCAATCTCGCGTTGTGTCTCGGTTACACGAACGCGTCGTGGACGCTGCGCGCCGACCTCGCGTCGCTGTACGTGTGCAGACTGCTCAATCACATGAGGAGGGGTGGCTATCGCGTCGCCAGGCCGCAGGTGCACCATGACGCGTCGCCGCAGCCGTTGCTCGGACTGACATCGGGGTACGTCGCGCGTTCGGAAAGCATTCTCCCGAAACAGGGTTCACGAAGCCCGTGGCTGATGCGACAGAACTACCTGCTCGATCTGCCCACTATGCGGTTCGGCCGGATCGGCGAGGCCATGGAATTCGACTGAGTTGGAAGACTCTCGAGTCACCGCTTCTCGACAGTGCCGTCGGGATACTGTGCGAATCGCCCGGCGTCGGGAGCATGTACCGGATCGTTGCTCTCCCACGGCCAGCCGCCGAAACCTGTGCGACGGTAGTCGTCGAAGGCCTGCCGGATACCGGCCTCGTCATTGAGGACGAACGGGCCGTACGACGCAACGGGTTCACCGATCGGACGCCCCTGCAGCAGCAGGATCTGGGTGGTGTCGTCGCCACCGACGAGCGTGATGGGCGCAGAGGCATCGACGACGGCGCCGTGCCCCGAGCTCACCTGCTGATCGCCGATCTGCACCGGAGAACCGTTGTACACGTAGAGAACACGCTGTGTTCCCGCGCCTGCTGCCGCAGGCAGCATCCACTGCGCGCCTGCGGACAGGTCGATGTTCCAGATTGCCACGTCGGTGTCGGAGCGCGACGCCCACGAGTGCGGCGGCGGCGCGGGCGCTGTCACGTCGTCCAGTTTTCCAGCGAGCACCCGGACGGCGACAGCTCGGTCGGCGTCGTCGGTGAACGTCACCGTCGGTGTGTCCTCGTTCCACAGCATCGAGAAGTGCGGGTCGGCGGTCTTCGACTCGGCAGGCAGGTTCAGCCAGATCTGGAACAGTTCGACGGGGTTGTCGGCGTCCTGGTTCAGTAGCGGAAACATCTCGCTGTGCACGACGCCGTTGCCGGCGGTGAGCCACTGCGTGTCGCCTTCCCCGAATCGGGCGGAGGCGCCGACGGAGTCGGAGTGGTCGATGAACCCCGATCGCACGAACGTCACCGTTTCGAATCCGCGGTGCGGGTGACCAGGGAATCCCGGGACGGTGGTGCCGTGGTACATGTTCCACCCCGCAGGATTGCCGAAGTCCTGACCGAGCGCGCGTCCGTCGAGCGATGCATCCGGCCCGAGATCGGCATTGCCTGCGGGATATGCGTCGACGTGGTGTGCGACGAACAGGAACGGATCGATCGTCTGCCAGGGCGAACCCAGCGTGAATACCTGCAGGACGGGCGAATGTGTCGAGGTCATGCAGGCTTCAACAATCAGGAGGGTTCGGGTGTTCCCCGCTGTGCAGCCGGCATGCTCCGCTGGGGAGCTTCGCTGTCGTCGAGAACCTTCGAACCCGCCGCGAACTTGTGGGTCTCCGCAGTGTGCCTGATCTGCGCGGGAACGGCACCACCGAGTAGGTCGCGGGCCAGGGCATCGGACTCTCCGAGTGGCCGGTCGCTGCCCGCGATGATGAGATTGCCGTAGCGCCTGCCCTTGAGCATGGCCGGATCCGCGATCATCGCGGAGTGTTCGAACACCGAGCCGATGGTTGCGGCCTCACGTCGGGCAGTGGTCAGGTCGCGGGTATCGCCGCAGTTCACGACGTAGAGGCCACCGGGAGCCAGGACTCGCTGCACATGTCGGGTGAACTCGAGCGTCGTCAACGCGACCGGTGTCTTGTTGATCGCGAACACGTCGCGGATGATGACGTCTCGCGTCGCATCGGTGAGCGAGGTGAGGACCGCTCGGCCCTCCCCCACCCGGATCCGCAGCATCGGTGCGCGCGGCAGGTCGAACCATTCGCGCACCAGCTCGGCGAGGCGACCGTCGATCTCGACGACGACCTGGCGGGCGTCGGGATAGGTCGCCGCGAGGTACCGCGCCATGGTGCACGCACCGCCGCCGAGGTGCAGGGCGCGCAGCCGGGTGTCGCGGGAGAACTGGCCGTGCACGAGCATCGTGATCCAGCGCATGTATTCGAACTCGAGCAGCGTCGGGTCGTCCGGATCGATGTGGGAACTGGGCACACCGTTGACCTCGAGAATCCATCCCGAGTCGCGGTACGGGTCTTTGACCAGCTCACATGTGCCTGTGTCCGTGTCGTACAACCCCGCGACCGGTTCATGGCTCGACCCAGTCGGCTTCTCCCGGCCAGTCCTGCGTCTGCCCATGCGACGAGCCTAACGCCTGAGCTTCCGGCGGGTTGCGCGAGCCGCATCCAGAGGTGCTGGTCCTTCTCTCCGATGAGCGATGTGGGCGTGGGCGTGCATCTTCGCCAGGAGGCCTCAGAATGGGACGATGGCGGACCGCGGCTTCACCCCCACCCAGCTCGCAGCGCGCGCAGCGTATCTTCTTCGCGGCAACGACCTGGGCACCATGACCAGCGCCGCACCCAAGCTGTACCCGCACATGTGGAGCTGGGATGCGGCGTTCGTGTCGATCGGATTGGCCCCGCTGAGCGTAGAGCGCGCCATCGTCGAACTCGACACCCTCCTGTCGGCGCAATGGATCAACGGGATGATCCCGCACATCGTGTTCGCGAACGGTGTCGACGGATACTTCCCGGGGCCTTCGCGGTGGGAGGTGAACCGCCTCGCAGCCCATGCCCCGCAGGGGGTGCAGACGTCGGGTATCACCCAGCCACCGGTGCACGCGATCGCGGTCCAGCGCATCCTTGATCACGCACACAGGCACGGTCGCAGCACCCGGGCGGTCGCCGACGAGTTCCTGGACCGACGCTGGACCGATCTGATGCGCTGGCATCGGTGGCTGGCGGAGGCCAGGGACGTGGGCGGCCACGGGCGCATTGCGGTGTATCACGGCTGGGAATCCGGCATGGACAACTCGCCCCGGTGGGATACCGCCTACGCGAACGTCGTCGTCGATGCACTCCCGGATTTCCGTCGTGAAGATCTCGCCCATGTCGCAGATCCGGGTGAGCGACCCAGCGACATCGAGTACGCCCGCTATCTGTGGCTGCTCGAGGAGATGAAGACCGCACGGTACGAAGACGATGTACTCGCCACGACAATGAGTTTCGCGGTCGAGGATGTCTTCGTGAGCGCCGTGTTCGCGTTGTCGTGTGAGGTGCTCGCAGACATCGGTGAGGAGCATTCGCGCCCGAACGCCGACGTACGCGAACTGCACGAGTGGGCCGACAGATTCCGTCGCGGCGTGGTCGACTCGACGGATGCCCGGACGGGTGCGGCGAAGGACTTCGACCTGCGGACCGGAAAGTGGGTGACCACCGATACTCTCGCGATGTTCGCGCCGCTGCTGTGCGGAGGGCTGGATCGGAAGGCGGAACGCGCACTGCTGCGCACCTTCGAAGGTCCGAAGTTCTGCGGGCACCCCGACCTGCGATACGCGGTGCCGCCGTCCACGTCGCCGGTGTCGGTGGACTTCCGGTCACGGGAGTATTGGCGGGGCCCGGTGTGGCCCGTCATGACGTGGTTGTTCTCGTGGGTGTTCGCGCGTCGCGGTTGGGTCGAACGCGCGAACACCCTGCGAGCAGAAGGGTTACGGCAGGCCGCCGGCGGCTCGTTCGCTGAGTATTACGAGCCGTTCACCGGAGAACCCTTGGGCAGCATGCAGCAATCCTGGACCGCCGCCGCGGTGTTGGACTGGCTTGGCTGACGCCCCCCGAATCGGCCGAATGTCACCTTCATCCAATTGAACTGTATAAAGGTGACATTCGGCCATAAGGGTCAGACTCCGATCTGCCCGCCGCCGGTCTTCCATGCCACGATCACGGACGGGCGCGGCTGCGAGGTGCCGCCATCGGGCCAGTGCGACCCCGGGCTGTCCCACGATGCGTCGTCGGTCTCGCCCGGATGCTGGACGCACACGACGACGCGGCTGTCTTCGATGATCGGACCACACGTTTCGGCGCCGATCGGCACGGTGAGGAACTGCTTCGTCTCGCCGCGGCGCGGTCCGTCGAGCACCACCGCGAACAGGCCGTCGTTGGAGCCGAGCGCATTGCCGTCGGTGGAGATCCACAGGTTGCCGTGTGGATCGAACGCGAGGTTGTCTGGGCACGAGATCGGGCTGACCTGCGACTTGTCGAATCCACCGAAGTAGGTATCGGCGGTAGCCGGATCTCCGCACACCAGCAGCACGTTCCACGTGAACGACATACCGGCGTGGTCATCGTCGATCTCGAGGACCTGACCGTTCTTGTTGTTGTTGCGCGGGTTCGCTTCGTCGGCGGCGGGATTGCCGTCGACACCGCGGTTGGTGTTGTTGGTCAGCGCGATGTAGACCTTGCCCGTGACCGGGTTGGGCTCGAAGTCCTCGGGCCGATCCATCTTCGTTGCACCGACCTTGTCGCCGGCGAGGCGGGTGAACACCGCGACCTCTTCGGCACTCATGCCGTCGACGAGAGATTCGCCGGTTCCGTCTTCGCCTGTGCGCAGCAGCGGAATCCACGTGCCGCGGCCGGTGAACGCGCCGCCCTCGGGCAGGGCGCCGGAGCCGTCGACGGCATCGGGATTGTCGCCCTCGAGCGCCGCGACGTAAAGGATGCCTGCGTCGAGCAGAGTCATGTTGTGCGCTGTCGCCGCGCGAGAGTTGCCGTCCTGCATCCTGCGGGACGAGACGAACTTGTACATGTAGTCGAAGCGCTCGTCGTCGCCGCTGTATGCAACCACTGTGCCGTCATCGGTGACGTAGATGGTTGCGGCCTCGTGCTTGAAACGGCCGAGCGCCGAGTGCTTGACGGGAGTCGAGGTGGCGTCGAACGGATCGATTTCGACGACCCAGCCGAACCGGTTGACCTCATTGGGCTCCACGGCAATGTCGAAGCGGGGGTCGAAGCGCTCCCATTTGCGGTCGGTCGCTGCACCTTCGAGGCCGTACCGGGCGAGGCGTTCGGCGGTCGCGGGGTCGGTGACGGTCTCTGCGTTGGCGAAGTACTGGTTGAAGTTCTCCTCGCCGGACAGCACAGTGCCCCACGGGGTAACGCCGCCCGCGCAGTTGTTGAGTGTGCCTGCGACCTTCGTTCCGGTGGGGTCCGCGGTGGTCTTCAGCAGGTCGCTGCCCGCTGCCGGTCCGGTGACGAGGAACTCGGTGGTACCGGTGATGCGACGGTTGTACTCACCGAATTCCGGTGTGAGACGGCCGGACCCGGATTCACCCTTGACCTGCACAACCGACAGGCCGTGGTTCGCGATACCGATGCGCACCTGCTCCTCGGTCGGGTTCTCCTCGTCGTATCCCGCGAACATGAACGGCTCGGTGCTGTATTCGTGATTGACCACGAGTAGGTAGGTGTTCGGGGCACCGTCGACCGGGAGCAGTCCGGCGAAGTCGTTGTTGAATCCGAACTGCTTCTCCTGCGCGGCGGCAGTCTGGTTGTCGATGTTGAACTCGGGAGCATCCGGGAGAACCTTGTCACCCCAGCGGATCACGACTTCCTGCTCGTAGCCCTCGGGTACGGTCACCGCATCATCGGTGTTGGGGGCGACGGCGGCGAAGTCGGTTCCGGCCGGGCTCGGTCCGAGGTCGACGGCACCTTCTGCGGCGCCGCCTCCGACGGGTGCGGCCGCGGAGTCGTCGGAGCACGCGACCAGTGCTCCGCCTGCGCCCACGGCGAGAACGGCCATTGCGCCGCCGCGCAGCACTCCTCGACGCGACATCGCGTGACGCACGATGTCGCCGAAGTAGGCGCCACCGGAGGTGTTGGGCACGTCGTGCGAGCAGGCGTCGCCGCACTTGTACTTGCAGGTGATATTCGAGCGCGACGACTTGCCGTCGTGCATGACGATCAGGGGTAGTTCTTTGCGGGCCACGGGGCTGTCTCCCTCATTTCTAGGTACAAGCGAGGAACCGTAGAAGCCCGAAGCGAGTCGAAGGCAACGAGAAGGTGAACGTGGGATGAGTGTTCGGGGCGTCACGGCCCAACGGTGGGGCCGGTTGTCGTGTCGGGGCCGTCGTCGTTGTCGGGGTCGTCCTCGAGGTTCTCGCCGGGACGCTGGTCGATGAACGATTCGATCCTCTTGGTGATGGCGTCGTCGTAGGCTTGGGGTGCCTGGATCGGATTGGCGTGGCCGGTGTGATCGATCTTCGCGACCAGCAGGGTGCCATCGATACCGCCGGAGTGCTCGACGAGGGCCCGTTGCGTGTACTCGACGTCCACGACATGGTCGTTCGACGCGTTCCGGGGACGCACGAACACGATCGCGGGACGTACCTTGTCGTCCTTCTCGGCGGCGAGCGCCCGCAGGCTGTTGTTGGCGCCGGATGCGACGATCGCCCGGAACTGCGACTCGATAAGACCGTTGCTCGCGGCGTTCGTCGACAGGATCTTGTCCTTCAGGACTTCGTCGACGACGTCGATGAACTCGGATCCGTCGATGCGCCTGTACCAACGATCGGATAGGAGGACGAACCTGTCCTGGCGTGCCGCGATCTCGACGATCATCCGCAGGATCCGACTTTCCCGGGCACCGGGTATCCAGCCGACCCAGCGCAGCAATTCCTCGCCCGCATCGCGGCTGTCGGCGCGCACGGCGTGCAGGTCGATCGGTGTGCAGTCGAGGATCACCCCGAGTACCTCGAGGGGTGTGTCGCGATACAGGTGCTGGGCGACTTCGAGTGCGATGATCCCGCCCATACTGTGGCCGGTGAGGATCACCGAGTCGATGCCCAGGGTCTCGGCGCGTGCGGCGACGAGTCGGCTCACGACGGCGGTGTCGATACCCGAGTTGTCGTATTCGACCGCCCACACGTCCCCGAGACCGCTCAGCGCGGGCAGAGCTGTCGCGGTGGCGGTGGCATCGAGGTTGCCGAGGCCGACGAGATCGACGACGGCGGTGTCACGGTCGGCGGGATCCTGCGCGTCGTAGACCGGGTGGATGAGTGGCTGTGTCTCGGCGAGTTGTTCCCGCATCGGTGCGACGTCGTAATGCCAGTACTGCGTGTAGAGCGCGATGAGCGGCACCGTCGCGATCGCAGCGCGCGCCAGGAATCGGCGGAGTCGCCCGAATCGGCGCCAGCTGTGACCGGTTCTGGTGTCGCGCAGGCGTCGCCTCCGGCGAGCGTTGTCCCAATCGCCGACGGTGCACGGTGGAAGCGTAGGTACATAGGGCATGCACCATCGATCGTAGAGACGAGTCAGCAATGCTGCGGGGACGCGCTACGACCTCCCGCCCGGAAGCACCTCAGTGTTCCGGGCGGTGGTCGTCGTCCGATCTCTGCACCACCTCGGGTGCGTTCTCCCGCGTGGCCATGCCACCGTCGCGCCCGTGGTCGGCCGGGCCGGGTGGGTCGGTGCGTGCGTCGTCCTCGTCGGAACTACGGTCCTTCGGGCGGTTCATCCTGGCCTCCACAGTGCGCGGTTGAGTCGTGTCGTGGATCAGGTATACCCCTACGTGCCGCGCCGCACACGTGGTCGCTCGAGAGCGTGGTCAGGCGAGGCCTGACAGCGACGGCGGCGAGTTCTCGTCGCGCCACCCGATCGCCTCCACCAGCGGCGCGAGGTCGTAATCCGGTCCACCGATACCGACGGTGAACAGCGTGAAACCGGCCTCGGCGTACGCCGCTGCGTGCTCGAGCCCCGGCCACGACGTCGACCGCTCGATCTCCTGCGGCGACCGCCCCACATCTGCGCAGCGCGCCTCGAAGATCTTCGACTTCTCGGTGTGCGTGTCGAATTCGCCGAAGCTGTGCCAGATATCGGCGTACTTCGCTACCAGCGGTAGCGTCTTCTTCGGGCCGCCGCCACCGATGAGCAGCGGAATGTGCCGGGTGGGTTGCGGGTTGAGCTTGTCGAGCCGCGAGGTGATGCGCGGCAGGTACTCGGCGAGCAGATCGAGTCGAGACCCTTTGGTGCCGAAGTCATAGCCGTATTCGTCGTAGTCCTTCTCGAACCAGCCGGAACCGATGCCGAGAATGAGGCGGCCACTGCTGATGTGGTCGACGGTGCGGGCCATGTCGGCGAGCAGTTCGGGATTGCGGTAGCCGCCGCCGGTGACGAGCGCGCCGATCTCGACACGTTCGGTCTGCTCGGCCCACGCGCCGAGCATTGTCCAACATTCGAAATGTGCACCGTCGGGATCGCCGTAGAGGGGATAGAAATGATCCCAGTTGAAGACGATGTCGGCGCCCGCTTCTTCGGCGCGGAGCACCGTGTCGCGGATGACCCGGTAGTCGGGCTGCTGCTGGGGCTGGAGTTGGAGACCGATGCGAATGGGACGAGTCATGTATCAACCGTATTCGGATCGCGGTCGCGCCGCAGCCGGATTCCGCTGGGACGGTTTGCTACAAGCACGACGACGAGCAACACCGAGTAGACGATCGGGTAGGTGGCCTGCAGCAGCGACTGCACGAGCGGGGAGGCCGGCGTCATGAAGATTCCGATCGCCACCACGCCGTCGGGATACGACCGGTACCAGGCCAGTAGCGGAATCGCTGCGGCGAACGGCAGGAGGTATCCCCACCACCACCGCCAGCGCAGAGCCTGATCCAGGCACAGGACGAGCAGTGGGATGACCCATACCCAGTGGTGTCCCCACGAGAACGGCGCCACCATCGGGGCAGTGAGTCCCGCGACGGTCAAGCTCAGTAGCCGTCTACCGTTGCGATACGCAAGAGATGCGGCCCACAGCCCGAGGAGTCCGACGATTCCGGCGCACAGCAGCCACAGCCACATCGGGGGATCTTCGGTGTGCAGGGTGCGTGCGAGGATTCCGCGGATCGACTGGTTGGCGGGTGAGGAGATCAGCCCGATCCGTTCCGACCGGACGATGGTTCTGGTCCAGAATCGCCAGGAGTCCGAGAAGATCACGGCGAAACCGAGGAGCACGGTCGTGAGGAAGGTCGCGGTGGCCACGATCGTGGCGCGCCACTGCCGCAGGGTTGCGAGATAGGCGATGAAGAAGAGTGGGGTGAGTTTGAGACCTGCGGCGATCCCGACTCCGATTCCCCGCAGCCGGGAATGTTCGGGTCTTCCCAGATCCCACAGGACCAGCACGAGCAGCACGAGGTTGATCTGTCCGAGCCAGATCGTCATGCGCGCGGGTTCGATCCAGGTGAACAGTACCGCGAGGAAGATGCTGACCAGCCTGGTCCGGCCCGAATCCCGGTAGCCGAGCTGCCGCCAGCACAACCACACCGCGAGGTACACGAGCACGAGATTGGCCAGATTGAGCGCTATTTCCGTCCCGTGGATCGACAGCACCGACAGCGGCACGAATGTCAGGGCGGCGAACGGCGGATACGTGAACGGTAGTGCGCCGTGCAGGACGAAGTCGTACAGCGGCTCGGCGGTCCGGACGGTCGTTCCGCCGTACCGGTAGACCTCGGCGTCGACAGTGTTGCCGAACAATCCGTAGAAGGTGTCGAAGCCGAGCAGTCGATCGTGCGCGACGAACGCCACGGCCGCTGCGAGACCCAGCACGGCAAGCAACCACCGGGGGTGGTTGCGTACCCGAGGAATTGCGCTGGTCTGTGGCATCCCACCGAAACTATGTGGGATCACGCCCTACCCGCGCGTAGGGTGCGGTCGGCGTGTCGACAGGCGAGGTCAGGAAGGTGCATCGTGGAAGGCATGCGCGTCACGGAGCCTGCTGCCCCGCCCACTGGTGTTCGGCGCCGATTGATGCGCCTCCCGATTCTTCTGTATCGGTGGCATCTCGGGTTTCTGCTCGGTCACCGCTTCCTGCTTCTCGAACACCGGGGACGCAAGAGCGGGCAAAGCCGGTACGTCGTGCTCGAAGTCGTCAATCATGTCGACACGAGCGACGGGTTCGTGGTCGCGGTCGGACACGGAGCGAGAACGGACTGGTATCGGAACCTGAAGGCGGACCCGCACGCGCGCGTCGAATCGGGACGCGAGCAGGTCGCGGTCACTGCGATATTCCTCGATCCCGATGCAGGTGCGGACGCACTCGCGAGGTACGCGCGCGAACATCCGAAGACGGCCGTCCGGTTGTGCGCGGTCATGGGATTCGAGGTCGACGGTAGCGACGCCGACTTCCGTGAAACCGGGAGCCGGATTCGATTCGTGCGCCTGCGACGCTCCTGATCACCGGGCGTCGAGCGCTGTGTACTGCAGGGCGAGTCCCGTCAGGAAAGTCTCGAGGACCAGTTCGAAACTGTCCTCATCGATCTCGGCGGCGTAGTCGCGGAGCCGATGCGCCTGCGACAGGTGCGGATAGCGTTCGTTGTAGGTGTCGATGTCGTCGATGAACCCACCGGCGAACGACGTGATCGCCGAGCCGACGACGATGTACTTGATCGATGCCCCGATCATCGTCGCGGTCCGCGGCGGCCATCCGGCGCGCGTGAGTCCGCCGTGGACGGCGTCGGCGCGGTCGAGGGCGACGGGACGGTCGCTCGGGCCGTAGGCGAGGAACGGCACCATGTTGGGATGCGCGGCAAGGGCGCTGCGGTACGAGCGCGCCCAACTGCGCAAGGCGCCCTGCCAGTCGTCGTCCTCGAAGCCGCTCACGTCGACGTTCTCGGCAACGGTGCGGGCGATGTCGTCGAGCAGTTCGTCCTTGTTGGCGTAGTGGCTGTACAGCGAGGGTGCGCGGACGCCGAGTTCGTTCGCGATCTTGCGCATCGATACGGCGTCGAGGCCGTGTTCGTCGACGAGGCGCAATGTCGTCTCACGGATCAACTCCCGGCTCAATATCGGGGTGCGTGGCCGCGCCATGTGCGTCTCCTCTCGGTCGTCGTACTGGACAACCTTACAGTGTCAGGTTACGGTTTTGGAGTGTAGATCAGCCGCCTTTCCGCTGGTCTCCCCACCGCACAACCGCGACAGAGGGCCACCCATGAATCTGAAACTCACCGCCGAGGAGCGCGCGTTCCGCGACGAATTGCGCACCTTCTACACCACCGAATTCCCCGCCGAGCTGCGCGAGAAGGTCGCGGCCGGTAAGTCTCTGGGCAAAGACGAATTCGTCCGAGCCCAGCAGATCCTCAACGCGCACGAACTGGCGGTCCCTAACTGGCCCGTGGAGTGGGGAGGCAAGGACTGGACCCCGGTACAGCGCAACATCTGGCTCACCGAGATGCAGCTCGCGTCGGTGCCCGAGCCGCTTCCGTTCAATGCGTCGATGATCGGCCCGGTTCTCGCGCAGTTCGCGTCGCAGGAAATGAAGGAACGCTTCCTGCCTGCCACAGCGAACCTCGACATCTGGTGGTGTCAGGGATTCTCCGAGCCCGAAGCCGGCTCCGACCTCGCTTCACTCAAGACCCGCGCTGTGCGCGACGGCGCCGACTACATCGTCAACGGCCAGAAGACGTGGACGACGCTGGGTCAGCACGCCGACTGGATCTTCTGCCTCGTCCGCACCAATCCCGATGTCAAGAAGCAGGCAGGCATCTCGATGCTCCTGATCGACATGAACACCCCCGGCATCACCGTCCGTCCGATCAAGCTCATCGACGGCAGCTACGAGGTCAACGAGGTCTTCTTCGAAGACGTGCGGGTGCCCGCCGAGAACCTGGTCGGTGAGGAGAACTCAGGCTGGACGCAGGCGAAGTTCTTGCTCGGCAACGAACGAATCGGCATCACCCGCGTCGGAGCCACCAAGGTCAAGCTGGCGCGCGCCAAGAGCTTCGCCGCGCAGACCCGGCTCGGCGAGAGCACGCTTCTCGAAGACCCGTTGTTCGCGGCTCGGCTCGCCGAACTCGAGAACGAGCTGATCGCTCTCGAGCTGACCCAGCTGCGCGTCGTCGCAGGATCGGCCGACGGCAAGCCGAACCCCGCATCGTCGCTACTCAAGATGCGCGGCTCCGAACTTCAGCAGGCCGCCACCGAACTGCTCGTCGACATCGCAGGCCCGGATTCGCTCCCCACCGCTTCGGACGACATCGACTCGCCGGAGTGGGCGCAGCTCGCTACGGGGACCTACCTCAACAACCGCAAGGTGACCATCTACGGCGGGTCGAGCGAAGTGCAACGTTCGATCATCGCTTCCTCGATTCTCGGACTGTGAGGCCCAGGACATGAATTTCGATCTCGATACCGAGCAGGATCTTCTCCGCAAGACCGTCCGCGATCTGCTTGCCGACGCCTACGACGTGGAATCCCGTAACAACGCCGCCGAGAGCGAACTCGGCTGGAGCCGCGGGGTGTGGAAGCAACTCGCCGAACTCGGCGTCCTCGGGCTCCCCTTCCCGGAGAAGCATGGCGGCATGGGCGCCGGACCCGTCGAGGTCATGGCCGTGATGACCGAAATCGGTGCGGCCCTCGCGCCCGAGCCGGTGCTCAGCGCCGTGTACCTGCCGGGCGGACTCGTTGCCGACGTCGGTAGCGACGACCAGCGCGACGAGTTCCTGCCGCGCCTGTCCGAAGGCGCGTTGCTGATGGCATTCGCACACGACGAACCCGGTATCCGATGGCCGTCGAAGGCAGTGACCACCACCGCCGCACGCGACGGCGACCAGTGGCGGCTCACCGGCCGCAAGAACCCTGTGCTCCACGGTGAGTGCGCGCAGACCCTGATCGTGTCGGCCGAGCTGCCCGACGGGGGCGTGGGCCTGTTCGTCGTCTCCGCCGAGGCCGACGGTCTCACCCGCACTTCGTACCGGACGAACGACGAACGACGCGGCGCGCAGATCGTGCTCGACGGCGTCAGCGCTGTCCCGCTCGGTGAGGCCGCCGACGCGTCGACCGCAATCGTCGCGGCGCAGGTCAGGGCGCAGGCGGTGTTGTGCGCCGAGGCGACCGGTGCGATCGACCGGTCGGTGCGCTCCACTGCGGACTATCTGAAGCAGCGCAAGCAGTTCGGCGTCCCGCTTTCGACGTTCCAGGCCCTGACGCACCGCGCCGCCGACATGTACGTGCAGTACGAATTGGCAGCCAGTATGAGTCTGTACGCGACCATGGCACTGGCCGATGGAATCATCGATCCGGTGATCGCTTCGCGCGCAAAGCTGCAGGTCGGACGGTCGGCACGCGCGATCGGCCAGGAAGCCGTCCAGATGCACGGCGGTATCGGCGTCACCGCCGAACACTCTATCGGGCACTACCTGAGCCGGCTCACCGCAATCGAGCACACCCTCGGCACGATGGACGACCACCTGCGGGTGCTCGCCGCAGGCGTGGGCGACTACGGCCGGGTCGAGGTCGCCGGTATGTGAGGCGAACTCACTCGCGTACTGCGATCCCCGACGCACGCAACACGAACGCCGCCTCGGGCCCGATGATCTCGTCGACCAGGATCAGGAACCGGTCGACGAACGCGGGCCCGTGGGCGGGTTCGGTCGGATCGTCGGGGTCCTGCGGGTCGAGATGGTGGGCCAGCTCGTGCAGCACCACGAGTTCGCGGAACGCCCAGGCCCGATTGTCGCGATGCACCGGAAGGGCGATGGTCGCGCAGTCGCTTTCGTAGTGCGCCGCGGTATTTCCCGACCGGGCGCGGACTCGCACGTGTAGCGCAGCGCGCGGCCAGCGCTCACGCACCCAATTCAGTGCCAGCACCTTGTCGACGTACTGCTGCGCCGACTCGAGCGACGCGAAACGCCGTTCGACGGGCAGGGTGACGTGGGAACCGGCCACTTCGACGGTACGCAGACCGCGCTCATCCGCCAGATCGAACATGCGCCGCACGAGCGACTCCGCCTCGTACACAGACGTTTTCTGCGTGTCGCGCACTCTCGTCACCGCTCCAGCCTCCTCGCGGCAGGTGGCAGCTCGGGTGAGCTGCCGAGGCGGGCCGTGCGTCCGGCACGGTCTCCGGCGCGTTGAGCGTCGGTGGATCGCGTCGCCATCCGGTTCCCTCGCCAGCTTCCTCGTGCCTGCGAGGTCGTGCGGTAGAAATCGCGCAACTCGAGTTCCTTGCCGCGCAGGACGAGGGCGGTCCCGGGTGTCGACTGCTCCGCTTCGCGCTCGGTGTCCTGCTTCGCTTCGGCGAGGCGTGCGCCGATCCGCGCGGCGAACGCCGACTGGAAATTCAGGCGGGCTGTGACTCCCGCGACCGGCTTCCGCACCCTCGTGCGGATCTGCCTGCCCCCGCGGCGCTCGACCACCGTCTGCACCGTCGTCTCGTCCTTGTAAGTACCGGAGCGCAGGTAGGCATCGGATGCGCGCACCATCTGCACCAGCAGCGACGAGTAGAGGGCCTCGCACACGTCGATGTCGTCGGTGAAGCCGTACGCGTAGATGACCGTCGACGTGGCCGTGATGTCGCATTGCACGTCGTTGGCGGCTGCGATCGCCAGGAACAGCTGCGCGTACGTGCGCAGCCCTTTCTTACCGGTCTCTCCGATGGTGATGAGCCGCTGGACCGGTGTCGCGCGGCGTTCCTTGACGGTGGCATGAGCGCGGGCCACCGCGAGGTCGACCGAGGCAGAGGTCGCGAGCCGCTGGGCTGCGGCGAGGAAGGCATCGGCCTCGTGCGGATTGTCGGTCGACTCCGCCTGGCGCAACAGGCCGCCGATGCGGGTCAGCATCTTGTCCGAACTCACGGACCGAGCGTAGAGGGTCGCACCTCGGGAATCGCGAGGCGCCGACCCAGGGTGCTGCACTTGTGTGCATATGCACCTCGTTGCATACTGTGGTCATGGCACTCGAACACGCGCTGCTCGTCTCACTCGACGAGCGCGCCGGATCCGGCTACGAGCTGGCACGTCGCTTCGACAAATCCATCGGGTTCTTCCACAGCGCGACCCACCAGCAGATCTATCGGGTTCTGCGACGCATGGAAGAGCGCAGCTGGGTGACCTGCGAGACCGTGTCGCAGGACGGCCGCCCCGACAAGAAGATCTACCGTGTGGCCGCCGCAGGCCATGTCGAACTCGACCGCTGGATCGCCGAGCCGTCGGAGCCCGACCACCTGCGCAGCGAACTGGCCGTCAAGATCCGCGCTGCCCGCCCCGGCACCATGCCCGAGTTGCTCGCGGAGATCACCCGCCACCGCGACGCTCATGACGCCCGCCTCGACGTCTATCGACTCATCGAGAAGCGTGACTTCCCCGCGGCGGCCTCCCTCACCGGTTCAGCGCTGCATCAATATCTGGTGTTGCGCGGTGGCATCCGCGTCGAGGAAGGGTTCCGCGACTGGTGCCAGGACATGCTCGACGCCCTCACACCACCTTCCGAACAGGACCAACCGTGACAACAAGAGACTCCTATCCGACCCTGCTGTCGCCGCTCGACCTCGGGTCGGTCACCCTGCCGAACCGCGTGATCATGGGCTCGATGCACACGGGGCTCGAGGACCGCGCCAAGAACACCGGCCGACTCGCCGCCTACTTCGCCGAACGCGCCCGCGGGGGTGTCTCGCTCATCGTGACCGGAGGCTATGCACCGACCCGGACCGGATGGCTGCTGCCGTTCGGAGCCAAGCTCACCAACCGGATCGAGGCCCGGCGGCACCGCACCATCACCGACGCCGTGCACGCCGAGGGCGGCCGCATCGTGTTGCAAATCCTGCACGCGGGCAGATACAGCTACTGGCCGCTGAGCGTGTCCGCATCGTCGATCAAAGCACCCATCAATCCGTTCCGGCCCAGGCGACTCACGTCGTGGGGTGTGCGCAGGCAGATCCGCGCGTTCGTCCGCTGTGCCCGGCTCGCGCAGCAGGCCGGCTACGACGGAGTCGAAATCATGGGTGGTGAAGGATATTTCATCAACCAGTTCCTTGCGGAACGCACCAACCGGCGCACCGACGAGTGGGGCGGCACCCCGGAGAAGCGTCGCCGCCTGGCCGTCGAGATCGTCCGCGGCGTCCGCGAGGCCGTCGGCCCCGATTTCGTGATCTCCTTCCGACTGTCGATGGCAGATCTCGTCGACCGCGGCCAGAGCTGGGACGAGATCGTCGCGGTCGCGCAGGACGTCGAGGCAGCAGGCGCCACGCTGCTGAACACCGACATCGGTTGGCACGAATCGCGGGTACCGACGATCGTCACCTCCGTGCCCCGCGCCGCGTTCGTGGATTTCACCGCAAGACTCGCGAAGCACGTGAGCATTCCGGTTGCGGCATCGAACCGCATCAACATGCCCGAGACCGCGGAAGAAATCCTCGCCGACGGTCGCGCCGACCTGGTGTCACTCGCGCGGCCGATGCTCGCCGACCCGGACTGGGTGCGCAAAGCCGCCGCGGGTGCCTCCGACGAGATCAACACCTGTATCGCCTGCAATCAGGCGTGCCTCGATCACGCCTTCGTGAACAAGCACGTCTCGTGCCTGCTCAACCCGCGCGCCGGACGCGAAACCGAGCTGCTCCTCTCACCCACGCGCCGCAGCAAGTCCGTCGCGGTGGTCGGCGCAGGCCCTGCCGGTCTGTCGGCGGCGGTGAACCTCGCGCGCCGCGGACATCGCGTCAGCCTGTTCGAAGCGGACGCGCAGATCGGAGGCCAGTTCGGTATTGCGCGGCTCATCCCGGGCAAGGAGGAATTCGCCGAGACCTTGCGGTATTACACGCGCCAACTCGAGCTGACCGGTGTCGACGTCCGGTTGAACACGCGCGCCACCGTCGCAGACCTGACCGACGGATTCGACGAGGTCGTCGTCGCGACCGGTGTCACGCCGCGAGTTCCGGTCATCGACGGCATCGACCATCCCAGTGTGCTGACCTATGCGCAGGCAGTGCGCGGCGGGGCGCCGATCGGTGAGCGGGTCGCGGTGATCGGCGCGGGTGGCATCGGCGTGGATGTCGCCGAGTTCCTCACACACACCACTTCTCCGGCGATGAACCTCGCCGAATGGAAACGGGAGTGGGGTGTCACCGACGCCGAGGACGCGCCCGGCGCGTTGACCGCCCCGCAGCCGTCCCCGTCACCGCGCGAGGTCTATCTCCTGCAGCGCACCGCAGGCCGGATCGGAGCGAAGCTGGGCAAGACCAGTGGCTGGGTGCATCGGGCGGCACTGAAACACAAGGGCGTCCATGAGTTTTCGGGCGTGGGCTACGAACGCATCGACGACGACGGTCTGCACATCAGTCTCGGCAAGGACGGCAGCGAACGCCGGGTGCTCGCGGTCGACACGATCATCGTGTGCGCGGGGCAGGAATCGGTGCGTGATCTCGTCGACGGACTCACCGTCGCCGGGGTGGTGACGCACGTGATCGGCGGCGCCGACGTCGCGGCGGAACTGGATGCCAAACGTGCGATCGAGCAGGGCACTCGGCTCGCCGACCGGATCTGAGGGGATTCCGGGCCGAAACCGGTGCGGAACCGTTCCGCGACCGACAGGATCGGTGGAATGGACACCGCCGTCGAATTCGTCACCGACATCAACGACTGGTACTGGTACGCGGTCATCGCCCTTCTCGTCGGGTCAGGTCTGTACTACTCGTTCCGCTCCCGGTTCATCCAGCTCCGACTGATCCCCGACATGTTGCGGTCGATCGTGGAGAAGCCCGAGGAATTCCCGGACGGGGAGAAGGGGATCTCGGCGTTCCGGGCGTTCTCCATCTCGGCGGCGTCACGGGTGGGAACGGGCAACATCGCGGGTGTGGCGATCGCGATCAGCATCGGCGGCCCCGGCGCCTTGTTCTGGATGTGGGCGATGGCGCTGATCGGTGCATCCACCGCCTTCGTCGAGTCGACTCTCGCCCAGCTGTACAAGGTGCGCGACAATGGCGCATTCAGAGGCGGGCCGGCCTACTACATGCAGTACGGGCTCGGGAAACGCTGGATGGGCATGATCTTCGCGGTGATCATCACGATCACCTACGGCTTCGTGTTCAACGCCGTGCAGTCCAACTCGATCGTCGACGCCGTGTCGAGCTCGGCGGGCGAGAAGACGACGGGTCTGCAGATCGGTGTCGGTGTGGGCGTGGCGGTTCTCGTCGCCGCGGTCATCTTCGGCGGCGTGCGGCGGATTTCGAGTGTGTCGCAGGTGGTGGTGCCGGTCATGGCTATCGCGTACCTGATCATCGGGATCATCGTGGTGATCCTCAACATCGGTGAGGTCCCCGGAATGTTCCGTTTGGTGTTCGAGAACGCCTTCGGCCTCCGTGAGGTGGCGGGCGGCGGGTTCGCCGCAGCATTCATGCACGGCATCCGACGCGGCCTGTTCTCCAACGAGGCCGGCATGGGCTCGGCGCCGAATGCGGGCGCGACCGCGTCGGTGTCGCACCCCGTCAAGCAGGGCCTCGTACAGAGTCTCGGCGTCTACTTCGACACGTGGCTGGTCTGCTCGCTCACCGGGTTCATCATCCTGCTGTCCGACCCGGAATTCGGGTCAGGTCTCGAAGGTGCCGCGCTCACCCAGAACGCGATGGCCCTGCAGCTCGGCGACTGGACCGTCCACTTCCTCGCCGTCCTCATCTTCTTCCTCGCGTTCACCTCGGTCATCGGCAACTACTACTACAGCGAATCGAACATCGAATTCCTCACCGGTTCGCGGAAGGCCCTGCCGTATCTGCGTTCGGCCGTGGTGGTGTGCGTGTTCCTCGGCGCGATCGGTTCGGTGCCGCTCGTGTGGGCGCTCGCCGACCTGGCGATGGGTGTGATGGCAACGGTCAACCTCATCGCGTTGATCCCGTTGTCGGGCATTGCGTACGCGCTGTTCCACAACTACAGCGCGCAGCGCAAGCAAGGACGCGATCCGGTGTTCCATCGCGGAGACGTTCCCGGAGTGCGAGGAATCCAGGTGTGGGGCGACGAATCGCCGGTCGCCGACACGTCGGTGGCTGTGGACCCACACGATGCACGGTAGATTCCCGTAGCGCACGAGCGTGTCCGCTTCGGAAAGGATCTGCGATGGCCTCGGTGACCTTCGACAAGACGACGTGTCTGTTCCCCGGCTCGAATACACCTGCGGTCGATGCGCTGGATCTCGAGATCGAGGACGGCGAGTTCCTTGTCCTGGTCGGGCCCTCGGGCTGCGGTAAGTCGACGTCGCTGCGGATGCTCGCGGGGCTCGAAGAGGTTTACAGCGGCCGCATCCTCATCGGAGACAACGACGTCACCGCGCAGGACCCCAAGGAACGCGACATCGCGATGGTGTTCCAGAACTACGCCCTGTACCCGCACATGTCGGTGGCCGAGAACATGGGATTCGCGCTCAAGCTCGCGAAGATCCCGAAAACCGAGATCCGTGAACGGGTGACCGAGGTCGCGAAGATGCTCGACCTCGAGCAATACCTCGACCGCAAGCCCAAGGCGCTGTCCGGTGGTCAACGGCAGCGTGTCGCCATGGGCCGCGCGATCGTGCGGGAACCGCAGGTGTTCCTGATGGATGAGCCGCTGTCCAACCTCGATGCGAAGTTGCGCGTGCAGACCCGCACGCAGATCGCGCAGCTGCAGCGGCGGCTCAATACGACCACGGTGTATGTCACCCACGATCAGGTGGAAGCCATGACGATGGGTGATCGCGTCGCGGTGCTCGACAAGGGCATCCTGCAGCAGTGTGCGTCGCCGCGCGCGCTCTACAACCGGCCTGCCAACGTCTTCGTCGCCGGATTCATGGGCTCACCCGCAATGAACCTGTTCACTCTTCCCGTCGTCGACCGCGGAGTCATGGTGGGCGATGTCCACGTCCAGGTGCCACGCGACATCCTCGGCCAGGTCACCGAAGCCGAGGTGACGCTCGGCATCCGGCCCGAACATCTCGAGATCGCCGATGACGGGCTGGCCGTCGACGTGGATGTCGTCGAGGAACTCGGGTCGGATGCGTATGTGTACGGCAACGCCACGGTCGGTGGAATCCGCCAGGAGATCGTGGCGCGGAGCGACTGGCGAACCCCGCCGCAGAAGGGCGACCGTCTCCACCTGCGGTTCGATCCGAATCAGGTGCATGTGTTCAAGACGTCGGACGGGCTGCGCATCGGTTGATCGGGCCTGCTCGGGGACTGCGGTGCCCGACACAGAACCGATCAAGGATGGGCGGAATGCCGACTTTTCGGGGTGGCCCGTGCCACAGTAGTGGCCGGTGTCGGTGGCCGAGGGGTTACCGGCGAGTTGATTTTCCGAACTCACACGGGAGATGTTCATGGTTTCGAAGAAGAAAGCGATGCGCAGAGCCGTCATCGCCGCCTCCTCGGCGGCGCTGCTGGTCCTGACGGCGTGCGGCTCCGACGACGGTGGCAGCGACACCGGCTCCGATACGGGCACCGCCGCATCCGGCGAGGGCCGCGGCCCGATCACCATCGTCGAGGGGCAGGACCCCTTGAACGCGGCACTCGAGAACATCATCGCCGACTGGAACGCCGAGAACCCCGACGAGCAGGTCACCTTCAAGCCGCTCGCGCGCGAGGCCAACGACCAGTACGCCGATATCGCGCAGCGGATGCAGGCGCAGAGCGACGAGTACGACCTCGTCGCCGTCGACGTCACGAACACCGCCGAGTTCGCTGCCAACGGCTGGCTGCTGCCGCTCGAGGGCGACAACGCGATCGACACCGAGGGCCTGCTGCCCGCGACCGTCGAGTCGGGTACCTACAACGGCACGCTGTACGCCGCGCCGAAGAACACCAACGGTGCGTTCCTGTACTACCGCACCGACCTCGTCGACCAGGCTCCTGCGACGTGGGACGACCTGAAGGCGGAATGCCCGAAGGCCGAAGAAGCGGGTATCGCCTGCTACATCGGTCAGTTCAGCAACTACGAGGGTCTTACGGTCAACGTGACCGAGATCGTCAACGGCTTCGGCGGCAGCTTCGTCGCCGAGGACGGCCTCACCCCGGCGATCGACGAGCAGACCGCCGAGGGCCTGCAGTTCATCGTCGATTCCTTCGAGGACGGCACGATCCCGGCTGCTGCGCAGACCTACACCGAGGGCGAGTCGCAGACTGCCTTCGGCAACGGCGAAGCCATGTTCATGCGCACGTGGCCCGGCTTCTACACCGACGGTGAAGAGTCGTCGGTGGCCGGAAACTACGGCATCGCCGTGCTCCCGGGCGTCGACGGTCCGGGCGTGTCCACGCTCGGTGGCTACAACGTCGGCATCAGCGCGTACACGGATGCTCCGGCAACCGCCCGCGACTTCCTCGAGTTCATGCAGACGCGTCAGTCGCAGGAGTACTACGCCGAGGTCGGTGGCGCACCGGTCCTCGCCGAGGTCTACGACGACCCGGCGATCCTCGAGCAGTACCCGTACTTCTCGACGCTGAAGGAGGCCCTCGAGAACGCGGCGCCGCGTCCGTCGTCGCCGTACTACTCGGCCGTGTCGAAGGCGATCTCCGACAACGCCTACGCTGCGATCCGGGGCGAGAAGCCCGTCCAGCAGGCCCTGGACGACACTCAGGCCGGCATCGAAACCGCCGGCAACTGATCCACTAGGAGCAGTAGATGGCAGAACCGCAGGCCGGGAAACCCGCGGATCCGCCACACACCGCGGTCGGGACCGATGGTCCCGACCGCGGACGTGTGGCCGGACGACACCGCACGCCCGCGCCACCGCCGCTGACCGCGCCTCCGGCGAAGTCCCGGCGGAAGGTGCCGGTGTGGATGTTCATCGCGCCGTCGATGATCGTCCTCGCGGTGATCATCCTGTACCCGCTGGGCAGAGCAGTGTGGATGTCGCTGCACGGCGACGCGAAGACACTCGACCCCGACACCGGCCGGTTCGTCACAGGCGGGTTCGTCGGTATCGAGAACTACACCCGCTGGATCACCCAGACCTGCGGTACTGCCACCGGATCGATCTCCTGCCCGCCCGGCACTCTCGGTTCCCAGTTCTGGCAGTCGATCTTCAACACGTTCTTCTTCACGGGCGTGACGGTGTCGATCGAGACCGTGGTCGGTTTCGCCATGGCGCTGGTGATGGCCAAGTCGTTCCGCGGCCGCGGTCTGCTGCGCGCCTCGGTCCTCATACCGTGGGCCATCCCCACCGCCGTCACCGCCAAGCTGTGGTTCTTCATCTTCGCCAACGACGGTATCGCCAACAAGATGCTCGGCACCGACATCCTGTGGACCGCAGATCCGTGGCCCGCCCGTTTCGCCATCATCGTCGCCGACGTGTGGAAGACCGCACCGTTCATGGCGCTGCTCATCCTCGCGGGTCTGCAGATGATTCCGTCGGATGTGTACGAGGCGGCGAAGGTCGACGGCGCGAACGCCTGGCAACGCTTCACTCAGATCACGTTGCCGCTGGTCAAGCCCGCGCTCATGGTGGCAATCCTGTTCCGCACGATGGATGCGCTGCGCATGTACGACCTGCCCGCCATCATGATGGGCTCCAATCCTGCGACCTCGACGATCTCCGTGCTCGTCGTCGACCAGATGCGCCAGGGCGCCAACTCGGCGTCCGCGCTGTCGACGATCACGTTCCTCATCATCTTCGCGGTGGCCTTCGTCCTGGTGCGGTTCCTCGGCGCCAACGCGGTCAGTACGCAGGAGAAGCAGCGGAAGGGAGACGCGGTATGACCGGCACGATCACCGCCACCGAGACGCCTGCCGACGAGACGCCACGCCCCGGTCCGAAGCGTGCGCGCAGGTTCCGGCCGAGATCGATCGGCACCTACCTCGGGGTGGCGCTCATCATCGTCTGGGGGCTCGCCCCGTGCTATTGGATGATCGTCACGGCTCTGCGCGATCCGGCCGATACGTTCAGCACGAGTCTGTGGCCGACGAACCCGACCCTCCAGAACTTCGCCGACGCCCTCGACCCCGATGCGAAGGTCAACTTCTCCCGCGCGCTGCTCAACAGCGTCATCATCGCCGGCGCCACCACCGCGATCGCGTTGCTGATCGGTGTGTTCACCGCGTATGCGCTGTCGCGTTTCGAGTTCCGGGGAAAGTATTTCGTCACCGGCATCATCCTCGGCGCGTCGATGTTCCCGGTCGTCGCGCTCGTGACGCCGCTGTTCCAGCTGTTCACCGATATCGGCTGGATCGGGAGCTACCAGGCGTTGATCATCCCGAACATCTCGTTCGTACTGCCGCTGACGGTGTACACGCTCACCTCGTTCTTTTCCGAGTTGCCGTGGGAACTCGAGGAGGCCGCGCGCATCGACGGCGCGACCCGAGGGCAGGCGTTCCGTCTGGTGATGCTGCCGCTCGCGGCCCCGGCGTTGTTCACCACCGCGATCCTGGCGTTCATCGCGACGGTGAACGAGTACTTGCTCATGTCGCAGCTCTCGAGTGAACGGACGGCCCCGGTGACTGTGGCGATGGCCCGGTTCACGGGCACGGACCCGTTTGTGACGCCGTATGCGTCGATCATGGCGGGTGGCACGCTCGTGATGGTGCCGCTGGTCGTGATGGTGCTGGTCTTCCAGCGCCGGATCATCTCGGGTCTGACGGCGGGTGGCGTGAAGTCGTGAGACGTCGTCTCCCCCGCCGCCAGCGGCTCGAGATGATGCTCGGTGTCATCACGGTCTTCGCCGTGATGGCGGCGGTGGGGGCGGTCGCAGAAATGGTGTCACCGGAGCCCGGTATCGTGCCGTCATTGGTGCTGGCAGCATTCGCGCTCGCGTGGTGGTTCACATACCGCGCGTGGCGTCGCACGGATTCGTCCTAGTGCCGTGTGCGTCACTTCTGCGCGTGACTTCGTACCATACGGTCGGCAGGATGGAAGAATCTGCCGAGTCCCATCCCGGAGAAAGTGGTACGTGTGAGCTCCCCGAATCCGTCGACGTCCAACCGCGGACGGTCTTCCGCTGATTCGAAGCCGCGATTGTGGCGAATAGTCCGATATGTCGTGTTCGCGGTGGTGGCGCTGCTGATACTCGTCCCGCTGGGCGTGTTCGCCGGCGCGTACATGTCGGCAGAGGTTCCCCGCCCGTCCGACATGACCACCAACCAGATCTCCCGGATCTACGCGGCCGACGACACCACCGAGATCACGCGGATCGTGCCTCCGGAGGGCAACCGCGTCGAAGTCGGCATCGACGAGGTCCCGGTGCATGTCCGCAACGCAGTGCTCTCCGCAGAGGATCGCGACTTCTACAGCAACCCCGGCTTCTCGGTGTCCGGATTCGCTCGCGCGGCCCGCGACAACGTCATGGGTAAGGACACCGCCGGGGGCGGCTCCACGGTCACCCAGCAGTACGTCAAGAATGTGCTCGTCGGCGCCGACCGCACCCTCACTCGCAAGATGAAGGAACTGGTCATCTCCTCGAAGATGGCCCGCGAGTGGTCGAAGGACGAGATCCTCGAGGCGTACCTGAACACCATCTACTTCGGCCGGGGCGCGTACGGCATCGCCGCGGCCTCGCAGGCGTACTTCGGCAAGCCGGTCGGCGATCTGTCGGTCTCCGAGGGCGCGGTCCTCGCAGGCGTGATCCAGACACCGTCGTCGCTGGATCCCGAGTTCAACCGCCCCGCGATCGAAGCACGCTGGAACTATGTCCTCGACGGCATGGTCGAGACGGGCGTGCTGGAGTCCGGAGAGCGCGCGGAAGCGGTCTTCCCGGAAACCGTCCCGTCCGACCAGCTGGCGCGCGCAAACGAGGCCCCCGGCCCGGAGGGTTTGATCCGGTCGCAGGTGCTGCGTGAACTCGGCGCGGCCGGCATCAGCGAGCAGCAACTCAACACGGAGGGCCTGCGCATCGTCACGACGATCGACCCCGTGGCCCAGCAGGCCGCTGTCGACGCGGCGCGGGGCAACCTCGAGGGCGAACCCGAGGACCTGCGGACCGCTGTGGTGTCCGTCGACCCGAACTCGGGGGCGGTGCGGGCGTACTACGGCGGCGAGGACGGTGCCGGGTACGACTACGCACAGGCGCCGCTGCAGACCGGTTCGTCGTTCAAAGTGTTCGGACTCGTCGCGGCTCTGCGAGAGGGCATCGGTCTCGGTGCCCGCTACGACAGCACCCCGCTGACGATCGGCAACCTCGAGATCAACAACGTCGAAGGTGAATCGTGCGGTAGGTGCACGATCGCGGAGGCGACGAAGCGGTCGCTGAACACCAGCTTCTACCGGCTGATGATGTCGATGAAGAACGGTCCGCAGAAGATCGCCGACGCGGCGCACGACGCGGGCATCCCCATGGAGATCCCCGGAGTCGAGGGGACCTCGCTCACCGAGGCCAACGGCATCCCCGAGGGCGGCATCGTGCTCGGCCAGTATCAGGCGCGCGTGATCGACATGGCGTCGGCGAATGCGACCCTGGCGGCGTCGGGCACGTTCCACGAACCGTACT
The DNA here is from genome assembly GCF_042729855.1 of Rhodococcus sp. NPDC060090. NCBI lineage: Bacteria > Bacillati > Actinomycetota > Actinomycetes > Mycobacteriales > Nocardiaceae > Rhodococcus > Rhodococcus sp. NPDC060090. The sequence goes on along the minus strand of NZ_JBHWXB010000002.1, from coordinate 306,463 downwards.
TCGTGCAGAAGGTCGTCACTGCCGACGGCGATGTGCTGCTCGACCGGCCCGCGTCTCCCGGCGAGGAGCGCATCGAAGCGGCGGTCGCCGACAACGTCAGCCAGGCATTGCTGCCGGTCGCGGCGTACTCGCGTGGTCACGCGTTGGCAGGAGGGCGGCCGTCGGCGTCGAAGACGGGTACCACCCAGCTCGGTGAGACCGGGATGAACAAGGACGCGTGGATGGTCGGGTACACGCCGTCGCTGTCGACCGCGGTGTGGATCGGCACGTCGGACGCGGGCCCCATCACCAACCTGTGGGGTGGCTCCATCTACGGCTCGAGCCTGCCGGCGGACATCTGGAAGGACACGATGGACGGCGCGCTCGCGGGCACCGACGTGGAGAGCTTCCCGTGGCCCGACCCGATCGGCGGGCAGGCGGGCGTGCCTGCCGACGCCGGTATCAGTGCTCCGACGACGACCGGTCGGCCGACACCCTCATTGGGCCTTCCCGGCCTGGGTGATCTGCCGCCGATCACGATCCCGGCACCCCCGATCGAGGTTCCGCCGCAGGTCCAGTTGCCGCCGCAGATCGAGGTGTTCCCCGGCGTCACGATCCAGCTTCCGGGGATGTGACGTCGCGTGTCGGGTGTGCGTCGAGGGTGTCGACGAGCACGACGGTTCGCAGCACGGTGATGCTGTAGTCGACCACATCGTCGACCGATGTTGCGGGGACGGCGGTGCGATCCACGGCAAGGGACTCGACCATCGACCACCAGCCGCGCAGTCTCATGGTGGTGAGCGGATCCGGGGTCGTTCCCGTCGCGGCGAGGATTCGTTCGACCATCGTCTTCCTGACCTGGTCGTAGATCTCGCGGATTTGAGGGTCGGTGCCGAACCCGCCGTGGAAGAACGCTTGATAGTTGTCGCAGTGGCGGTCGACGAACGAGACGAACGCGTTCAGGCCCGCGCGAAGCGGATCGGGATCGCCGGGGTTCGGTGCGGCCGCGCGCAGCATACGGCGGGACGCGGCACCTACGACCGCTACGTAGAAGTCCTGTTTCGTGGGGAAATACCGGAAGAGCAGGCCGCGTGAGATGCCCGCGATCTCGGCGACACGGTCGATCGACAGTGCATGGATCGGGCGGATCGACAGTTCCTGAAGGCCCACTGCGACGAGTTGGCGTCGACGTTCCTCGGGCGGCATGCGGCGTCTGACGCCTGGAGCTTGTCGGGAAGTACTCATCCCGTTAGCCTAACTGAGCATTGCTCAATTGAGGATGGAGCCTTCATGGATTTCGGACAGTCCGAACGGAGCCGCGACTATCTCGACCGGCTGCGAAACTTCATCGCCGCCGAGGTCGAACCCGTCGAACAGCGCGTCCGTGCCGTACGGAGCCAGGCGCGTGCCCAGCGCCATGACGACGCCGGCAGCTGGTCCGTCTCGCCGGAATTCCGCGAACTACAGCGCAAGGCACGCGAGGCCGGCCTGTGGAACCTCTTCCTCCCCGACCCGGATCTGGGCGCGGGCCTGTCCAATGTCGAGTACGCACCGCTCGCCGAGGAGATGGGCCGGTCGATGTTCGCGTCGGCCGTGTTCAACTGCGATGCACCCGACACCGGGAACATGGAGGTGCTCTACCACTACGGCAGTGCCGAACAGAAGGACCGGTGGCTGCGCCCGCTGCTCGACGGCGAGATCCGGTCGGCGTTCTGCATGACCGAACCCGACGTCGCGTCGTCGGATGCCACCAATATGGCTGCGACCGCCGTCGTCGACGGCGACGAGGTGATTCTGAACGGACGCAAGTGGTGGAGCACCGGTATCGGGCACCCCGACTGCAAGGTCCTGATATTCATGGGCCTGACCGATCCGAACGCTCACAAGTACCAGCGGCACTCGATGGTCCTCGTCCCGATCGACACCCGAGGGGTGACGATCGAGCGCATGCTTCCGGCAATGGGATACTTCGACGAACCCGGTGGGCACGGCGAGGTGTCGTTCATCGATGTCAGGCTTCCCCTGGATGCGATGATCGCCGGAGCGGGCCGGGGTTTCGAAATCGCCCAGGGCCGTCTCGGACCGGGGCGGATCCATCACTGCATGCGCCTGGTCGGGCTCGCCGAGCACACGCTCGAACTTGCATGCCGCCGCGGCCTCGACCGGACGGCCTTCGGTAAACCGATCGTCAACCTCGGCGGCAATCGCGAACGCATCGCCGACGCCCGCATCGCCATCAATCAGCTTCGGCTGCTCGTCCTGCACGCTGCGTGGCTGCTCGACACGCAGGGCCTGGCCGGTGCCCGATCCTCGGTCTCCGAGATCAAGGTCGCCGCGCCTCGGGTCGCACAGCAGATCATCGATTTCGCAATCCAGATCCACGGCGGCGCAGGCCTGTCCGACGACTTCCCGCTCGCCGGCGCCTGGACGGCAGCGCGGGCACTGCGCCTTGCAGACGGCCCCGACGAGGTCCATCAAGGCCTCGTGGCACGATTCGAACTCGGCAAATACAACTGAGATGGGGATACAGGAGTGATCGAACTTCCTGACAACGCGCGAGCAGTCCGCGACGAGGACACGTTCGACATCCAGGCCGTCGCGGCATGGCTGGGCGAACACGCAGGTATCGCAGGGATTCCGGAGGTGCGCCAATTCGCCGGTGGCGCATCCAATCTGACCTACCTGTTGCGCTATCCGGACCGCGACCTCGTGCTGCGCCGCCCGCCGACCGGGGCGAAGCCGTCCTCCGGGCACGACATGGCGCGTGAATACCGCATCCAGGCGCTGCTCGCACCGGCCTACCCGCACGTGCCTGCGATGGTCGGCCTGTGCACCGACCACAGTGTGCTCGGCAGCGACTTCTACGTCATGGAACACGTGCCCGGCACGATCCTGCGGACCAACCCGCCCACCACCCTGGACCTGACGCCGGAACAGACCCGAGCCCTGTGCCTGCGGATCGTCGATCTGCTCGTCGAACTGCACGGCGTCGATCCCGAGACCACCGGGCTCGACGAATTCAGCCGTGGCACCGGATACGTTGCGCGACAGGTCGCGGGCTGGACCAAGCGCTACGAGAAGGCCCGGACCGACAACGTCCCCGATTTCGCACGTGTCACCCGCTGGCTCGACGAGGCCCGGCCCGCCGATGTCGCGTCGACGGTCGTGCACGGAGATTTCCGGCTCGACAACGTCGTCCTCGACGAGAACGATCCGTTGCGGCCGGTCGCGGTGCTCGACTGGGAACTGGCGACGATCGGCGACCCACTCATGGATCTGGGGTCGTCGCTCGCATACTGGGTGCAGGCCGACGACGACCCGATGATGCTTGCCACCAAGCGGCAGCCGTCGGATCTTCCCGGTATGCTCACCCGCCGCGAGATCGTCGAGTACTACTCCGAGAAAACCGGCCTGCGGGTGGACAACTGGGGGTTCTACGAGGTCTTCGGGTTGTTCCGACTCGCCGTGATCGCCCAGCAGATCTACTACCGCTACCATCACGGACACACCACCAACCCCGCGTTCAAGGATTTCTGGGTCGTTGTCGGCTACCTCGACTCCCGGTGCAACGCGCTCATCGACCAACACGAGAAGGAGAGCCGATGAGTCGGCCGCAGCGACGCAATATCCTCATCACCGGAGCCAGCTCCGGTCTCGGGGCCGGAATGGCGCGCGAATTCGCCGCGCGCGGACGCAATCTCGCACTCGCGGCACGCCGTGTCGATCGTCTCGACGCACTGCGGTCGGAACTGCTCGCGGAGCACCCGCACATCACGGTCGCGGTGCGGTCGCTCGACGTCAACCGGCACGATGACGTCTTCACCGTCTTCCGTGAGTTCGACGAGGAGCTCGACGGTCTCGACCGTGTGATCGTCAACGCCGGCCTCGGCAAGGGGCAGCCGTTGGGCACCGGCTACTTCCACGCGAACGCGCAGACCGCGCAAACCAACTTCCTCGGTGCGCTCGCCCAGAGCGAGGCGGCGCTCGAACTCATGCGCCCGCGGGACGCCGGGCACGTCGTCCTGATCTCGTCTATGAGTGCACTGCGCGGGATGCCGCGCAATATGACGACCTACGGTGCGTCGAAGGCCGCTGTCGCGGCGCTCGGTGAGGGGATGCGATCGGACCTCGCGGGCACCGGCATCGATGTCAGCACCATCTTCCCCGGTTACATCCGTTCGGAGATCAACGAGAAGGTGAAGAAGGTCCCCTTGATCGTCGACACCGAAACCGGCTGTCGCGCACTGGCTGCGGCGATCGAGAAGGAGCCGGCCAAGGCGTATGTGCCGGGATGGCCGTGGATCCCGCTCGCGTACGCGATGAAGGTGCTGCCGTTATCGGTGGTACGGCGTATGACGTGACGATGGCCGGAAAGAAGCGTGACATCGGCACGAGATTCCGTGAGCACCTGACCGCGTAGAACAGCTGTGGCGGTGGGTGAGTCCGAAGACTCACCCACCGCCACAGTGCGTTCGGAGTACCGAGCTACTCGGCGCCGATGATGAAGGCCTCGAGCTCGGTGCGAGCCTTGTCGTCGGCCATCTGAACCGGCGGGGACTTCATCAGGTATGCGGAAGCCGGGAGGATCGGGCCGCCGATGCCGCGGTCCTTGGCGATCTTCGCGGCGCGGATCGCGTCGATGATGATGCCTGCGGAGTTCGGCGAGTCCCAGACCTCGAGCTTGTACTCGAGGTTCAGCGGGGCGTCACCGAAGGCACGACCCTCGAGGCGGACGTACGCCCACTTGCGGTCGTCGAGCCACTGCACGTAGTCGGACGGGCCGATGTGGACGTCGCGGTCGTGGACCTTGCCGGCCAGCGGGCCGTTGAGGTTCGACGTGACGGCCTGGGTCTTGGAGACCTTCTTGGACTCGAGACGCTCACGCTCGAGCATGTTCTTGAAGTCCATGTTGCCGCCGACGTTGAGCTGGTACGTGCGGTCGAGCACGACGCCGCGATCCTCGAACAGCTTCGCCATCACGCGGTGGGTGATGGTGGCGCCGACCTGCGACTTGATGTCGTCGCCGACGATCGCGACACCGGCGTCGGTGAACTTCTTGGCCCACACCGGATCGGAGGCGATGAACACCGGGAGTGCGTTGACGAAGGCCACGCCGGCGTCGATGCAGCACTGGGCGTAGAACTTGTCGGCCTCGTCGGATCCGACGGGCAGGTACGACACGAGGACGTCGACCTCGGCGTCCTTCAGTGCCTGGACGATGTCGACGGGCTCGGCGTCGGAGAGTTCGATGGTCTCGGCGTAGTACTTGCCGATGCCGTCGAGCGTGTGGCCGCGCTGGACGGTGATGCCTGTCGGCGCCACGTCCGCGATCTTGATGGTGTTGTTCTCACTGGCGTTGATCGCCTCGGAGAGATCGAACCCGACCTTCTTGGCATCGACGTCGAACGCGGCGACGAACTTGACGTCGCGCACGTGGTAGCGGCCGAATTCGACGTGCATCAGACCGGGGACGGTCGTGGTGGCGTCGGCGTCCTTGTAGTACTCGACGCCCTGAACCAGAGACGAGGCACAGTTCCCCACGCCCACAATGGCCACGCGCACCGAGGTGCTGTTCTCACCCATGGTCGGGTTCTCCTTCTTTTCTGCTTGCTGCTGACGACTGCTCGGCGGCGATGAGTTCGTTGAGCCAGCGGACTTCGCGTTCGCTGGACTCGAGGCCGAGTTGGTGTAGCTGACGGGTGTAGCGATCCAAAGTGCCGCTCGCCCGTCCGATGGCGTCGCGGAGCCCTTCTCGGCGCTCCTCGACCTGGCGCCGCCTGCCTTCCAGAATCCGCATCCGCGCTTCCGCGGGCGTGCGGCTGAAAAAGGCGAGATGAACGCCGAATCCGTCATCGGTGTAGTTCTGTGGGCCTGTGTCGGCCACCAATTCGGTGAACCGCTCTCGGCCTACCGGGGTGAGCTGGTAGACGCGACGAGCGCGCCGCTTCACCGGCCCGGGAACTCCGGCATCCTGCTCGGCGATGAGGCCGTCGGCCTGCATTCGCCGCAACGTCGGATACAGCGATCCGTACGAGAAGGCGCGGAAGGCGCCCAATAGCCCGGTCAATCGCTTGCGGAGCTCGTAACCGTGCATGGGCGATTCGAGAAGCAGCCCGAGGATTGCCAGCTCGAGCAAGGTGGGCCACCTCCTTCGTCCGTTCGAACCCAACCGAGTGATGCGATGCAAAACTATATCGCACCGATATATAAAACCATACGCGTGTGCCGATAGGTGCACGAGGAAGAGTTCGAGCGGTGACCAGCAGAACTCCTGCGGAACACAGGGATCCCCACGGCAAACAGGATTTCCCACAGCAATAGGATTTCCCACAGCAATGCGGCGACAGCGACGTCGGCCACACCCACGATCACCGGCATCGACCGGCCGTGCGGGCTCGGGCAGGTTTTTCGATTCAGGCCTCGGCCGGGGGCCTCAGGTCACGCACGAGACTCGCGAGTTCCGGCAGCGTTGTCGCTGTTTCTGCACGTGCGACGAGGTCATGCCACTCTTCCTCGGTGAGCCGGCCGTCGGCATGCGCAGCGTCGAGATGCGTGCGTGCGTGGGCGCGATCGCTGTCGCGGACGCGGGTCGGCGAGGAGTGTCGGCGGGCCACGGCAGAAGCGTAGTCGGCCCCGAATGCGTGTGCCGTGGCCAGTGCCGAGCGCCCTCCGCGCCCACTTGTGCAGGGGCCGCACGTACTCTGGATCCCGTGCAAACTCAGCGGCAGGTGGTGGACTACGCGTTGCAGCGACGGTCGCTGCTGGCCCAGGTCTACTCGGGGAAACGCGGCGTTGCGGAGGTCTGCGACGCGGGCTCCTACCTGCTGCGAGCCGCAAAGTTCCACGGCAGGGGCAGCGACGTGGTGTGCCCGATCTGCCGCAGGGAGCAGCTGACTATTGTTTCGTGGGTCTTCGGCGACAAACTCGGGCCGGTTTCCGGTTCCGCGCGCACTCCCGAAGAGCTGACCCGCCTGGCATCCAGCCAGGAGGAATTCTCTGTCCACGTGGTCGAGGTGTGCCGAACCTGCAGCTGGAACCACCTCGTGCAGTCGTACGTTCTCGGTGCGCAACCCGCACCGCAGCGGCCCCGTCGCCGATCGACGGGTGCGAATCGACGCACCGCGAGCGAGTGAACGGACACCGGACGACGTGACATCGACGTACCCGACGGTGTACACAGCTGCACAAGACCGAACGACCGAGTCGTCGACCACCTGTCCGAGGACGGAATCGAGGATGCGGCGTAACGCGTCGCGCCGACATTTGGAGAAACGTACGTGAGTTCCACCGACAACGAACCCGAGGACAACCGGGCGGTTCCGCCCCAGCCGAACGGCCCTGCCGGCGTCCCGCCGCAGCGGCCGACACCGGATGGTGCACCCGCTGCGGGGCGTCCGCTGCCGCCTCCGCCGCGTCAGCAGGGGTCGGGACAACCACCGGGTCCGGGTGCACGGCCGCCGCTTCCGCCTCAGGGACATCCGCAGCAGCCCCCCGGACGTGGCGGGCTCCCCCCGCAACAGCCGGGGCCTCGGCAGCCGGGGCCTCAGCAACCGGGTCCGCCGCCACAGGGTCCTGCGCCCCAGGGCCGCGGTAGACCGCCGCAGCAGGGCAGGCGCCTGCCTCCTCCTGGGCCGGGCCAGCCGATGCGACCCGGCACGGGACCGGTTCCCCAGCAGCAGCGTCCACCCCAGATGTTCCCCGGTGCACCCACGGATCGCGCACCGGGCGGACCTGCCGGCCCCCACGGTCCGTCGAACCCCGCCGATCGCCGTGCGCCGGGTGCCGATCCCACACGACGAATGCAGTCCGGCGCACCGAACAGTCAGGAGCAGGCGGCAGTGCGGCAGCCTCTGCCGCGGACCACTGCCTCTGCTTCCGGTCCGGCCGGTGGCCCTCCCGCGGGCGGGCCGCCCACGGCACCTCCCTCGGGAAGGCGCGGTGGCGGAGCCGGCGGTAACGGTGGAGGGTCGAGGATCCCGTGGCGCATGATCCGACGTATCGGATATGCGGTGGTCGCGGCGGGCATTCTCGTCCCCGTCCTCACCTTCATGCTCGCGTACGTCGCGCAGGATGTGCCGCGCCCCGGTGAACTCGTGACCAACCAGGTGTCGACGATCTACAACGCTGACGGATCGAGCGTCATCACCAAGATCATTCCACCTGAAGGCAACCGCAACGAGGTGGAGCTGCAACAGATCCCCGAGCACGTCCGCAACGCCGTGCTCGCGGCCGAGGACCGCGATTTCTACAGCAACGCAGGATTCTCGGTCACGGGCTTCGCCAGAGCCGCGCGCGACAATATCCTCGGCCGCGATAGTGCGGGTGGTGGCTCGACGATCACCCAGCAGTACGTCAAGAAGGCACTCGTCGGTGACGAGCGCAGTCTGACTCGTAAGGCCAAGGAACTCGTCCTCTCGGTGAAGATGGCGAACCAGTGGCCGAAGGACGAGATCCTCTCCGCCTACCTCAACACCATCTACTTCGGACGCGGCGCGTACGGCATCTCGGCGGCCGCGAACGCCTACTTCGGTAAGCCGGTCAACGACCTGACCGTCGAGGAGGGCGCAGTCCTCGCATCATCGATTCAGCTGCCGTCGCTGCTCGACCCGGAACAGAATCCGGAGGGAGCCGAGGCCCGCTGGAACTACGTGCTCGACGGCATGGTGTCCGCGGGCACCCTCAACGAAGCAGACCGTGCGACGAAGCAGTACCCGGCGTACGTCCCTCTCGCCGAGCTCGACTTCGGCGACCAGACGATGGGCCCGGAGGGTCTGATCAAGAACCAGGTGCTGGCGGAACTGTCCGCCGAAGGCATCGACGAGAACCTTCTCAACACCGCGGGGCTCGAGATCACCACGACGATCGATGCCACGGCGCAGGCCGCCGCGGTCGACGCCGCACAGTCCAACCTCGAGGGTGAGGACGAGAACCTGCGTACCGCGGTGGTTTCCGTCGACCCGGCCAGCGGTGCGGTGCGTGCGTACTACGGCGGTGACAGCGGTGTCGGATACGACTTCGCGCAGGCAGGGCTGCAGACAGGCTCGTCGTTCAAGGTGTTCGGCCTGGCTGCGAACCTCGACCAGGGCAAACCGTTGTCTACGACCTACGACAGCGGTCCGCTCACCATCAACGGCATCGAGATCAGCAACGTCGAAGGTGAACAGTGTGGCGAGTGCACGATCGCCGAAGCACTCAAGCGCTCCCTGAACACGAGCTTCTACCGGATGATGCTCGATATGGACAACGGCCCGCAGGCCATCGCCGACATGGCGCACACGCTCGGTGTCGCGAAGGAACTGCCGGGCGTCGGCGAGACCCTCACCGAATCCGGCGGCGTGGGACCGAACTACGGCGTCGTCCTCGGTCAGTACCAGTCGCGGGTTCTCGACATGGCGTCGGCCTATGCGACGCTCGCCGCGTCGGGCATGCATTACGACCCGCACTTCGTGCAGAAGGTTGTCACCTCCGACGGTGAGGTGTTGCTCGACCGCGGCTCGCCGAGCGGCGAACAGGTGGTCGACGATGCCGTGGCCGACAACACCACCGCGGCCATGATGCCGATCGCTGCACACTCGAACGGGCACGCTCTCGCCGGTGGTCGTCCGTCCGCCTCGAAGACCGGAACCGCCCAGCTCGGCGACACCGGGTCGAACAAGGACGCATGGATGGTCGGGTACACCCCGTCGCTGTCCACCGCGGTGTGGGTCGGAACCGAGCAGGGTCTGCCACTGGAGAACAGCTGGGGCGGCATGATCTACGGATCCGGTCTGCCGTCGGACATCTGGAAGGACACGATGGACGGGGCCCTTCAGGGCACCGACGTCGAGTCGTTCCCCAAGCCGGGGAAGATCGCCGGTGAGTCCGGTGTGCCGACCTGGTCGGCCAAGTCGACAGCGCCGCCCACTACCAGTGGCAATCCGTCGGCGTCGCGAACGATCCCGACGTTGCCGGAGCTCCCCGAGATCACCGACATCACGACGCAGAACGTGGAAATCTTCCCGGGCGTGACGATTCCGATTCCGGGTGTGGCGCAAGCACCCGCCACCACGACGCCGCCTCGGGGGCCGTCGAGCAACGATTCGACTTCGGAGGAAGCCGAGACCGAGGACTCGGGTGGCAGTGACCAGACCGTGCCGTCGGCCCCCACCACCACGAATCGAGTCCCCCAGTTCAACCAGGCTCCGGGCGCGGCGAACGGCCAGGGATCCGACGTACTCCAGCCCGCCGGGTAGCCTCTCGGCGTGACCGTCAACGAGGAGGCCGAGCACAGGGGACACGTCTCTCCTGAGCCTCTCACCGACGATCGTCGTTCCGTGGATTGGCGCGACACCCCGGGCCGAACCGACCCGATGGTGTCGCGCCTTTCTGCACTCGTAGGGGGCCCGGTCGGCAGGCACGCCGTGCTGGGTCGTACCCGTTTCTTCACGCCGTTGCGGGCAATGCTGTTGCTCGCGGTGGTGTTCTTGGCCTTGGGCTGGTTCGGGAAGGCCGCGTGCATCCAGCAGGCGCCGCTCGGTCCCGACGGGGTGCTCGGGCTGGACTGGAGTGACAACCGCCAGTACGTCGCGATGTGCTATTCCGACGTCGTTCCGCTCTACGGCGCGGAACGTCTCAACGAGGGTGCGTTCCCGTATGCGACGTCGTGGGAGGAACCGGGCGCGGACGGGCAGACACAGACCCGCTACATGGAGTATCCCGTCGTGTCGGGGCTCTACCAGTACGTATCGATGCGCGTCGCGAAGGCATGGGACTCGGTGTCGTGGCTGCCCGGCGGCCTCCAGGTGGCGATCTACTTCAATGTCGTCGCGTTGGGGCTGGCGTTCGCGTGGCTTGCGACGGTGTGGGCCACCGCCATGTCTGCGGGCCGGCGCGTCTGGGATGCCGCGCTCGTCGCTGCCTCACCGCTCGTGATGGTCCATGCGTTCACGAACTTCGACGCTCTGGCCACGGCATTCGCTGCGGGCGGTCTACTCGCGTGGGCCCGCCGCCGCCCCGTCCTCGCGGGTGTATTGCTCGGCATCGGTGCCGCGACGAAGTTGTATCCGCTGCTGCTGCTCGGACCTCTGCTGGTGTTGTGTCTGCGCACCGGGAAGATGCGAGCCTTCTTCCGGACGCTCGGTGCCGCAGCGGGCACGTGGCTCGTGGTGAACCTGCCGATCCTGCTGCTGTATCCGCACGGATGGTACGAGTTCTTCCGCTTGAATTCCGATCGCGGAGCCGACCCCGACTCGATCTACAACGTGTTGAGGTCGTTCGTCGGATGGCCCGATTGGTCACCGTCGACCCTGAACCTCGTGTCGCTGGTGTTGTTCGCATGCGCATGCGTCGCGATCGGGTGGTTGGCGCTGACCGCGGCCCGGCGCCCGCGACTGGCCCAGCTGTGTTTCCTGCTCGTAGCGGCATTCTTGTTCACCAACAAGGTGTGGAGCCCGCAATATTCACTGTGGCTCGTTCCGCTGGCGGTGCTCGCGATCCCGCATCGCAGGGTGCTGCTCGCATGGATGACGGTCGATGCGCTCGTATGGGTGCCGCGCATGTTCTATTATCTCGGCCCCGAGAACAAGGGAGTGCCGGAGCAGTGGTTCACCGCGACGGTGCTGATCCGGGACATCGCGGTCCTGGCGTTGTGCGCGGTGGTGGTGTGGCAGATCCGTCGCCCGGTCGAAGATCCCGTCCGGTACGGATTCATCGACGACCCACTCGGTGGTGCTCTCGACCAGGCGCCGGATGCTCACCCGCGGTGGTTGCCGGGGTGGTTGAAACCGGCGCACCAGCGCGCGGCGCCGATTGCGTCCCGGCCCGTTCCTTTCGATTCGGTTTCGTCCGATCAGGGGACAGCGGACACGCAGGTATCGTCCTAACCTTGTATGGGGTGGCCTGTAGGGGGGCCGGTTCGTAGTGAAGGGAGGGGACATGAACACTGTGCGCGGCGACGGAGTGCTCGGACATTTCACGATGTGCGAACTCGCGTGGTCGGTGGCTTCCGGCGATGCTGCTGCGATGCCTGCCCTCCTGCGACAGCTGTATCCCCAGGTTTCTGCGTATTGCCGCGCACGCGCTCGCGACACCGATGATTCGTTCACCGACGCAGATCGCCTCGCCCTCGACGTGTGCCACACGATCCTCGCCGCGGTGTCGTCGGCAGCGGGTGCCCAGCAGCCGTTTGCACACCTTGCCTATGCGACCGCGGTCGACGCGGCCGACGCCCGGTTCACTCGACCCGTGGGCGGTCTCAGAACCCGCATCCAGCGGGAAATTCTCATTCTGCGCACGATCGTCGGTCTGGACCTCGAGCTGACCGCGATTGCGTTGGGTGTCAGCCCCAGGCGGGTACGTGCCGAGCAGCACGCCGCGTTGAAGTCGTTCCGCGCAGCCTGAATCGGGCGATCGATCGGCCAACTGTTCGGGTTCGAAGCCTGTTCAGATTCGCAGTGACGTGAACGGCGCGACCGGAATGTTGCGCACCACGAACCACACCGCGACCACTGCGAGCACGATGTGCGGGGCCCACCGATATCGCTCCCACCGGGGCATCGGCGTGTTCCGCACACGGCTCACGGTCCACACAGTGAACATGACGAGCAACCCCACCGTCGCGGCGACACCCAGTGCATTGAAATGCAGAGCCGACGAAAAATCAAGGTGCACAAGCGAATACAACATTCGGGACGCGCCGCACCCGGGGCAGAGGATTCCGAAGAGCGTGTACGTGGGGCACGCCGGGATGATCCCGCCCGGGGTGGTCGGGTCGGCCCACGCCACGAATGCGCACGCGCTCACCGCACCTGCCGCGACGGCGACGGGTGCTTTCAGACGTGCGAGGGTGCGCTCCATGCGGGTCCTCAGTGCGTCGTAGCCACGACTGCGGCCCAGAACGCGAAATAGCCGACGACGAGGGCGATCAACCCGAGAACCCACACCACCGCCGACCAGATCGCCCACCTCTTCGCCGAGCGCGCTGCCCTGTGCGCGTCGTCGAAACGTCCCTGCGCCCAGAGGGTGTTGACCCGCGACGACATCACCAACGACACGATGCCCATCGGCATGCAGAACACCACGGTCGCGACGATGCCCCAGACGAGGTTGTTCTCCGGTGGTCGACCGTAGGGGTGGAAAGGTAGGGCGTAGCCGGGCGGATGTCCACCCGGCCCGGACTGCGGGAACTGTTGGTACGCATTCATGTGCCGGTGCGCTCCTCGGTTCGCATGTGTGGGGTGTGTTCGTCGACTGTCACTGTGCGTCCACCGTGGTGTGTGTGCCTCTCGGAGGCGCGGCGCTCGGACGAGTTGAGGAAGACGAAGAACAACACGATCAACAGTAGTGCGCGTCCCCACACTCCGATGTGGACGAGCGTGAGCGGCAGCGCCGGGTCGCTGTTGCCTGCGGTCGAATCGAACCAGAGGAAGATCCCGATCCCGATCGACAGGTCGGCGAGAAGGTACGTCGCGATGAGTTGCCACGGGATTTTCAGCAGCACGAGCAGGGGTAGCAGCCACAGCGTGTACTGCGGGGAATGCACCTTGTGGAGCAGCAGGAATCCGCACAGAATCGCGGCGGCCACCGGCAGCCACGGGTAGGTGCCGTCGCGGAGGTAGCGGCGCCATCCGAGCCACATCGCGACCGCGAATGCCGTGAGCATCAACGCCGGCGACGCGAGAGCGACCACGTCGTTGTATTCGGAGGTGACGTCGTGCCCCTGGTAGCCGCCCATCAGCGGGCGCAGTCCCCAGTACCAGATCGAGTTGCTGGTCGCGTCCGCCTCGCGGTTCTGCTGGAACGTGAACGAGGCGCGCCACCCTTCGAAACCGAGGATCGCGAAAGGAAGATTCATTGCGACGACGGTCGCGACAGCGGTGCCTGCGACCGCGAGCGCGCCACGGGTATCGCGGCTGCGGTTCTGCTCGGTCGGGCCGCCGGAGGTGGCGCCGCGCGTGAAGACATACGCGATGAGCGGCAGCACGAAGAGCCCGGGATAGAGCTTGAGGCCGAACCCGATGGCGAGAAGAGCCGCGGCGATCACCCCGCGGGTGCGTAGCGGCCAGCGCTCGATGCCCACGATCGCGATGGCCGCGACGGTCACCGCGACCACCGGAAGATCCCAGTTCAAGAACGCGTACAGCACCAGCGGTGGGGTGGCCGACCACCACAGTGCGTGCCACCCTGCGACCCGTCCGAGAATCCATGCGGTGAGCAACCCGAACGGCGCGAGCAGCAGCGCGGTGTGCAACAGGAAATCGGCGTCGGTCTCCGCGAACAGTGCTCCCACCCACATGAGGACGCCGCCGAGCACCGGGTACTCGACGGTGCCGCCTGTGAGGTTTCCCGCAGTGGTGATGCCGCCGTCGACGAACGGGAACTGGTGGAGATTGATTCCGCGTCCGAGCCACAGTTGCTGGATGTCGGAATAGCAGACGGTTGCGTCCTTGACCTCGTCGAATCGCATCGAGCGGCCGAAGAGATCGAAGGGAGGGCCTGCGCAGCGGGCCTTGTTCAGGTAACCGAGGAACAGCATCAGCGCACACATTGCGACCGCGACGAGCGTGGCAAGGGATCGGCTCGTGCGCATGTCCTCACCCTAAGTCAATTTCCCTGGTCAAGCTGGGGTCATGTACCCTTCTTGGGTTGCTGACGCAACGACCCTCCTGTCACGGATCGTCCGTGACCGTTCACAGTCCATGGGAGGTGATGAGGTCTTATGCGTCATTACGAATTGATGATCATCCTGGACCCCAGCCTGGATGAGCGCACTGTCGCTCCCTCGCTGGAGACGTTCCTCAACGTGATCCGTCAAGAAGGCGGCACTGTCGACAAGGTCGAGGTGTGGGGTAAGCGTCGTCTCGCGTACGAGATCGCCAAGAATGCCGAAGGCATCTACGCGGTGGTCGACATCAGCGCGACGCCCGCTGCGGTTGCAGAGCTGGATCGTCAGCTCGGCCTGAACGAATCGGTGCTTCGCACCAAGGTTCTGCGCCTCGGAAAGTGAGCCTGTCGGCGCTTGGCCGTAGGCTCTGGCGCATCAGGACTCCACACACTGCAGGAGGAACCACATGGCAGGCGATACCGTCATCACCGTGGTCGGCAATCTGACCGCCGACCCAGAACTGCGTTTCACCCCGTCGGGTGCCGCGGTCGCGAACTTCACTGTCGCGTCCACGCCCCGGATGTTCGACCGTCAGTCCAATGAATGGAAGGACGGCGAGGCTCTCTTCCTGCGCTGCAACATCTGGCGTGAGGCAGCCGAGAACGTGGCCGAGAGCTTGACTCGAGGCTCCCGCGTGATCGTGCAGGGCCGGCTCAAGCAGCGCAGCTACGAAACACGTGAAGGCGAGAAGCGCACTGTCGTGGAGCTCGAGGTCGATGAGATCGGCCCTTCGCTCCGTTACGCCACGGCCAAGGTCACCAAGGCCGCTCGCGGCGGTGGCGGTGGCGGAGGCGGCTTCGGTGGTTCCTCCGGTGGATCGGGCGGTGGGCGCCCCAGTTCCAATGCCAACGTCGGTGGAGACGACCCGTGGAGCAACGCTCCGCAGGGCGGTTCCTTCGGTGGCGGCGGCGGGGACGACGAGCCCCCGTTCTGATCCGACCTTCGATCGGAACATCTAAGTACGGAGAAAGACCATGCCTAAGTCGCCCGCGCGCGAGAAGGTTTTGAAGAAGAAGGTCTGCACTTTCTGCAAGGAAAAGAACATGCAGATCAACTACAAGGACACGACGCTGCTGCGTAAGTACGTCAGCGATCGCGGTAAGATCCGCGCTCGCCGTGTCACCGGCAACTGCGTGCAGCACCAGCGCGACGTCGCTGTTGCTGTGAAGAACTCCCGTGAGGTGGCACTGCTTCCTTACGTCTCGACGACTCGCTAAGGAAGGGGAAACACGATGAAGCTCATCCTCACCGCCGACGTGGACAACCTCGGTGCGCCTGGCGACACCGTTGAGGTCAAGGACGGTTACGGCCGCAACTACCTGCTGCCTCGCGGACTGGCGATTGTCGCCACCCGTGGTGCAGAGAAGCAGGTCGCGGGCATCCGTCGTGCACAGGAGGCTCGTGCAGTCCGCGGCCTCGAGCACGCACAGGAGCTCAAGGCCGCCATCGAGGGCCTCGACGGCGTCTCGCTGACAGTCAAGACCGCTGCAGACTCGGGCAAGCTGTTCGGCTCGGTCACTGCTGCCGATGTTGCCGGCGCGCTCAAGGCTGCCGGTGGCCCGGTTGTCGACAAGCGCATTGTCGCGCTGCCCAAGGCGCACATCAAGGCGACGGGCAAGCACGAGGTCGCTGTGAAGCTGCACCCGGACGTCACTGCGAAGTTCACGCTGAACGTCGTCGCTGCCTGATCCGGTTTTCGAAGAGCCCCGCGCACCTCGCGCGGGGCTCTTCGTCGTCTGTGTACAACCTGTGGATCAACCCTGTGGGATTCGTTCGGTGTGTGATGCGCAACATATCGTTTCTGGAACGAAACGACGGACACGCCCGACTGCCGATGTGACCACGACACGCCGAAATACTTTTACTCCACAGCTGTGAAGAGCAATTTTTACGCTCTGAACTGGATAGATGCGCGGTGTGACATGTGTTCTCCCCAGGTTGTCCACAGAGGGTGCACAACATTGTCCACGCGTTTCCACAGTTCATCCACAGATGTGTGCACAACCCGATTTGGTGAGTGGCTTTTTCGTCCCTAACGTCGTGCACACGACTCCCACGGATATGTCGGTGGGGACGGGTAGAACGTGAATCATAGATCTGGCCGCAGGGCTTCGGACCTACTCACGGAAAGCCCGTCGGCCGGGCATGACCGTGCTTGGTTCGGGATTCGGAAGGGCGGTATCGCGTTGGCAGTTGTGGACGATCGAGGCCATTCCGAGTACTCCGGACCGCCCGACGAACCGGAAACCGATTTCGGGCGCCAGCCTCCCCACGACTATGTGGCAGAGCAATCCGTGCTCGGCGGCATGCTGCTGAGCAAGGACGCCATCGCCGACGTCCTCGAGGTGCTCCACCCGGGCGACTTCTACAAGCCCGCGCATCAGTTCGTCTACGACTCGATCCTCGACCTCTACAGCCGCGGCGAGCCCGCCGACCCCGTCACGGTGTCCGCCGAACTCGATCGCAAGGGCGAGCTCAAACGCATCGGCGGCCCCGCCTACCTGGTCACGCTCACCCAGACGGTTCCCACCGCCGCGAATGCCGGCTACTACGCCGAGATCGTCTCCGAGAAGGCGATCCTGCGTCGCCTCGTCGAGGCAGGTACACGGATCGTCCAGTACGGGTACGCAGGCTCGGAAGGGCAGGATGTCGCCGAGGTCGTCGACCGGGCCCAGGCCGAGATCTTCGACGTCTCCGAACGCCGCACCAGCGAAGATTTCGTTGCCCTCGAAGAACTGCTGCAGCCCACGATGGACGAGATCGACTCCATCGCCAGCCGTGGCGGCATCTCCGTCGGCGTCCCCACCGGGTTCGCGGAACTCGACGAACTCACCAATGGCCTGCACGCCGGGCAGATGATCATCATCGCCGCACGCCCCGGTGTCGGTAAGGCACTCGCACTCGACACTCCCCTACCCACCCCCGGCGGGTGGACCACCATGGGCGAGGTCGCGGTCGGCGGCGAACTGCTCGACGCCGACGGCAGGCCCACCCGCGTCGTCGCGGCCACCGAAGTGATGCACGGACGGCCGTGCTTCGACGTCGTGTTCTCCGACGGCACCGTGCTCGTCGCCGACGCACAGCACCAGTGGCGCACTTCGGACGGTGCTGTCCGCACCACAGTGGAGCTCGCCGCCACTGTCGACGACGAACACGTCGTCTCCAACACCGCTCCCCTCCGGACGCCCGCAGCGGACTTACCCATTCCGCCGTTCACGCTCGGTGCATGGCTGGGCGGCCCGTCGTCCGATCCGCACATCCACATGCGCGTCGAAGGCGAAGGCGGGTGCACCGAGGCCCTGATGACGCTCGGTGCGCACATCCCCGCCGCATATCTGCGGGCATCGCCGGAACAGCGCCGCGATCTGCTGGCCGGACTCCTCGACGCCGGCGGCGCCATCGACGGCGACGGCACCATCCGATTTGCTTCGGACTGTGCCCGCCTCGTCGAGGACGTCGCCGAACTGATCGCCGGACTGGGCCACACCTGCATCGTCGACAGCGGTGAAGTGGCGTTCGAGACCGGCGACGACATCTTCGTTCTCCCCAGCAAGGCCCTCCTGCACAAGGAATGTCGCGTCCCGGTGCCGTGTGAGCGTCGTATCGTCGCGGTGCGGCCGGTGGAGTCGGTGCCGGTTCGATGCGTCGAGGTCGACGGCGAGCACATGTATCTTGCGGGTCGGGCGATGGTGCCCACACACAACTCGACGCTCAGCATGGACTTCATGCGGTCGTGCTCGATCAAGCACGGTATGGCTTCCGTCATCTTCTCCCTGGAAATGGGACGAACCGAGATCGTCATGCGACTGCTCTCCGCGGAAGCGAAGATCAAGCTCGGCGACATGCGGTCCGGTCGTATGACCGACGACGACTGGACCCGGCTCGCGCGGCGTATGAGCGAGATCAGCGAAGCGCCGCTGTACATCGACGACTCACCGAACCTGACCATGATGGAGATCCGCGCAAAAGCGCGGCGGCTGAAGCAGAAGCACGACATCAAACTGATCGTCATCGACTACCTGCAGCTCATGACATCCGGTAAGAAGGTCGAGTCGCGGCAGCAGGAAGTCTCCGAATTCTCGCGTAGCCTCAAGCTGCTCGCGAAGGAACTCGAAGTTCCCGTCATCGCGGTCTGCCAGCTCAACCGTGGTCCCGAGCAGCGAACCGACAAGAA
Source organism: Rhodococcus sp. NPDC060090 (assembly GCF_042729855.1). NCBI lineage: Bacteria > Bacillati > Actinomycetota > Actinomycetes > Mycobacteriales > Nocardiaceae > Rhodococcus > Rhodococcus sp. NPDC060090. The sequence goes on along the minus strand of NZ_JBHWXB010000002.1, from coordinate 287,669 downwards.
GCCGCAGGTGTCCGACCTTCGTGAGTCGGGTTGCCTGCCTGCATCCACCCGGATCATGCGTGCGGACACTGGCGTGGAGGTCACCCTCGGGGAGCTTCTCGAGACCGGCGAACAACCGCTCGTGTGGTCGTTGGACGAGCGGATGCGCATGGTTGCCCGGCCGATGGTGAAGGTCTTCCCCAGCGGCCGTAAGGAAGTGTTCAGGCTTCGGCTCGCGTCCGGCCGCCAGGTGGACGCAACGGCGAACCATCCGTTCCTCACCGTCGACGGCTGGATGCCCCTCGGCGAGTTGATGGTCGGCGGTCGTGTCGCGGTGCCGCGGGCTCTGCCCGCGCCGATCGAGATGGTCACCTCTTCCGACGACGAGATCGTCGCCCTCGCCCTCCGTGCCGTCGCCGAGGCCGCAGTGCCGTCGCGTGCGTTCGCGTTGCCGAAGGAGCAGGTTGCTGCGCTGCTCTGCCACGTGTGGGAAGACAGCGGTTTCCTCGCCTGGGACATGGACGCAGAGCAGGCGATGATCCGGTACTCGACCACCGACCGGCGCCTCGTCGACGACCTGGCCGTCCTGTTGCTGCGGATCGGTGTGTTCGCGCAGATCACCGACACCGCATCGGGCTACGAGCTGCGCGTGACCGACCCGGACGGGCAGGCGGTGTTCCTCCACGACGTGGGCGCCCACGGTACTGCTGCGCAATGGGTGCTGACGCAGCTCGGCCCGAAGTTGATGCGTCGCAACACCGATACAGTGTCATCCGAACTGGAGGAGTCGCTGGGCCGGCTCCTTGCCGTCGAGCGGTTCACGCCGACCGAACTCGTCGGTGCAGCGGCGTCGCGCTCCAACCTGGCCAAGGTGGCCGGTGCGCTCGACGAAGCCGACATCGACATGGTTGCCACGAACAACGTGTACTGGGACGAGATCGTCTCCATCACCAGCCTCGGTGAACAGGATGTCTTCGACGGAACCGTCCCGGGCACACACAATTTCGTGGCCGACGGCATCGCGGTCCACAACAGCCTCGAGCAGGACGCCGACATGGTCATCCTCCTGCATCGCCCCGACGCCTTCGAACGCGACGACCCGCGCGGCGGCGAAGCGGACCTGATCGTCGGTAAGCACCGTAACGGACCTACCGCGACCATCACGGTGGCGCACCAGCTGCACCTGTCGCGGTTCGTGGATATGGCGCGCGGCTGAACTTTCCTCCGTTTGTGCGGGTTTCCGTGGGTCGTGAGGCAACGGGAACCCGTGGTACCGGAGGAAAGTTCACATGGCCGAGCGAGAGATTCGGCGTCAGTCCTCCACGATCTGGATGGCGATCCGGGGACAACTCCCTGCAGCCCTGCGCGCAGCGTCCTGAAGTTCCGGTGCGGGGTTGTCGTCGAGGATCGTCACGATGTCCTCGTCGCCGAGCTGAAACAATTCCGGGGCACTCGCTTCGCACAGGCCGTGTGCTTCACAGAGATCCGTATCCAGTGTGACCTTCATCTGCTCTCCCAGGGGCTGGTGTCGAGCCCGGCGCAGCCCCCGAGGGCTGCTGCGCCGGGTATTCATACGTTGCGGTGATCAGCCGATCGGGTCGTACTTCAGGTGCAGATTGTTCAACCCGCGCAGGAGGTAGGTGGGTTCCCAGGTGAACTTCCGGTCCGACTCGGGGCCGTGCTCCGCGTCGTCGATCTTGATGTCGCCCATTCGGTCGAGGAACCGCTCGATGCTGACCTTTGCCTCGACACGTGCCAGTGGACCGCCCGGGCAGGAGTGCACGCCGCGTCCGAAAGCAATATGCTCACGCAGGTTTTCGCGGTCGACGCGGAATTCCGCAGGACATTCGAAGCGGTCCGGGTCCCGGTTGATCGCGCCGGGCAGAATGGCCACCGGAGTGCCCGCGGGGAGTTCGATGCCGCGCAGCGTGGTCTTCTTCAACACCAGCCGGAAGTCGGTCTTCACCGGGCTTTCCATGCGGAGGGTTTCCTCGATGAACGCCGGGATGAGATCGCGATCGTCGCGCAGTTGCTTCTGGATGTCGGGTCGCTCGGCGAGGACCTGGATGGACGAACTGAGCAGGCGGGCTGTGGTTTCCTGGCCCGCGGCGAACAGGAAGGTCGCCAGACGCACCACGTCGATGACCTCGGGCAGGGTGCCGTCGGGGAAGGTGGCGGTCGCGAGGTCGGTCAGGACGTCTGCCCGGGGATTCTTGCGGCGGTCCTCGATGTAGCCGCTGAACTGCGCGTCGAGCCACTCGAGGGGGTTGACCTGGAGTTCTTCGTTCTCGTCGAGAGTGCGGGCGGTCGCGGTGAGCAGTTTGTCGCGGAACTGGTCGTGGTCCTCTTCCGGAACACCGAGCAGATCGGCGACCACGATCAACGCGAACGGTTTCGCGTAGTCGTTGAGCAGTTCCATCCGGCCGCTGCCGAAGAAGGTGTCGATCTGCTTGTCCGCCAGTCGCCACATGAACTCTTCGTTCTCCTTGAGCCGCTTCGGCGTCAGGAGTCGTTTGAGGAGAGCGCGCTGGGCCGTGTGTTCAGGCGGATCCATCGTGACCATGTGCTCGTTCAACGGCAGTTGGTCGCGGTGCGCGGCGAGTTGAGCGGTGATGTCATCGCCCTCGGGGGTGAACGGCAGCGGTGGGAACGGTCCGAGGAAGGCATTGGCCGAGGAGTACACCTCATGGTCGCGATACACCTCGAGGGCCTCGTCGTAGCCGGTCACGGCGACCACCCCGTGATGTGGCATGTGGGTCACGGGGCACTTCGAACGAAGGTGCTCGAAATACGGGTAGGGGTCTCCCACCAGGGATGCGTCGGTGAAGAAATCGATCTCGTCGAAGCCGGTCAAGTCTGCCTCCTCTTCGGGGTGCGCAACGGCGTCGTCGCACACGGGATCTTCAAGCACGGCCTGGGCGAACGGCTGGGCTGTGCCGTGCGGAAACCGGATATCCGATTGCGAGAATACGTGATTAATTCCCGAAGGGGAAGAATCATTTGAGCATTGAGGGTTCGACGGCAGACGACCAGGTCAGAGGGCCCGACCGGATTGGGGCAGGAGGGAAGCTCTCCGTCGGAGTTGGAGATCGTAGGCTTGGCGGGTGAGCAGCGAGGAGATTGTCGGCAGCGCGGGCACGCGACGACGCCGCGGCCGGCCCAGCAAGATCAGCCGCGAGCGGATCGTCGCCGCGGCACGATCCCTGGCCCCCGACACGCTCACGATGCAGGCCGTGGCAGACGAACTGGGTGTCGACCGCAAGGCCCTCAACTACTACGTCAGTGACCGGCAGGGTCTGCTCGAACTGGTGGCGTTGGATGTCTTCGAATCTGCGATCCGCGGCGTCGACACACCGGAAAGTCAGGATTGGCGCCAGGTGCTGCGGTCCTGCGCTCGAGCGATGAAAGAGGCGCTGACGGCGGCGGGCGTCCTCATCGTCTACATCCGATTCGACGGAATGACCGACCTCGGCGCACTCGCGACGGTGGAGCGAATCATGGAACGGTTGGTGCGCGCAGGATTCGACGCAGAGGAGGCGGGGCGCGTGATCACGCTCCTCGCCGTGATCGCTCACGCGGCGGCGCGGGAGGACATCGCCGCAGCGTCGGGGGCTGCAGATCCGCAGGTCGACGATGTCGTGCGAACGGTGGAAGCCGGCGACCTTCCACTGCTGCACGGGTTTGCATTGAGTCGTGAAGCGCAGTCCCGCGCGGTCGAGCAGTTCGAGTTCGAACTGGACCTGATCATCGACGGGTTGGACAGGCGCCTCGAGCACCGTCCCGCGGGTTGAAGGATCGTCGCTGGTCGGCGGGTGTCGTGAGCGACGCCGAATGGTGGTGGGTGCACGGGTATTCGCATACACCTACCGCCATTTCGGGTACTTACTCGTGAGATCACTCCGCGTCGGCGATTCCGATCCGTTCGAGCATCCACGAATCGATATCGTTGCGCGCTGTCCGGGCCAGTGCAGTCGGGTGGCCCGTGAACCCGTGCGGCGCCTCGGGATAGATTCGGAGCGTGACATCGTTGCCGGCCGCAGACAGGCGAGCGGCCATCGCGAGGTTGTCTTCCAACAGCACGTCGTCGCTCCCGACGGTCATCAGTACCGGAGGAAGGCCGTGCAGGTCGGCGTAGATCGGGGAGATGTCCGGGACGGTGCGGTCCACGACGTGTCCGGCATAGGCACGGATGAAGTATTCGTCCGCGATCCGCCGTCCGGCAGGCGTCTGTGCGCTCATGTCATAGGTGCCGAACTGGAGTGTGGAAGCGGCGAACCTGCCGGCAGCACCCCGGCTCTTCAGACGGAGCAGTGTGGTCAGAGCGAGTGACGCTCCAGCAGATCTGCCCCCGATGAGCAGTCGGGACGAGCCGAAGCGTGCAGCGGCATGCACGACGAGCCACAGCGCCGCCGCTTCGCAGTCGTCGGCTGCCGCCGGCCATGGGTTCTCGGGTGCCAGCAGGTAGTCGATGCCGACCACAGCAACGTTGAGACCATCCGCAAGGTCACGATTCGACACGTCGTCTCGGGCCGCAGAGCCCATGTAGAAGCCGCCGCCGTGGATGTTCAGATACACACCGCGAATCCGGCCGTCGGCGGGGAGTGTGATCCGGATGGGGACGCGGCCGTCGACCATGTCCTCGATCGCTGGCGGCTCGGCTACGGGTGGAATGGGCATCGCCGCTCGGACGGCCGTCAGCTCCTCGATGTCGGCGGGACCGCGCCCGGCGGGCCTCGAGGCATAGAAACTTCGGGCCTCGTCCACCTGCTTGGCCGGAACGTCGACCATCAGCGCATTCAGCGCGAACAGCACAGGCACTCCTCACACTCAGGCGATCGGGACACGGCGAGCGTATCTCTGATCGCCGATAAATCGGATGCGTGGGCAGACGCCGCGGATTACATTCGCGGCCATGGAATTACTTCAGATCTACAGCTGACACCGACGCGAGCGTCGCCTGTAACACCGACGCGAGCGTCGCCTGTAACACCGACGCGAGCGTCGCCTGTAACACCGACGCACCTGTCGCCTGCTCGATGCCCTTCCGCCGTAGACCCGAAATGAGTGGTATTCCATGTCCCTTCGTCGCGCCCACATCGCGATGGTCGGTGTCCCTGCCGTCAGCCACGTCCTGCCGAGCCTCGAGATCATCCGCGAACTGGTTGCTCGTGGCCACCGGCTGACCTACGCCAACGACCCTGCGGTCGCCGAGCTGATCGAAGGCTCGGGTGCCGAGCTCATACCATGCTCGTCGGAACTTCCAGTGGCCGATAATGATTGGCCTGACGACCCAATCGCTGCGATGAGCTTGTTCCTCGACGATGCGATCCAGGCACTCCCCCAGCTGCACGCTGCCTACGACAACGATCCGGCAGACCTGTACCTGTACGACATCGGTGCATACGCCGCGCGTGCCCTCGCCGAATCGCAGGACAGACCCCTCATGCAGCTGTCGCCGACATTCGTCGCCTGGGAGGGATACAGCGAGGAAGTCGCGGCACAGTTGTGGGAACTCCCGGGGGCCGACGCATACAGGGCGAAGTTCTCACACTGGCTCGCGCAGTGCGGGGCGACCACCACCGACGTGGATACTTTCCCGGACCGTCCCGCGCATGCACTTGCGTTGATCACGCGAGCGATGCAGCCGCAGGCCGACCGGGTCGACACCGGCACTGTGACTTTCGTGGGACCCTGCTTCGACGCTCGAGCAGACGCCGACCATTGGATTCGCCCGGCCGACGCGGCGAACGTGCTGCTGATCTCCCTCGGTTCGGCATACACCCGGCAGCCGGAATTCTACCGGCAGTGCCTGGCGGCATACGGCGATCTGCCCGGCTGGCACGTCGTACTGCAGATCGGCAAGTACACCGATCCACGGGAACTCGGCGACATCCCACCCAACGTCGAGGTGCACTCCTGGGCTCCGCAACGAGCGATTCTCGAGCAAGCCGACGCTTTCGTCACTCACGCCGGCATGGGTGGCTGCAGCGAAGGACTGCTGGCGGGCGTGCCCATGATCGCGGTGCCGCAGGCCGCCGAGCAGTTCATGAATGCCGATCGTCTCGTGGAATTGGGTGTGGCTCGGCGCATCGACACCGAAGAAGCGACAGCCGAGACGTTGGGGTCGGCACTCGCGAGCCTGGTCTCCGACCCGGAGGTCGCCCGGCGGTCGGCGCAGCTGCGCGCCGACGCGCGGGCTGAAGGCGGCACGTCGCGCGCCGCCGACCTCATCGAGGACATGCTGCCCTGATACTACGGTTCCAAGAGGGCGCGCAAGCGTTCGAGATCCTCCGCGACCGTCGCGGTGTCCCGATCGAATTCTTCGTCCGATAGATCGATCTGGCGAACGGTGAAGAGGATCTCGGATCCGTTGGGATGTGCGAGTACACGAACGGGATTGTTGGTCGTCGCACCCGACGGCAACGTGACATCGTGGTCGAGTACGCCCAGGTCGTTGCGCGCCGCGAACCGCACGGTGACACGACCCATGGAAGAGTCCACCACGAGGGTGTCGCCGTCGCGTTCGACGTGGCTCTGCGCCAACCCGGCCGCCCACTTGGGCAGGTTGTCGGGATTCGCCGCGAAGTCGTACACCTGCTCCGGCGGACATTCGATGACCTGGCTGACGTGACGGCTGCGGATGGCCGGATCGTTGCTCATGAACGAAAGGTTATTGCGCAGGCCGGCGGTTGTCTTCCAAGAATCGGGTTCGTCGTCGTCGCGACAGTTCCCAGATTCACCGTTGTGGGGAAGGATCGGTGCACCACCGTGCTCGAGAGAGGGGAACTCGTGACCGAAACTGCTGCTCCCGCGACCACCGGCCCCGGCCGTGAGCGTCAGGGTGTCGTCTACCGCGACGGCGCGCTGGGTCGTCGGCCCGCAGTTCCGACTGCGTTCGGCGACCTCGAGCGCGCAGCACGCCGCGCCAGTTCGAAGCGGGCCTGGGCGTACGTCGCCGGTGGTGCGGGCGAGGGCCGCACGATGCAGAACAACCGGCGTGCGTTCGACCGGTGGGCGATCGTGCCCCGTATGGCGCATGGCGTCGTCGAACGCGACCTGAGCACCACTGTCGTGAACACGGCGCTGTCGTCGCCGATGCTGCTTGCGCCCGTGGGCGCCGGCGCGTTGATGGCGCCGGACAGCGACCTGGCGATCGCGCGTGCCGCCGCCGCAACGGATACTCCGTACATCTTCTCGAACCAGGGCTGCACCCCGATGGAAGAATGCGCCGCTGCGATGGGTTCGGCTTCCCGTTGGTTCCAGCTGTATTGGAGTTCCGACGAAGAACTTGTCGACAGCCTGTTGCATCGCGCCGAGACGATCGGTGCCGAAGCTGTCGTCGTCACCCTCGACACGACGATGCTGGGGTGGCGTCCGCAGGACCTGAACCTGGGATCCTTGCCGTTCGCGCGCGGTGAGGGCATCGCCCAGTACACGTCGGATCCGCGTTTCCGCGACATCGTGCGGCAGCGGATCGACTCGGCACGCGAGATGGTCACGGAGAGGCCGGATGTCACGCTCGGTGCGATCCGCACTCTGATATCGATGACGCGCAACCATCCGGGCACGTTCCTCGACAACCTGCGCTCCCCCGTGCCGCGCGCCGCGGCGGAGACGTTCCTCGATATCTACTCCAATCCAGGTCTGAGCTGGGAACATCTGGCCACCCTCCGCGATCGCACCCGGTTACCGATCGTGCTCAAGGGCATCCTGCATCCCGACGATGCGCGTCGCGCCGTCGATCTGGGTGTGGACGCGGTCGTGGTGTCCAATCACGGAGGCCGTCAGATAGACGGTTCGATCGCGTCGCTCGATGCACTCCTCGAAATTCGGGCCTCGATCGGCCGTGAACCGACACTTCTCTTGGACAGTGGAATCCGAAGTGGTGCCGACATGTTCGTTGCTCTCGCACACGGTGCCGACGCGGTGCTGCTGGGCCGTCCGTACATGTACGGGTTGGCGGTCGCGGGACAGCGCGGTGTGGAAGAGGTGATCCGCAACGTGGTCGCCGAGTTTGACCTCACTATGGCTTTGACGGGCGCACGGTCGATCGCTGATATCGACGAGCGGTTCGTCCGGCCCAATCCTTCGTTCTGAGAAGAGAGTTCCGGATGGCCACAATCGTTGTGTACGGGGCCGGCAGCATCGGATGCTACATCGGAGGCCGGTTGGTGGCGGGAGGCGCCGATGTCGTGTTCGTGGGGCGGCAACGGATCGCCGACGAGCTGCGCGTACACGGCCTTCAGTTGACCGATCTCGAGGGCACCGATGTGCGGGCCGGGTCCGTCGACTACCGCACGGAGCCGGACGCGGTCGCCGATGCCGACCTTGTGCTGGTCACGGTGAAATCCTCTGCCACAGCACAAGTCGCTACCGCAATCGCACCGTTGCTGCGGGATGGCGCCGTGGTGCTCAGTCTGCAGAACGGGTTGTCGAACGCGGATGTGCTTCGCGAAAAGATCGACCGTCCGGTGCTGACGGGGATGGTGCCGTTCAATGTCGTGGCGCAGGGCGACGGACGGTTCCATCAGGGGTCCGAGGGCGGGATCGAGGTCGAGGACAGCGGATTGCTCGCGCCGTATCTGTCGCAGTTCGACGCGGCGGGACTTCCGTTGGTATGGAGGTCCGATATGGACGCGGTGCTGTGGGCGAAGTTGATCCTCAACCTCAACAATCCGATCAACGCGCTGTCGGGGCTACCTCTGAAGACGGAACTGTCCCAACGCGCCTATCGTCGGTGCGTCGCGGCTGCCCAACGCGAAGCGCTTGCCGTCGGGCAGCGGGCAGGGCGCACCGCGGCACGCCTCACGCCACTGCCGCCGTCGTGGATTCCGCACTTGCTGACGGTGCCGGACGTCGTGTTCCGCACTCTCGCGTCGTCGATGCTGGCGATCGATCCGCTCGCCCGATCGTCGATGTGGGAGGACTTCGAGGCCGGCCGTACCACTGAGGTCGACTGGCTCAACGGCGAGGTCGTGAGGCTGGGCCGCGAGCACGGCGTCGCGACTCCGGTCAACGAGAAGCTCGTCGAACTGGTCCGCGACGCCGAGTGTGGTGGTCGACGGGGCTGGGCCGGATCCGACCTGTTGGAGGTGCTCCGATCCTGAGGGGCGCGGATCCGGGAATGGAACACCGCTCGCCGCGGTTGAGCTATTCTAGAGTTAGTTGAACAGTCAACTACATGAATAGAGGAGGCCCAATGCCTGCCGTGAGTGTCGACAACATCCTCGCGCTGCCCCGCATCGGCGAGGTGGCTCCGGACGCTACCGAACGGCCCGTCGTGTCGGTGACCACCGCGCCCACCGGCTACGAAGGCGAGGGCTTCCCGGTTCGCCGCGCATTCGCGGGCGTCGGGCTCGAGCAACTCGACCCGTTCATCCACATGGACCAAATGGGGGAGGTCAACTATCCGCCCGGCGAGGCGAAGGGCACTCCCTGGCATCCGCATCGCGGCTTCGAGACCGTGACCTACATGATCGACGGGACGATGGAGCACCAGGATTCCAACGGCGGCGGCGGAATCATCAGTGGCGGCGACACCCAGTGGATGACCGCCGGCGGTGGAATTCTGCACATCGAAGCCCCGCCGGAGCAACTCGTCATGTCAGGTGGGGTCTTCCACGGCGTGCAACTGTGGGTGAACCTGCCGAAGAGTAACAAGCTGGCAGCGCCGCGATACCAGGACATCACCGGTAGCAAGGTTGCTCTGCTGTCCTCCCCAGACGGCGGTGCGCTGGTCCGAGTCATCGCCGGTGAGCTCGACGGTCACCAGGGCCCCGGTTCGACGTACACCCCGATCGCATTGCTGCACGCCACCATTGCGCCCGGGGCAAGTGTGACGTTGCCGTGGAATCGTGAATTCAATGCGCTTGCCTACGTCCTGGCCGGCCACGGACTCGTAGGTAGCGAGCGACGTGCCGTGCGACACGGTCAGTTGACGGTGTTCGGCCGCGGCGACACGATCACGATCGCGGCGGCAGACTCCCACGACTCGCGCTCCGAATCGCTCGAGGTGTTCATCTTGGGTGGCAAGCCGATTCGTGAGCCCATTGCGATGGCCGGACCATTCGTGATGAACACCAAGGCTGAGGTGATGCAGGCGTTCGAGGACTTCCAGGCCGGCCGCCTCGGATCGGTCCCCGCTGCTTACGAAACTCTCGAGTGACAACACCGTCGTCGTCGACGGAACCGACACCGCGTCCGAATCCGGATTACTCGAGGCCTCGGCTCCATCGGCGGTCTGTTGTCGGCGCCAGCGGCCATACTCGGATGATGACGCATTACACGCTGTTCGGCACCTCACTCGGGCGGTGTGTGGTGATATGGCGCGAGAATAGGGTCGTCGGCTTCCAGCTTCCCGAGCGCTCCGACGCAGCAACGATCACCCGCGTCCGCGATCTGTTTCCTGAGGCCGATCAGATCGAGCCCGGACCACTCCCGCGTCGCGTCATCGACGGCGTGACCGCGCTACTGCGGGGAGAGCCCGACCCGCTGACGGACGTCGAGCTCGACCTGACCAGCAGGCCGGAATTCGACCGGCGGATCTATGCCGTGGCCCGTGCGATCCCGCCCGGCCGGACTCTCACTTACGGCGACGTTGCGTCCGCGGTCGGCGTTCCGGGTGGTGCGCAGGCGGTCGGACAAGCACTGGGCCGCAATCCGATTCCGATTCTGGTGCCGTGTCACCGGGTGCTGGCGGCCCACGGTGCAGTGGGTGGCTTCTCGGCTGCAGGCGGCGCGGTCACGAAACGCGCGCTGCTCGCCGCCGAACGTGTTCCGGGTTTCGACGACCCGACGCTGTTCTGACGATACTCGAACAAATATTCGTATATCTCTTGTAGTTCGAATGTTTGTTCTATATGATTCGATCAAGGGTGGGGATACCTGGAAAATCGACAACACACAACTCATGGCCGCGACGCTCGCGGCGACGGACCACCACCGGGTGAAGACTCGTCGCGCAACGAACTGTTCGTCTCCACCACCTGGCACGGCCGGGTGGTGCTCACAGGCGAGTTCGACGCCGTCACCGGCGCGCGCCTGCGGCACCTCCTCTCGCCGCTGGCCGCACCGAAGCCTGAAACAAACGGCATCAAAGACGAGCGCTCCGCGTCGAAGCGCAACGCCGACGCGTTCGATCAACTGTTGCAGTTCGTCGAAGCCGCCGGCCTCGTTCCCGTCGAAGGCGGCGTGAAACCGCACGTGACGGTCACGGCGTCAATCAAGGACCTGACGACGAACGCCGCGGTGAAGGAACTGTTCGCGAACAGTCCCGAGCATGGGTTTGCGACCGAGCCGTGGGCGGGGCCGTTGTCGATCGATGCCGCGCGGATGCTGGCGTGTGATTGTCAGGTCACCCGGATTCTGCTCGACGAACACGGGGTGCCGCTGGCGCACGGGCAGACCCGCCGCACCGCGTCCGCCGCGCAACGTCGAGCACTGACGGTGCGGGACGGTGGATGCGCTTTTCCTGGGTGTTCGACACCACCGGCGTGGGCGGATGCGCACCATCTGCGGCGCTGGGTGGACGGCGGCGACACCGACCTCGACAATCTGGTGTTGCTCTGCGGGCATCATCATCGGTTGATGCACCACACCGAGTGGGAGGTGGAGATGACCGGCGAGCGTCGGCCGCAGTTCATTCCGCCCGCAAGTGTGGATGTGTTCCGGACACCGATACCCGGGAGCCGGCCTGATCTGGTCGCCTAGCTCCACAACAGAACACAAAGACAGCCACCGTTGCCAGGGCACCCGTGTGCCCCGGCAACGGTGGCTGCAGTTGTGGAACTGCTTCGAATCATGCGTCCGAGACTCGGCAATCACACGAGGTCTGGACGCGATCTTGGTTCAGTGAGAAGTCATGGTCGAATAGGGGCCGGCCCGCATCTCGGATAGCATCGCGTGGCGTGAGTGAGGCCAGTACGACCGAAGACCCCGTCCGACCATCGGCAAGCGAGCCGTCGGCGACCCGCCGCGATGTGACGCGGGCCCGGCTCATCGCCCTGGTCGGTGCGCTGGTCGGCATTGTCGCTGCACTGACGATTCCGTTCCTGCCCGTCACGCAGACACAAGCGACGCTCAGCTGGCCGCAGGACGGAACCAGCGCGAGCGTCACCGCGCCGCTGGTGTCGTACGCGCCCGTCGATCTGGACATCACCATTCCGTGTGCTGTCGCAGGGGCCGCCGAGGGCCGGACCATCGTCTCGACGTCCCCGCAGGGTGCGCCCAACGCCGAGCGGTACGGGCTCATCGCCCGTGTCACCTCTGCCTCCGACGACCGCCCGGCAACGCTCGAGGTGATCGCACGAAACACCATGCTGGTCTCGGCGCCCGTCGACGAGCTTGCCCCCGGCTGCTCGGTCACGGTGAATGCGAATCCCACCCGCACCATCGCCTCCATCACCGGCGCGGGCGGTGCCGACACCGAGCAGGTGTTCGAGCGCGATCTCCGTCCCCAGATGGTGGGCGTCTTCACGGGCCTGGAAGGAGACCTGCCCGACGGTCTGTCGGTCGAGGCGACCATCGACACTCGGTTCACGACGTCCCCGACCTGGATCAAGCTGATCGCGATGGCTGTTGCGGCGCTCGCCACGGCGCTGTCGCTGTGGTCGCTGCACCGGCTCGACGCCACCGACGGGCGACGTTCCCGCCGCATCCTGCCCGCATCCTGGTGGTCGTTCGGTCGGGTCGACGGCGTCGTCGTCGGCACCTTGCTGCTCTGGCACATCATCGGTGCGAACACCGCGGACGACGGCTACCAGCTGGGTATGGCCCGCGCGGCGGGCGAAGCCGGATACATGTCCAACTACTTCCGGTGGTTCGGCGTGCCGGAGTCGCCGTTCGGCACACCTTTCTACGACGTGCTCGCGCTCATGACCAACGTGTCCACGGCGAGCATCTGGATGCGGTTGCCTGCCCTGCTCGCCGGCCTGCTCGCCTGGTGGGTGATCAGCCGCGAGGTGGCACCGCGGATCGGTGCAGCAGTCCGCCGCAACTCGATACCGCTGTGGACGGGCGCCTTCGTGTTCCTGGCGTTCTGGCTGCCGTTCAACAACGGTCTGCGACCCGAGCCGATCGTCGCCGCCGGTGTGCTGCTGACCTGGTGCTCGGTTGAGCGCGCGGTCGCCACTCGCCGACTGTTCCCGGCGGCTGTCGCAGTGCTCATCGGCGCCGTCACGGTCACCGCCGGGCCGTCCGGCATCATCTGTTTTGCTGCGCTGATCGCCGGTGCGCGGCCGATCGCCCGCATCGTCCTCGCACGGGGCCGCGAGTTCGGATTCTTCGTCGTGCTCGCACCGATCGTCGCCGCGGGGATGGTGATCCTCGCCGCCGTGTTCGCTGATCAGACCCTGGCTGCGGTGCTGGAGATGCAGGCCACACATGTCGTCGGCCCGAGCGTGCCGTGGTTCCAGGAATACCTGCGCTACCAGTATCTGCTGCAGGTCACCATCGATGGGTCGCTCGCGCGCCGCTTCGCGGTGTTCGCGATGGTGCTGTGCCTGATCACGGTTATCGTGACGCTGCTGCGGCGCGGCGGGAAAATCCCCGGCGCTGCCCCCGGCCCGTCCCGGCGCATCGTGGGCATCACCCTCGGCGCGATGGTGCTGATGATGTTCGCCCCCACGAAGTGGACGCACCACTTCGGCATCTATGCCGGTCTTGCCGCCGCGGTGGCGATCGTCGCCGCGGTGGCCGTAGGGCCCACGGTGCTGCGGTCGCGCCGCAATCGCGCTCTGTTCGCGGCCGCGGTGCTGTTCACCGTCACGATGTCGTTCATCGGCCCCAACGGCTGGTGGTACGTGTCGGCGTGGGGCGTGCCGTGGTGGGACAAGCCGCCGTCCGTTGCGGGGTTCGGGTTCTCCACCGTGTTCTTCGGCCTCACCGTGCTGGCCTTGCTGCTCGCCGCGTGGTGGCACATCCACCCCGTCGCGTCCACACGCACCGATATGCCGTCGCGCCTCTGGTCGATTCCGCCGCTCACGGTGGCGGCCGCCGCGATGGTGCTGTTCGAGGTGCTCTCTCTCGCCAAGGGCGCGGTCTCTCAGTACCCCGGGTACTCGGTGGCGCGGTCCAATATCGATGCTCTCAGCGGTTCGCCGTGCGGTCTCGCGAACGACGTCCTGCTCGAGATGGACCCCAATGCGGGAATGCTCACCCCCGTCAGCGGCGACATCGCGAACGCCCTGGTTGCCGAAGGTGGTGAGGGATTCACTCCGGACGGTGTCGCCGATGATCTGACCGCCGACGACGAGTCCGCCGACGCGGGCACCGCCAACACCGTGGACTCCGACAACGACCAGACCGCCGGTGGCACGGCAGGCACCCAGGGTGGTACCGGACGGACGGGTGCGAACGGCAGCACCGTCGCGCTGCCGTTCGGCCTCGAACCGGCCACCACCCCGGTCCTCGGCAGCTACGGCGGTGGCACCGGCAACGTCACCAGCGACTGGTACCGCCTACCGGAATCGGACGCGGCGGGTTCACGGGGCGACATCGTGTCGATCGCGGCGGCAGGTCGCGTCTTCGCGGTCGACGCCGACGGCACCGAAACCTACGGGCAGCGGATCGAACTCGAATACGGCGTGAGCGAGGGCGATACCGTGCGCGCACTCGGCTCTGCCCTTCCGATCGACATCGGCCCGTCGCCATCGTGGCGAAACCTGCGGGTGCCGCTCGACGCACTTCCCGCGGAAGCCGACACGGTGCGGATCGTCGCGCACGACCACGATCTGGCTCCGGAGCAGTGGCTCGCGTTCACCCCGCCGCGGGTACCGCAGACTCAGACGGCACAGGCAGTTCTCGGCACCGAGTCCCCGGTCCTGCTGGACTGGGCCGTCGGCCTGAACTTCCCGTGCCAGCATCAGATGTTGCACAGCAACGGTGTCGCCGAAATCCCCGAGTTCCGAGTCCTCCCGGACCGGGTCGGTGCGATCTCGACGAATCTGTGGCAGGACCACTACGGTGGCGGTCCACTCGGATGGACCGAGATGTTGCTCGGCGGCCGCACGATCTCGTCGTACCTCGACAACGACTGGGATCGAGACTGGGGTTCGATCGAGCAGTTCCGTCCGCTCGACTCGTCGGCCGAGCCCGCGCGCGTGGACACCGAGGAGGCGAACCGTACAGGGTGGTGGACCCCCGGCCCCATCGAGACTTCGTATTGAGTCGGCGGCGCCGGGGTGGTTCCGTCAGAATGAGGGAATGCTCTCACCGATCCCGGACTATCTGAACCAGGTGCTCGACACATGCGCAGCCGATTCGGGAGAGCTCGCCGAGTACATCCCGGAGTTGGCGGCGGTCGATCCCGATCGGTTCGCGCTGTCGTTGGTGACCGCGGAGGGCGACGCCTACTCCGTCGGTGACCATCAGGACGAATTCACGATCCAGTCGATCTCCAAGCCGTTCGTGTACGGCCTCGCGCTCGAGACCCTCGGGTTCGAAGCCGTACTCGATCGGGTGGGCGTGGAGCCCTCCGGCGAGTCGTTCAGCGAGATCTCGCTCGAGCGGAACACCGGTCGGCCGCTCAACCCGATGATCAATGCCGGTGCACTCGCGGCACATGCCCTCGTGGCGTCCGATGCGTCGGCGGACATCGGTGTCGAGCGGATTCGGAAGTTGCTCTCGGCGATGGCCGGACGCGAACTCGACATCGACGAGAAGGTTGCCAGGTCGGAGCTGGACAATGCATACCGAAACATTGCGCTGTCCAACCTGCTTCGCAGTTACGACGTCTTCACCGGTGATCCGGACGCCGTAGTGGAGGGGTACATACGCCAGTGCGCGGTGCGTGTGACGACCGCCGATCTCGGCATGATGGCGGCAACCCTTGCGAGCGGTGGAATTCAGCCGCACACAGGCGAAGAGATCTTCTCCAGGCCGGTGGTGCGCCAAGTGTTGTCGGTGATGGCGACGTGCGGAATGTACGACGCCGCAGGAGACTGGTTGACAACCATCGGGATTCCCGCGAAGAGCGGTGTGTCCGGTGGAATCATCGGAATCCTCCCGGGGCAGTTGGGGATTGCAGTCTTTTCTCCGCGCCTCGATTCGCACGGTACGAGTGCGCGCGGAGTCCAGGTCTGCGAACATCTTTCGCGCGACATGAATTTGCATCTCATGGATGCTCCGATGGTTGCGCACTCGGTGATGCGTCGCCGCAGGGAATTCGGCGATGGAGACACTGCCGTCACTCTGCTGGTCCTCCAGGGCGACCTTCAGTTCACGAACGCAGAAGCGCTCGTACGCGATCTGATCGACGAACCGATCGTCACCCCGCGGCTCGTGCTGGATCTCGCTCTCGTCCGTTCGGTGTTCCCGGCAGGCAGCAGGGTGCTGCTCGAGGTGGTCCGGCGGCTGCACCTGGACGGAATCGAGGTCATGTTCATCGACCCGGAGGAACATTTCCCCGATCCCGAGGTGGGAAGCGGCTACCGGCCGCTGGTGCTGGAATCGATCGGCGAGTTGCCGATGGATCTGCACTGGCGGCGCGAGATGCCCGGCCGCGTCGAGTCCTGAATCTTCAGCTCCCCCACGCAGCGGCGCGGACCGCGGCGACGACACCACCGTCGACCAGAAGGTCTGTGCCGGTGATGAAGCTGGATTGCGGATCGAGGAGGAAGGCCGCTGCACCGGCGATGTCGTCGGGTGTGCCGAGCCTGCCGGTTGCAGACATGCTCACCATCCCCTGCATCCGCTGCCCGGATTCGCCGGAGAGTTCCTCGCGGCCCATGGGGGTCGAGATGACGCCGGGGCTGATGGAGTTGATCCGCGCCCCGCGCTTTCCCCACGCGGCCGCAGCGCTCTGCACCCGCACGGCATTCCCACGCTTCGCGACCGTGTAGGCGATTCCGGGATGACCCAGCTTCTCCGGAGCGAGGAAGGGAAGGTCGAGCAGGTCGGTGGCCGGGGTGACGGCGAGCGCTTTCTCCTGCTCGGGAGGTAGTGCTCCCATATGGCCGGCCATGCTGGCGATCACGACGCCGGCCCCGCCCGGCGCGATGACCCGGGCAAACTCGTCGAGGACGAGTGCGACGCCCAGCAGGTCGACCTTCAGGACAGCTTCGATGGGGGCCTGCTCCGGCGACACGCCGGCCGTGTGCGCGACGTGGGTGACGCGACCGAGCCCGGCTGCGAGATCGGCCAGTGAGGCAACCGAGTCGTGATCGGATACGTCGACGACCTGTGTTTTCACCTCATGTCCCTCTCCATGGAGGGTCGTCGCAGCGGCGTCGAGGGTTGTTTCGTTGAAGTCTGCCAGCAGGACGGTGCGTCCTGCGCCCAGCCGGCGCGCGAGTGCGAGCCCCATCCCGCCTACTCCGATGACGACGAGTACGTCGCTGTCCATCATGCCCCTTTCGCGAAATCCACTGGTGGTCAAGACCGTACGGTGGTGTGTCAGGAGCCACACCGTGATCGGAACGATACCCGCTGATGGTGCTGATGGGGATGTTGATGCTGGTAGTGCGTTCTTTCCGGCTGCCTGCTGGCGTGAGTGCCGAACAGTGAGCTACGGTGTCCTGCGGTGTGCCGGAAGTCTGGTCGGCGAGAGATGTGTCGTACGTACGAGAGAAGATCCAAACATGCCGTTCACCTGTGAAGACGCCGTTGCAGTCCGGATCGGTGGGTGACTGGGAGTGCTTACCAAGTCCCCGTACCGCTGCCCCGGTGATGACAGCGTCATCCACCACGCGTGTGCAGGAATGCTGTCGCACTGGCCGAAGCCGGTCGGCGAGCAAGTTGCGCGTACCTCCCTCGGTGAGACCCGCGTGCTCAGCGTCGGGCCTGCGACGGGTCATCCGATCGTCGTCCTCGCGGGAGGTGATCTCCCCGCTGCAGGCCTGCGTGATCTGGCCGGCTCGTTCGATCCCTCCCGACGCGTGGTCCTCGTCGATCTGCCCGGGTTGCCGGGAGCGAGCGCGTGCACCCGTCCTGAGGGCAACGTCCACGCCGCATACGGCCGGTGGCTCACGGAGGTCCTCGATGTCCTGGAGATCGGTGTCGTACCGATCCTGGGGCTCGGGTGGGCCGGATCGGCTGCTGCTGCGATCACCGATGTGGAGCGAGTCGAGAAGCTCGTGCTCGCGGCGCCCCTCGGCCTGGTGCCGCGTGCGAGATGGCACCGGGCACTGATTCCGGGCCTCCAGTGGCGCAACGAGCCGAGTTTCGAGAACACCGAGCGGTATCTCCGCGCGCTTGCGGGTTCGGGCTTCGAACCCGACGACGCCACGCTGCGGTGGTCCTGCCGCGTTGGCGCGTACTGCACCTCGCTGGCGGGGATGCCCCGTATCGGTCGGTCGCTGTGGCAGCGGTGGAACGGCCGCGCCGTGGAGGTCGTGGTGGGCGATCAGGATCCGCTCGTGCACGTCGCTCCGCTCAGGAAGGTTGCCGAGGAGATCGGCGCACGTCTCGAGGTCGTGGAGGGCGCGGGGCGCCTGCTCCCGCTCGAAGCGCCGGCGCTTCTTGCCGAGGAGATGTTCGCGCCGATCAGGTGAGTCCGGCCGCGGGGGTCCTCGTGCGCTGGATTTCCGTGTCTGCGGCATGATTTCGCTCACCTCGTCGACTTCGGGGATGCATGGCCCACATGGTGACCTGTCCGGTTCGCGATCACCGAACCGATGTGACCCACTTCGCATTCACATCCAAGTTACTCGGTGGTAGACCCGTAACGGACAACCTGTGTGTTCGGGGAGCCCTGCCCGATCGTTCCTACCCGAGCATGCAGCCGTGGTGTCGGTACCCATCCGGCAGACCCCCGAAAGGCTCAACATGCTCTTCAGCGCGATGTTCCCCTTGGCCGGACGCAGCAAGCGCCGTACCGTGTCGGCAGCGTCGGCCGCGAACCCATCGGCCGAGTCGCTGCGCGTGACAGCGTCGGCGCTGCGCGCGTGGGGTGCCGAGGCAGACGCCGACGAGCTCGAGGTCCGGGCAGCGCGAGTAGCCGCTTCGTAGATTCGGCGGTAGTTTCTTCTTTTCACGGAAGGAACTGCCTGTGGCCGACGACCGAGGCGTCGTCGCGCATCGCCGACCATCCGCGCTTGCTGCGGTCGCTGTCGGCGGCGCGATCGGGACGCTCGGTCGCTATGGCGTAGGGCTCTGGTGTCCTGCATCACCCGATAGTTGGCCGGTTGGCACCTTTGCGGTGAATATCGCCGGAGCCTTCGTCCTCGGCCTGCTGCTCGAGGCTCTGCTCCGGACCGGGGCCGACACGGGTCGGCGATATCTGCTCCGCCTCGCCGCGGGAACAGGCATGCTCGGCGCATTCACGACGTACAGCACGTTCGCCGTCGATGTCGTTTCGCTCGTGCGTGACGGCAGTCCGGTGCTCGCTGCGTCCTACGCGGCCGCCTCGGTGCTTCTCGGCCTGTGCGCGGCGGGGCTGGGTATTGCGGTGGGTGCGCGCATCGCCGGGGGGCGCGGATGTCTGCGATGACACTGTGGGTCGCGCTCGCGGGAAGTCTGGGTGCACTGACGCGTTTCGTGGTGGACGGCGAGATACGCAGTCGACGGAGCCTGCAGTTTCCGTGGGCAACGATGGTCGTGAACGTGTCGGGATCGTTGTTGCTCGGCGTCCTGGTCGGTCTCGTTCTCTGGCACGACGCAGATCAGCGACTCGAAGTCGTTCTCGGTGTCGGGTTCTGCGGCGGATACACCACATTCAGCACGGTGAGCGTCGAAGCTGTTCGACTGATTCACGAGGGTAGGTACCGTGCCGCGCTGTTCGGGGCACTGGGAACCCTCGTTCTCGCGGTCGCTGCGGCGGCCGCGGGGTGGGGGGTGGTCGGGCTTGCCTCATGACGGCGAGCATCGTGAGGGAGATGCGGCGCCGGGCTACCCCCGACGGGTACACACTTTCAGCCCGGCGCCGCTGGTCGATCTTCCCGTTGCGGGATATCAACGACCGTAGGCGAATATAACGGAAAGGTCACGCCCCGATTGCGGGCGAGTCGGGAGTCGAGATGATTCACGCCGCCATCACTGCAGGTAAGAGGGAAATCCGGTAGACGCGGCACCGAACGATTTTCTTTCGAAAATGTGATCTAAAGCACGTTTTTCGGTGAATGATTGCGAGAAGATCACGAAACCACAGTGCTGTTTCGACAAGTACGGCTGACGACAGTGTCGTCAGCCGTACTTGTCAGAAGTCAGTGGCCCGTGTGGTTACTCCGAGCTCACTCTTCGCGCCTGCTCGGCCACCGCTCGTGCAGGCGGCCGCGCTGGACGCTCGGGCTTGTGCCGGGGTTCGGTGGTCGAGGCGCCGGATCCTGCTGCCATCCACCGTCGCCTGCATTGCCCTGGTCGCCCTCGTACTGCTGGCCGTACTGCGAGCCCTGACCGTGCTGGGGTTCGGGCTGGTACTGGGATTCCGGCTGGTACTGGGGCTCCGGCTGGTACTGAGAGTCGTTGCCGTACTGAGGTCCCGAACCGTACTGGGGCTCCGGGTCGTACTGGGGCTCCGATTCGTACTGCAGACTCGGGTCGTACTGCGCCGTGTCGGGGGACGAATTCCTCGACGGCAGCTGCCCTGCAGGTCGCTCGGAAATCTCCTGCGCGAGCGGGTACGGGTTGATGGCGTGCTCGATCTCCGTTGCCGATCGCTGCAGCCGACGCGGACGGTCGATCTGGTACGTATCGGCCGC
This sequence comes from Rhodococcus sp. NPDC060090, assembly GCF_042729855.1. Classification (NCBI taxonomy): domain Bacteria; kingdom Bacillati; phylum Actinomycetota; class Actinomycetes; order Mycobacteriales; family Nocardiaceae; genus Rhodococcus; species Rhodococcus sp. NPDC060090. Next base: position 267,057 of record NZ_JBHWXB010000002.1, on the reverse strand, counting down.
AGTGTTGCCTACTCCCTTGAGGAGTCGAATGGGCAGGTAGACACTCGCGGTGATACCGGCGTTGGTCGTGGAGTCGAAGGTCGGGCGCAGACGCACGGTGATCCCGTTGCGTGCAGCGAGTCGCGCGACCACGAACAGACCCATGCGTCGGGCGGCGCCCCAGTTGCCTTCGTCGTCGCTCGAGAGCCGTTCGTTGATCTCGGTCAGTTCTTCGGCCGGGATTCCGATACCGCGGTCGGCGATCTCGAGCAGCAGCCCGCCGTCGACCGCGCGGGAGAACGCGAATGCGACGGTGCTGTCCGGCGGGGATGCGCGCAGCGCGTTGTCGAGGAGCTCGGCGACGAGATGCACGATATCGGTGACCGAACTGCCGAGCAGACTGCCGTCGGGTGCGTTACCGAAATCGACACGCTGGTAGTTCTCGACCTGGGAGACCGCGGCGCGGAGCACGTCGCCCAGCGGTGTGTCGGGCACGCGGCCCATGCGCTGACGGGTGCCGGCGAGAACGAGCAGTGAATCACCGGTGCGTCGCATACGCGCGGCGAGGTGGTCGAGCGCGAACAGGTTCTGGAGTCGCGTGGGGTCGCGTTCTTCGTGTTCGAGCGAGTCGATGAGCGAGAGCTGTTGCTCGACGAGGGTCTTGTTTCGTCGTGCGAGGGTTTCGAGCATCTCGTTGACCTGGCGGCGAAGTGCCGCCTGCTCGCCTGCGAGGCGGAGCGCGCCTGCGCTCATGTTGTCGACGGCGCGGGCCACCTCACCGATCTCCTCGCGCGTGGTGACGCGGATCGGTTCGAGGATGACCGTCTCGATGTCGGCCCCGTTCTTGATGTCCGCGATCGCTTCCGGCAGGCCGACATCGGCAGCCCGGAGCGTGTCGTTGCGAAGGCGTCGCAGTGGCCGGATGAGGGAGGCTGCAACGAGCAGGGCGAGACCGAGTGCGAGTGCGAGGACGACCGCCACACCGATCACCGTTCCCGTGGCGTCCCTCCTGGCTGTGGAGGCGAGGTCATCGAGTGTCGAGACGATGCGGGTGCCTGCCGACTCGACCATCTCCTGGTAGATGGTCAGGGTCGCGAAGATGGAGTTGCGCAGTGCCGAGACATCGGTGGACGCGTCGTCGATACCCGCAATGAGGGCTCGCCGTTGCTCCATCTGCCCGTTGAGGGCGCTCGCCAGCTCGGGATCGTTCACATCCTCGAGGAACAGCGCGAGCTTGCCGGCTTCCGAGGCCTGCGCGTTGAGGAACATGACGCTCGTCGCTTCGGATCCGTCCATGAGTGCGGCGAACGCGACGATCTGGTCGATCACTTCCCACTGGGTGTCCCAGGTGGCAAGCAGCAGGCCCGAATCTGCGAGCACATCCGGGTCGCCGGTCGCGTCGACGATGCTCCGGAACACCAGGGTGATCCGGGAGACGAATCCTTGGAGGCGTTCGTGGGTCGCCTCGCGCGACATCCCACCCCGCGTGGCGCTCTCGTAGAGGGCCTCGCCTTCCTGGACGGCGCGGGACACCGAGCCCATGATCTTGGGATCGAGTTCCTTGTCGGCGAGGAATTCATCGAGCGCGGGCTCGTTCTCGGCGATGATCGCCGCGGCGTTGTCGGTGGGCAGGCCGATCATCGTTGCCATGGCGGCGCCTGCGACGCCGGTGCTCCACTGTGCGAGCGCGGGGATGATCGCTACCTGTTCGGCTTGTTGGCTGTAGTGATTCGCCTCTTGGACGGTGTCGTAGGCGCGCAGCCCGCCGTAGAGCGATGCTGCAATGAGGGGCACGGCGACAACCGCCGTGACCTTCTGCCACAGGCGCCAATTGTCCGGTGTTGGCACCCGCAGGTTGCGGAGGAGGCTCATGGGGGGTGGGCCTGGCCTTTCTCGTACGTGTCTCAACCGGCCGGGCCGAAATCGGGATAGGTCCTGGGAAAGGATCGGCAATCTAACACTCAACCAGCAAGATCTGGGCCAGATTAGGGCCGTGTCGTGCATTTATACAAATTGCATGTCCGATTTGGATAGCAGGTATGCAGAGTAACAGATACCGGACGTTAAGTATGTATCGGACTCCTGAGTTAGGATCCCCGAGGCCGGGCGATCCCATGAAGAGGAGAAATGCGGTGGAACTGCGACGAGTCGATCTGAATCTGCTCGTCGTCCTCGATGTCCTCCTCACCGAATGCAATGTGACGAAGGCCGCTCGCCGTCTGAACATGTCGCAGCCCGCCACCAGCACCGCACTTGCCCGTCTGCGTAAGCAATTCGACGACCCGCTTCTCGTCAAGAGTGGACGGACACTGCGCCCGACACCGCGTGCACTTGCCCTCGCCGAACCGCTACGACGTGTGCTGGTCACCGTGGAGCGGTCGATTCTCACCGTTCCGGATTTCGATCCGGCGACGGCCGAGCGTGCCTTCACGCTGCTGACCGGGGACTATTCGGAGGTGACGCTGCTGCGGAACCTCCTGAGACGAAACCGCTACCGATCGCACGGCATCAGATTCGACATGCAGCCGCTGTCGGCGGCGGGTTTCGAGGCCTTCCACAGGCATGAGATCGACCTTGCCGTGGTGCCCGAGCAACTTCTCTCCACATCCGAATTCGAACAGTGCCGCCGCCGAGTGGTCCTCCACGACCGATACGTCGGGGTCGTGTGGAGCGGCCACCCTTATGCAGGTATCGAACTCACCGCGGATGTGCTCGCGGGCTACCCCCTGCTGTCCTATCTGCAGTACGGCGGCGACATGAGTTTGGGCCGGACCCTGGCCCGGGCCGGGATCGCCACGAGGTCGTCGGCGACGACCACGAACATCGCGGTGTTGCCGTACGTACTCGAAATGACCGACCTCGTGACGATCGTCCCGGAACGGATGGCTCGGCGGATTGCGGGTGTGGCGCAGTTGCGGATCCTCGAACCGAACTTCTCGCTTCCTGCTGTGCGTGAGTGGGCGGTATGGCACGAGGAATTCGACGACGACCCCGGACATCGTTGGTTGCGTACCGAATTATCGGTGATCGCCACACCGGATCTGGCTGCCGGACTTCACGCCACACGCCTGGCCGCGGCGACCTGAGGAGTTCCCAGGCACCGCGCCCAGGCGCGCGGTCGTGATCAGTGCGAGCGCTTCCGGCGGATGACCGCCAGGATCAAGACGAGAACTGCGAGGACTCCCACGACCGGCGCGATGCGCTGGATCGCAGATCCGCCCGCGTATTCCATGAGGTCGAGCGGCTCTGCCTCGGGCTGAGCCTTCTTCGGTGCGCTCGAGGGCTGGGGCGCGGTGGCGGCCGGAGCGGCCGCGGTTGCAGTACCCGTGCTGCCTGCGGGTGCGGCCGGGGCTTCCTCGGGTTCGGCCGTTGCCGGGCCGAGCTTCTCGGACAAGCACGCCGCGAACTGCTCGAGGATCTTGCCGCCGACGTCGGAGATCATGCCGCGGCCGAACTGCGCGGGCTTGCCCGTGATCGTCATGTCGGTGGTCACGGTGCCGTCGGTGTGGTCGCCTTCGCCGGTGAGCACGATGGTGATGGTCGCGCTCACGGTGCCGTTGCCTCGTGCGTCCTTCGCGTTCGCTTCGATGACTGCCCGCCTGGCCGACTCGTCCTTCTCGACGTAGACGCCGGTGCCCTTGTAGGTGAGCGCGACCGGGCCCAGCTTGACCTTGACGGTGCCGGTGAAGGTATCGCCGTCCACACCGGTCAGAGTTGCCCCGGGCATACAGGGTGCGACCTTCTCCGGGTCGAGCAGTGCGGCCCAGACCTCGTCGACGGGTGCCGGCACGGACAGCTGGTGTTCGAGTTGCATCGGGTCTCTCCTGCGTCGTTTCTGCGGGACTCAGAGCCCCACAGCGGTCGTCACGGCGCGCCGCGTGAGGACTTCCGCCAGGTGGCTTCGATACTCGGCGTCGGCGTTGCCGTCGGTCATCGGGTCGGTTCCGTCGGCCGCGTGTGCGGCGGCCGACGCGACCGTACCGGCGGTGGCCGCTTGTCCGACGAGTGCTTCCTCGACTGCGCGGGCCCTCACAGGCACCGCCGCCATGTTCGTCAGGGCGACCTTCGCTTGTCGGATCGTGCCATTGTCGGTCTCGATTGTCGCTGCGACACCCACGATCGACCATTGTTGCGCTGCGCGATGGAACTTCTCGTAGCGTGCCGACCACCCGGTGTGCTTGGGAATGCGGATCTCCGCGAGGATTTCGCCCGGCTCCACCGCGGTCGTGAAATAGTCCTGGAAGAAGTCCGGCGCCGCGATGGTGCGCCGGCCGGAAGGGCCGACGACGACGAATTCCGCATCGAGCGCCAGGGCCGGAGCCGACAGATCTCCCGCAGGGTCGGCGTGCACAAGTGCTCCGCCGAGCGTTCCACGGTGGCGTATCTGCGGATCGGCAACGGTGCCAGTGGCTTCGGCCAGCAACTTCGCGTGTTGTGCGACGAGTGGATCGTGCAGCACCTCGTAGTGTGTGGTGGTCGCGCCGATCACCAGGGTGTCGCCGTCCTCGCGGATCCCCCGCAGATCGGAGACGCGGCCGAGGTCGACGACGGTGGACGGCGCCGCCATCCGGAGCCGCAGCACAGGCATCAGACTCTGGCCCCCGGCCATCACCTTGGCGTCCTCACCGGCGTTGTTCAGCGCGGCGACCGCTTCGTCGAGAGTGGTCGGGGCGGTGTACTCGAATTCGGCGGGGATCATCGGTTTCCCTCCTGAGCGGAACGGATCGCGTGCCAGACCCGCATGGGCGTGCACGGCATGTCGATGGAGCGAACCCCGAGCGGCCGGAGCGCGTCGAGCACGGAGTTCACCACGGCGGGTGTCGACGCGATCGTGCCCGCCTCGCCGACGCCCTTGACCCCGAGCGGGTTTCCGGGAGCAGGTGTGTTCGTGCGGTCGGTGATGAAATGCGGCAGGTCCACCGCCGTCGGCAGCAGGTATTCGGCGAACGACCCGCTGAGCAGGGTCCCCGTCTCGTCGTGCACGGCCTCCTCGTACAGGGCCTGAGCGATGCCCTGTGCCAGCCCTCCGTGCACCTGGCCCTCCACGATCAAGGGGTTCACCACGTGGCCGATATCGTCGACGCACACGTACTTGCGGATGCGTGCATGTCCGGTCTCGGTGTCGACTTCGATGGCGCACAGGTGGGTGCCGTGCGGGAACGAGAAGTTGTCCGGGTCGTAGGTAGCCTCGGAATCGAGATTCGGTTCGACCCCGTCGGGCAGATCGTGTGCGGCGAACACCGCGAGTGCGACGTCGGTCAGCGCAACGGCCTTCTCGGTGCCCTTCACCTTGAATCGACCTTCGGTGAACTCGAGATCGTCCTCGGCACATTCCATCAGGTGCGCCGCGATCGGCCGGGCCTTCGCCACCACCTTCTCGGCGGCCTTGACCACCGCGATACCGCCGACGGCAAGCGAGCGCGACCCGTACGTATCGAGGCCGCGGGGCGACGACTGGGTGTCGCCGTGCAGAATTTCGATGTCGTCGAACGGGATTCCCAGTTGGTCGGCGACGATCTGGCTCCACGCGGTCTCGTGCCCCTGGCCGTGCGACGACGATCCCGTGACCACTTCGACCTTGCCGGTCGGCAGCATGCGGACGGCAGCATGTTCCCATCCGCCTGCGCCGTACGACAGTGATCCCAGTACCCGCGACGGCGCGAGACCGCACATCTCGGTGAATGTCGACACTCCGATGCCGAGTTGCACAGGATCATTCGACTCGCGGCGCTGCGCCTGCTCGCGGCGCAGGCCGTCGTAATCGAACAGTTCGAGGGCCTTCGCGGTGGCCGCCTCGTAGTTGCCCGAATCGTAGGTCAGCCCCGCCACCGAATCGAACGGGAACTCTTCATGCCTGATCCAGTTCTTCTCGCGTATCTCGATCGGATCCATCGACAGTTCGGCAGCGAGTTCGTCCATCATCCGTTCGATCGCGAACGTCGCCTCCGGGCGTCCCGCGCCGCGGTACGCGTCGGTGGGCACCTTGTTGGTGAACACGTTGGTGCAGGTGAAGTGGTAGGAATCGAATTTGTAGATGCCGGTGAACATGAATGCGCCGAGGATCGGCACACCGGGAGTGACGAGACGCAGGTAGGCGCCCATGTCCGCGAGCAATTCGACCTTCATGCCGGTGACGGTGCCATCGCGTCGCGCTGCGAGCGTGAGCTTCTGGATCTGGTCGCGGCCGTGGTGCGCGGCGACCATCGATTCACTGCGGGACTCGGTGTATTTGACGGGCTTGTGGAGTCGGCGCGCGATGAGCAGAGTGAGGACTTCTTCCGGAGTCACCTGCAGCTTGCCGCCGAACCCTCCCCCGACGTCGGGTGCGATCACGCGCAGCTTGTGTTCGGGGATGCCGAGCGACATCGCCAGCATCAGTTTCAGAATGTGCGGCACCTGGGTGGCCGACCACATGGTGATCTGTGTGGCGGTCGGGTCGACGACCACCGAGCGGGGTTCCATGAACGCGGGAATCAGCCGTTGCTGACGGAAGGTGCGTTCGACGAGGACTTCGGCGTCGCGGATCGCGTCCTCGATGTTGCCTCCGCTGCCGGCTTCGGCGGAGTCGAATGTCCATGTGGCGCTGCGGTTGGTTCCGAGATCGGGATGCACTATCTCGGTGTCGGCGGCCGCGTCGGCGAGGTCGAGCACCACCGGAAGGTCCTCGTAGTCGACGTCGATGACGTCGAGCGCATCGTGGGCCTCGTAGGTGGTGCGGGCCACCACGACGGCGACCGCTTCACCGGCGAAGTTGACGGTGTCGACGGCCAGGGATGGCGCGGGTGGAGCTTTTTGGTCTTCAGTGATCGGCCACGCACACGGCAGGCTGCCCTGCTCTTCGGCGAGGTCGGCGCCCGTGTACACGGCGATGACGCCGGGTTGCTTCTTCGCCTCTTCCACATCGATGGCGGTGATACGGGCGTGCGAGAACGGGCTGCGCAGGATCGCGGCGTGCAGCATTCCGGGGAGGACGATGTTGTCGGTCCAGCGGGTCCGGCCGGTGATGAGGTGTTCGTCCTCCTTGCGGCGACGGGACTGCCCGATCTCGGGCTCGGCTCCGCTGGTCCGTGACTCGGTGGTGGTCATCGTGCGTCCTCCGCCGGGGTTGCGTGCATGCGCCGGGCCGCATCCTGCGCGGCTGCGACGATGTTCTGATATCCCGTGCACCGACAGAGATTTCCTTCGAGGCCGTGGCGGACCTGCTCTTCGTCGGGGTCGGGGTTCTCGTTCAGCAGGTCGACGGTCGCCATGATCATGCCGGGCGTGCAGTACCCGCACTGCAACGCGTGGTTCTCGCGGAAGGCCTCCTGGACCGGGTGGAGGGTGCCGTCCTTCGTGAGTCCTTCGACCGTCGTAACCGCTCTGTCGTCGGCCTGCACGGCGAGCACCGAGCAGGATTTGACGCTCTTGCCGTCCAGCAGGACGGTGCATGCGCCGCAGTTGCTTGTGTCGCACCCGACCACTGTGCCCACCTTGCCGAGTCGTTCTCTCAGGTAGTGGACGAGAAGGAGTCGGGGTTCGACGTCGTCGGTGTAGACCGCTCCGTCGACCGTGACAACGATGCGCATCGGACCTCCCAGTACTTCGTGCAGTCCCGTGATCTGGACCCAGTGATATGGATCACTGCCAGCTTCCTGCATCGCGCGCGTAGAAAGGAGAGGAATGACGGAAATCCTTCGGCGGCACCGACATGGACGACGTGTTTTCGACGACGGAAGGAACCTGCATGGGCCGGCTCGACAACAAGATCGCGTTCATCACCGGAGTCGCCCGAGGTCAGGGCCGTGCGCACGCCGTGCGGCTCGCGAGTGAAGGCGCACAGATCGTCGGTGTCGACCTTGCCGGTCCGCTGCCCGGCGTCCCTTACGATTCCGCGACCCCAGGCGACCTCGATGAGACGAAGCGGCTCGTCGAGGCGGAAGGCGCGAAAGCGCACCTGGTGCAATGCGACGTCCGCGACCTCGACGGTCTGAAAGCGGCGGTCGAGGAAGGGGTCGCGCACTTCGGTGGTCTCGACGTGGTGGTCGCCAACGCAGGCATCTGCATCCCGGAGACCTGGGACGAGGTCACTCCCACGAGCTTCCGCGACACCCTCGACATCAACGTCACCGGTGTGTGGAACACGATCACGGCGACCGCACAGCACCTCATCACCCGCGGTGGCGGATCTATCGTCATCACCAGCTCACTCGCCGGTGTCAAGCTGCAGCCGTTCATGGTGCCCTACACGACAAGCAAGCATGCGCTCGTCGGCATGGCCCGCGCATGTGCGGCGGAACTCGGGCAGCACGACATCCGCGTCAACAGTATTCATCCCGGTGCTGTGAACACCCCGATGGGTTCGGGAAGCATGCGCGAACGTATCGCGCAGACGGCGGAGTCCAATCCGCGACTGGGCGGCATGACCATGCCGTTCCTCAACCAGTACATGGCGGAGGCCGACGAGATCTCGAGCATGGTCGCGTTCCTCGCCTCCGACGAATCGGCGTTCGTCACCGCCCAGAGTCTCGCGATCGACGGCGGAGCCCAATACTTCTAGGAATCTCGCCGTCGCGGGTGTGCCTACCCGAACAGCCGCTCCAACCGCTCGTTCGGCCCGTCGGTGTCGAACGCCTTCGGATCGATCCGCTCCCCGGGATTCAACCCGAGCCACTCGCGCATCTGTTCATGGTCGTCTGCGGCCGGGTCGTCGATGGCTGCGACGATCTGCGCCCAACCCCACGGCCCGCCGCTGTCCTCGGCCGGCGCCATTCCACGCCCTCCGGTGCACACTGCGCGCGGCGCCTCGGGGTCCACGTCGCCGATCGCCTCGACCACGATCTCGTGTGTCCAGCTGTCTCCGAAGTCGTACTCGTACGTCAGCTTCGCCCCCACCTTCGGGAGTGCGGTGGCCACGGCGACGGTCTCCTCCGCGACGACGTCACGGAACATATCGGCGAAATCGGAATCCATCTGGTGGTCGGGGAGATATGCCCGACCGGCTCCCCGCTTCGTACCGTCCGTGTACATGTGCAGATGACTGTCGTCCCAATCGAAGCACGCCTGGATGATGTCGTGCAGACAGCACAGTGGCAGTCCACTATCGACGACGACACGTCTCCACACCGGTGGCTTCATACCGCTGAGTGACACTTTCACGGTGTAGGAAGGTCCCGGTTCGGGCTCGATGTCGTCGACGTCGATGTCGCCGAGGAGGGCAGTAAGCGCTTGGTGCACAGCGGGCTTCAATGGTTCGGGAACGCGATAGGTGCCGTCGGTGATGTCGAAGAATCCATCCGCCACCATGGACTCGGCACGCGTGTCGGCCACCAGGTCGAGAAGGGAGAGCAGTTCCTCCGGTGCCGTTTCGAAGACCGCGCGGCGTTCGTCCGCATCACACGGTACGGGTTGGTCGCCGGATCCCGCCGCAAAGAGAATCGTGATCGCCTGGTCGATCATCTGAAAGTACGCGCCCAGCCGGCTCTCGTTGCGCGTGGACAGGCTCGCGACGATCCATCCGGACACCACGTTTCGGCAGGAGTCGAGGAAGGCGTTGCCGTTCACCGGACGGTGCCAGAGCGTCGCGGTCGGCCCCGGCGTGACAACGGTGGAGTTGCTCGTGAGAAGGCCGGTGTCGTGCGCGACCGTCCAGGCCTCCGACAATCCCGCGACGTCCCACATGGACCGCACCGACCGGGTGTCGCCCGCGCCGGCCGGGTCGTCGAACAGCCCGGGAGCGTTCGAGCGCTGAACCGAGGTGGTCACGGAATGACCGAACAGGGCGGCGGCTTCCGGCACCGCGGCGAGCTTGAGAGCGCCTGTGGACGTGATAGGCCGCGAGGTGCCGACCCAGTCCACCAACGCCTCCATCCTCTTCACGAGTGGCATCTCGGTCAGGGCGGCGAGCTCGACGGCAGGTTCCACCTCGGGAACGGGAATGTCGAGGATCGACGGGCCCGTGCCGTCTCTGTCCACATACTCACCGATCCGTTCGATGCACGACGTGTAGTCGTCGTCCGAACCCGTCCAGAATCCGGATTCGCTGAGGAACAGCAGATATGCGGCGACTTCGCTCACGATCAGCAGGCGGGCCTCGTCACTGGCGACGACACGGTCACTCAGTAGAACCACGTCGAGCAGATGGTCGACGTCCGATCCCCGCCAGGCAGTCGCCGAGAATCCCGGGGTCTCCTCCGCGAGCGTGTCCACGGCCTGGGCGACACTGGCGATCAACTCCCCGGCTCTCTGATCGTCGAGGACTGTCTCGGTGTCGAGTAACCAGGTATGGAATTCAGCAGTGATCCGGGTGTACTCGTCCAGAGCGGTCCGCCTGAAACGTTCGGTCAGCGAAATGACCGCAGCCCGATCCCGCTGCCGCCTCTTGGTCTTCTCCGCGCGCTTCCGGCCGCGCGAACCGCCGTTCTTGTTGGACATGTCTGGCAAGTGGTCCCTTCGTCTTCCATGTCGGCCGGCGTGACTTCAGGCCGGATCGGGCTCGGTCGATCCATGACCGGACGACTGGCCGGCCGGATACTGCGCCAACTCCTCGTGCGTGTGGATCGGTCCACCGCGGTCCGCGAGGCGTTGCCCACCCCCACCCCATCGCAGGGCGATGATCTCGGCGCCGATCGACACCGCGGTCTCCTCGGGAGTGCGGGCACCGAGGTCGAGGCCGATCGGCGAACTCAGCTTGGCGATCTCGTCGTCGGTGATACCGATTTCGCGCAGGCGGGCCAGTCTGTCGTCGTGCGTGCGGCGCGACCCCATGGCTCCCACATAGGCGACGTCGATCCGCAAGGCCACCTCGAGGAGCGGCACGTCGAACTTGGGATCGTGGGTGAGCACCGCGATCACGGTGCGTTTGTCCACGCGGCCGGCCTCGTGTTCGGCGGCGAGATAACGGTGCGGCCAATCGACGACGACCTCGTCGGCCGCGGGAAAACGTGCGGGGGTGGCGAATACGCCGCGCGCGTCGCACACCGTCACCCGGTAGCCGAGGAACGAACCGAGCGTGGCCATCGCGGCGGCGAAATCGATCGCGCCGAACACGAGCAGCCGGGGCCGCGGTTGGAAGGCATTGACGAACACGGACATTCCTTCGCCGCGTCGCTGTCCGTCCGGTCCGTAGTGCAGGGTTCCGGAGCGGCCCACGTCGAGCAGGCCGCGTGCGTCATCCGTGATGGCGTCGGTCATGCGGGCCGACGCGAGTTCGCCGTCCGTCCGTTCCGGCCACACCGTCATGCGTCGTCCGACCACGGCGGGATCGGGATGCTCGGTGACGGTGGCGATCGCGACGGGCTCGCCCGTGTGGATCGAGTCGATGACCCCGCCGAGCGCGGTGAATTCCGCGGGGTCGATGCGTTCGACGAAGACGTCGATGATGCCGCCGCAGGTGAGGCCGACCGCGAATGCGTCGTCGTCGGAGACTCCGTACCGCTGCAGGACCGCGTTGCCGTCGCCGATGACGTCCTGTGCGAGTTCGTAGACGGCGCCCTCCACACATCCTCCCGACACGCTGCCCGTGACGGTGCCGTCGCCGGCGACGAGCATCGAGGCGCCGGCGTCGCGTGGGGCGGACCGGAACGTCGAGACCACTGTGCCCAGGGCGACGGTTTCTCCTGCGCGGTAGCGGCGCTCGAGTTCGTCGAGAACATCACGCACGGTGGACCTCCTTCAACAGTTTCTCCAACGTCGCAAGGCTGTGCCCGGCGAGCAGTCGGTCGAGGTGCGGGAGTGCGGCGGAGATCCCGGACTGGATGGGTTCGTAGCCGTCGGCGCCCGCATGGGGGTTGACCCACAGTACGGCGTGGGCGAGTCGGCGCAAGTGTGCCATCTGCTCGGCGAGCAGTGAGGTGTCGCCGCGTTCCCAGCCGTCCGAGAAGATGACGACGACAGCGCCGCGCGCCGCGCCACGTCGACCCCAGCGGTCGAGGAACGCACGCAACGTGTCGCCGAGACGTGTGCCGCCCGCCCAGTCGGGGACGGTGCTCGATGCCGCGGCCAGCGCACGTTCGGGGTCGCGGGCGCGCAGTGCGCGCGTCAGGCGGGTCATGCGGGTGCCGAGGGAGAACACTTCGGTGGCCGACGGGTTGCTGCGGGTGACGACATGCGCGAATCGCAGCAGCGCGTCGGCGTACGGGCTCATGGATCCGGATACGTCGATCAGCAGCACCACCCGGCGGGGACGGGTCGCGCGGTGGTGTCGGGCGGGCCGGACGGTTTCGCCGCCCGCGGCGAGCATGGCTCGCAGGGTGCGTCGTGGGTCGACGGGGCCGCGTCGTGACGGTCGTAGTCGTGCTGCCGGTCGCCGCGGGGGGCGGGGTTTCAGCAGTGTGAGCATTTCGTCGAGGTGTGCGCGTTCGGCGGGGGTGAGTTCGGCGATGTCGCGGTGCCGCAGGATCTCGGTGTCGTCGGCCGCGACCTGGAGTCGCGGTGAGTCGTCGCCTCCGGTGTCTGATCCGGCCGGTGAGGTGAGTGCGGCGACCGTCGCGGTTCGTTGTTGTTGTCCGGTGGTGCGGGAGAGGACGGGAAGTTCGCCGCCGAACCAGGCTTCGAAGGCGAGGTCGTAGCGGGGAAGGTCGTCGGGGTCGCGGCAGAGGGTCGCGCGGCCTGCCCAGTACACCTGGGTCGGGTCGCTCGCGTCCACTTCTCGGAGGGCACGGACGTAGGTGTGGGTGGAGTCGAGCGCGACCGGGAGTCCGGCCTCTTCGAGGGCTCGCGCGAACCCTGCGACGCCGACGAGCGCTCCGCCGCCCATGTTCAGCCTGCCAGGAGGCGGTCGAGACCGGCGCGCGCGACCCGTTCGAGGTCTTCGCGATATTTCAGGACTGCGCCGAGGGTTGCGGCGGCGGTCGCGGTGTCGAGGACGTCGCGGTCGAGTTCGATCAGAGCTCGTGCCCAGTCGAGGGATTCGGCGACACCCGGCGGTTTGAGCAGGTCTGCGTCGCGGAGGGCGTGGACGGCACGGGCGATCTGTTCGGCCAGCGCGGCGTCGATGCCGGGTAGGCGGTGGCGCAGGATCGCGATCTCGCGTTCGAGGCCGGGGTGTTCGACCCAGTGGTACAGGCAGCGACGTTTGAGGGCGTCGTGTACCTCGCGCGTGCGGTTGGAGGTGAGCACGACGAGGGGCGGGACACTGGCCTTGATCTCGCCGAGCTCTGGGATGGTCACGGAGTTCTCGTCGAGGACCTGCAGCAGGAACGCTTCGAATTCGTCGTCTGCGCGGTCGATCTCGTCGATGAGCAGGACGCACGGGGCGTCGGTGAGGGCTTGCAGCAGTGGGCGGGTGAGCAGGAATCGTTCGGTGTAGAGGGAACGTTCGGCGGCGTCGGCGTCGAACGTTCCCTCGCTCGCGGCCTCGAGGGTGCGCAGGTGCAACAGTTGGCGGGGGAAATCCCAGTCGTACAACGCCTGCGACGCATCGATGCCCTCGTGACACTGCAGCCGGATCAGCGGCAGGTCCAATGCCTCGGCGAGCGCCACGGCGAGCGAGGTCTTTCCTGTGCCGGGCTCCCCTTCGCAGAACAGGGGCCTGCCCATGCGCAGCGCGAGGAACGCTGCCATCGCGACGCCGTCGTCGGCTAGGTAGCCGGTCGATTCGAGGGATCGGGCCAGGTCCTGCGGGGATCGCACGTGTACTGCCGCTGCCATGCGCCGAGCTTAGGCCGTGCGCTGTTGTGCGCGCGACTGCACCTGACAACCGCGAACACGGCAGACAGATGCACGCGGTCGACCCGGTGAATTTGTCCGCGGAGCGCGCGTACGCCGTCGTCAGGTGCTGGGACGCACCGTGAGGATCTGCGACATCGTGCCGATCGGGCCGTAGATGTCGTGCAGAACGCTGCTGGTCAGGCCGATGCCGCCTGCCCCGAACGACACGGTGGTGTCGAAGCCGACCCACTCTCCTTGCGGTTGCGCGAATAGATGCGCGGTGAGATCGAGGTTGGGAAACGCGACGCTCTTCGGATCGGCACGCACGGTCATGCCGTTGGAGATGTCGAAGAGCCGGACGGCATGGGCGAGGTCGCTGACCTTCTCGTCGGCGAGCAGCGGAATCGGGGAGCGCGCCCAGAACGACGCCCGACCCGGCTCGACCTGAGCGCGTCGAACTTCTACGGATTCGATGAACCCACCCGGCCACACCTCCGACGCGTCCCACGGTTCGTGTTCGTCGGGCGGGGCGATGCGCGGCAGGGTGGTCGCTTCGAGTGTGTCGGTGGCGCCCGGAGCCATGAGCCACGCCCGCAGCCGCACGGCGGCGCGACCGCTGTGGGTGAGCACCGCCTCGACGAGTTCGATGGTGCGTCCGGGGCGCAGGACGGTCACCTCGACGTCCATGTCGCCGATCGGCAGTACCCCGAGGATGTCGTAGGACAGGCGGCCGATCACCAGACCGTCGTCGCGCCGCGCGTCACGGTCGCATTCGACGACGTGCGCGAGCAGCCCGAATGCGGGTGCGATGTGTTGTTCCTCGATGTTCCATGCGCCACCCACATGCTCGGTTGCGCGGAAGGAATTCGATCCGGTGCGTTCGAAGTACGTCATGTTCCCTGTCCTACTGGGGTTCTGCTTGGGCCTTACTGGGTGCTACTGGGTCCTGATGTGTGGAATCGAGTGCTGCGAGCGCCATCCGTCGCAGGACGGTGCGGGTGCTGTGCGGTGAGCGTGGATCGGCACTGTGCGGGGTGGAGTTGATGAGCCCGAAGGTCGCATGCGCCATGGTGCGGGCGTCGGTTTCGGCGAGTGCCGGATCGATGCGGCACAACACACCCACCCAGATCTCGACGTAGCGGCGCTGCAGGGTGCGCACTTGGCGCCGCCCGTCCTCGGTGAGTGAGTGCAGTTCGCGATCCTGGACGCGGATGAGGTCCTGCTCGCCCAAGGCGAAGTCGAGATGGAAGTCGACGAGGCCTTCGAGTGTGTCGTGAGGGTCGGAGGTGCTTGCTGCGACGGCGGTGCCGCCCGCGAAGAGTCGTCGGCTGATGTCGACGAGGATCTCGACCAGCAACGCGTCTTTGTTGGGGAAATGCCGGTAGACGGCGGGCCCGCTGATGCCGACGGCGGCGCCGAGGTCTTCGAGGCGTACACCGGTGAAGCCGCGTTCGGCGATCAGGCGCGCTGCCGCGACGAGCAGTTGTCGTCGGCGCTCGGCCTTGGCCTGCGACCGCGGCGTCAGCATGGGGGACTCCACTTCGACTGCCTCGTTCATGCGGGACTCCACTGGTCTGGACAACATCGGGGTATGGACAACTCGGTTAATGATAACTAACCTAGTTTTTCAGTTAATGGTGATTAGGTCAATCAACCGAGGATGGTAACCGTGACAACCGCTCACGCGCTCTCGAAAACCAGCCGTGACCAGCATGAACAATTGGTCGGAGACCTCCGGGAGAAGCTTGCCGCGGCAGCCCTCGGCGGAAACGAAAAGTCCCGTGAACGCCATGTCGCGCGAGGGAAGCTGCTCCCCCGCGACCGTGTCGACGAACTTCTCGACACCGGGAGCCCGTTCCTCGAACTGTCCCCGCTCGCCGCGAACGGCATGTACGACGACGAGTGCCCCGGCGCCGGCGTCATCACCGGAATCGGCCGAGTGTCGGGTCGCGAGTGCGTGATCGTCGCGAACGACGCCACCGTCAAGGGCGGCACCTACTACCCGGTCACCGTGAAGAAGCACCTGCGCGCGCAGGAAGTGGCGCTGCAGAACAACCTGCCGTGCATCTACCTCGTCGACTCCGGCGGAGCCTTTCTGCCCCGGCAGGACGAGGTCTTCCCCGACCGCGAACACTTCGGACGAATCTTCTACAACCAGGCCACCATGAGCGCCCAGGGGATCCCGCAGATCGCCGCGGTTCTCGGCTCGTGCACCGCAGGCGGCGCCTACGTACCCGCGATGAGCGACGAGGCCGTGATCGTCCGCAACCAGGGCACCATCTTCCTCGGCGGCCCGCCGCTGGTGAAGGCCGCGACCGGTGAAGTGGTCACCGCAGAAGAACTCGGCGGCGGCGACCTGCATTCGAAGGTTTCCGGCGTCACCGATCACCTCGCCGAGGACGACCGCGACGCACTGCGCATCGTGCGCAACATCATCTCTACTCTCGGACCGCGCACCCCGCGCCCGTGGGACGTCGCACCGACCGTCGAACCAGACACCGACCCGGCCGAACTCTACGACGTGGTCCCCACCGATTCACGCACCCCCTACGACGTGCGCGAGGTCATTTCCCGGGTGGTAGACGGTGCTAGTTTCCACGAGTTCAAGGCCGAATACGGCAAGACCCTGGTCACCGGATTCGCGCGCATCCACGGTCACCCCGTCGGCATCGTTGCCAACAACGGCGTCCTCTTCGGTGAATCTGCCCTCAAGGGAGCACATTTCATCGAGCTGTGCGACAAGCGTTCCGTCCCGCTGCTGTTCCTGCAGAATATCTCCGGATTCATGGTCGGCCGCGACTACGAGGCCGCCGGCATCGCCAAGCACGGTGCGAAGATGGTCACCGCCGTCGCCTGCGCCCGGGTTCCCAAGCTCACCGTCGTCGTCGGCGGCTCTTACGGCGCAGGCAACTACTCGATGTGCGGGCGCGCGTATTCGCCTCGCTTCCTGTGGATGTGGCCCAATGCCCGCATCTCGGTGATGGGTGGCGAGCAGGCAGCATCCGTTCTCGCGACCGTGCGCTCCGATCAGCTCGACGCGTCGGGCAAGCCGTGGTCGGCCGAAGACGAGGAAGCGTTCAAGGCTCCGATCCGCGAGCAGTACGAAGACCAGGGCAACCCCTACTACTCCACCGCTCGGTTGTGGGACGACGGCATCATCGACCCCGCCGACACCAGAAAAGTTCTCGGACTGGCACTCTCGACGTGCGCGAATGCGCCGCTCGAGCCGGTCTCCTACGGCGTCTTCCGGATGTGAGCGACATGAGTGATACGAAACGCATCGATACAGTACTGGTAGCCAACCGCGGGGAAATCGCAGTCCGCGTGATCCGCACACTGCGATCGATGGGCATCCGCTCGGTCGCAGTGTTCAGCGAGGCCGACCGCGACGCCCGGCACGTGCGTGAAGCCGACACCGCAGTTCTCCTCGGCCCCGCCGCAGCACGCGAGAGCTACCTGGTGATCGACAAGGTCATCGCCGCGGCCGTGGAAACCGGTGCGCAGGCCATCCACCCGGGTTACGGATTCTTGTCGGAGAACTCGGCTTTCGCGGCCGCGTGCGCCACGGCAGGTATCGCATTTCTCGGTCCGTCCGCGCACGCGATCGAGACGATGGGCGACAAGATCACCGCGAAGGCTGCGGTGTCGGAGTTCGGAGTCCCTGTCGTCCCGGGTGTTTCGCGGCCGGGCCTGACCGACGACGAGCTGATCGCCGGCGCCGCCGAGGTCGGTTATCCGGTACTGGTCAAGCCGTCGGCAGGCGGTGGCGGCAAGGGCATGCGGCTGGTGCACGATCCCGCCGACCTTCCCGATGCCCTGGTTTCTGCACGCCGTGAGGCCGCGTCGTCCTTCGGTGACGACACGCTCTTCCTCGAACGATTCGTCCTGCGCCCGCGCCACATCGAGGTGCAGATCCTCGCCGACTCGCACGGCAACGTCGTCCACCTCGGCGAACGCGAATGCAGCCTGCAGCGTCGCCACCAGAAGGTCATCGAGGAAGCGCCGTCGCCGCTGCTCGACGAGGCCACCCGCGCCCGCATCGGTGAAGCCGCCTGCAACACCGCGCGCAGCGTCGACTACACCGGCGCAGGCACCGTGGAGTTCATCGTCTCGGCCGAGAAACCCGACGAGTTCTTCTTCATGGAGATGAACACCCGCCTGCAGGTCGAGCACCCCGTCACCGAGATGGTCACGGGCCTCGACCTCGTCGAATGGCAGGTGCGCATCGCCGCGGGCGAACCCCTCGGCTTCACGCAGCACGACGTCACCCTCACCGGCCACGCCATCGAAGCCCGCGTCTACGCGGAGGATCCCGGTCGCGGGTTCCTGCCCACCGGCGGCACCGTCGCCGACGTGATCGAAGCGAGCGGCACCGGGATCCGCGTCGACTCCGGCCTGCAGCCGGGCACCGTCGTCGGCAGCGACTACGACCCGATGCTCGCCAAGGTCATCGCACACGCCGACGATCGTGCCGGGGCACTTCGCCGCCTCGACCGCGCGCTCGCCGATACCGCGGTGCTCGGTGTGGTCACCAACATCGACTTCGCGCGGTTCCTGCTCGCCGATCCCGAGGTGGTGGCCGGTGCGCTCGACACCGGCCTGCTCGACCGCCGTCTCGGCGACTACACGGCGCCGGAGATCTCCGATGCCGCGCTCGTCGCCGCGGCGGTGCTCCGCTGGCTGCAGCACTGGCCCGACGACACCTCCGACCCGTGGGACGTTCCCGACGGATGGCGCGTGGGCTCGCACCTGCCCACCAGCTACCGGCTCGCGTCCGGCGACCGCACCGCGCATGTGCGACTCACCGGAACCCCGTCTTCGGGCACCGCGAATGTCGAAGACGGCAGCGAATACTCGCTGTCCGCATTGCTTGACGGTTCGGTTCTTGCTGTCGTTCTCAACGGTCGAAGGCACGTGTTCCGGGTCGCGGAGGTCGACGGCGCGATCTGGCTCGCCGACGGGCACGGGAGCGTCGCGGTCCGTGAGGTCCGCGAGGCCAGCGTGCGCGGCGACGACGCCCACACCGGCGACGCAGACATCACCAGTCCGATGCCGGGCGCCGTCATCGCCGTCTCCGTCGAAGGCGGTGCCGAGGTCGCCGCGGGCCAGACGATCGCCATCGTCGAAGCCATGAAGATGGAGCATGCGCTCACCGCCCCGATCGATGGCGTCGTCGAACTGTTCGCTTCCGCAGGTGAACAGGTCAAGGTCGATCAGCTTCTCGCACGCATCACCCCGCACACAGACACGAAGGAAGAGGCATGAGCGAGTCACCGACGTACCTGGCCACCGGCCAGCTCCCCGACGAATACGAACAGCTGAGGAAGTCGGTCGCCGATTTCGCGCGCACCGTCGTCGCGCCCGTCGCGGCCAAGCACGACGCCGAGCATTCGTTCCCGTACGAAGTGGTGCAGGGAATGGCGGACATGGGTCTGTTCGGCCTGCCGTTCCCCGAGGAGTACGGCGGAATGGGCGGTGACTATTTCGCACTGTGCCTGGCCCTCGAAGAGCTCGGCAAGGTCGACCAGTCCGTCGCCATCACCCTCGAAGCGGGCGTGTCGCTCGGTGCGATGCCGATCTACCGCTTCGGCACCGACGAGCAGAAGCAGGAATGGCTCCCGCAGCTCACCAGTGGCCGCAATCTCGCCGCGTTCGGCCTGACCGAGCCCGGTGCCGGTAGCGACGCCGGCGGCACCAAGACCACCGCGAAGCTCGAGGACGGGCAGTGGGTGATCAACGGCAACAAGCAGTTCATCACCAACTCGGGCACCGACATCACCTCGCTCGTCACCGTCACCGCCGTCACCGGGGTCGACGCGAACGGCAAGAAGGAGATCTCCACGATCCTCGTGCCTGCCGGCACCCCCGGCTTCACCGCCGAGCCGGCCTACAACAAGGTCGGCTGGAATGCCTCCGACACCCACCCGCTGACCTTCGCGAATGTGCGTGTTCCCGAAGTGAATCTCCTCGGCCGACGTGGCCGCGGGTACGCGAACTTCCTGCGGATTCTCGACGAAGGACGCATCGCGATCGCGGCACTGTCGGTCGGTGCTGCGCAGGGTTGTGTCGACGAATCGGTCAAGTACGCCAAGGAACGCGAGGCATTCGGTACTGCGATCGGCAACAACCAGGCGATCGCATTCAAGATCGCCCGGATGGAAGCGCGCGCGCATACCGCTCGCACCGCCTACTACGACGCCGCGGCCGCCATGCTCGCAGGCAAGCCGTTCAAGAAGCAGGCGTCGATCGCGAAGCTCGTTGCCTCGGAAGCGGCGATGGACAATGCGCGCGACGCAACGCAGATTCATGGCGGCTACGGATTCATGAACGAATATCCTGTCGCGCGGCACTATCGCGACAGCAAGATCCTCGAGATCGGTGAGGGCACCACCGAGGTGCAGCTCATGCTCGTCGCACGGGGGTTGGGACTGTGAGCGAAGCCGAGAAGCGAATTACTCAGCGTGGTCTGTGGTTCGAGGAGTACGAGCTCGACGCGATCTACGAGCACCGCCCCGGGCGCACCATCACCGAGGCCGACAACACGCTGTTCACGACGCAGACGATGAACACGCAGGCCCTGCACCTGGATGCCGCATACGCAGCCGGGACGACCTTCGGTGAGCGACTGGTGAACTCGATGTTCACGCTGTCCACGATGATCGGTCTGTCCGTCGCGCAGCTTACTCAGGGCACGATCGTCGCGAACCTCGGATTCTCCGAAGTGTCGTTCCCGAAGCCGCTGTTCCACGGTGACACCCTCTACGTCGAGACTAAGATCCTCGACAAGCGTGAGTCGAAGAGCCGCCCCGGTGAAGGCATCGTCACGCTCGAACACACGGGTCGCAATCAGCACGGCGACGTCGTCGGCATCGCGGTCCGCAAGACACTCGTACAGAAGAGGCCGACATCATGACATGGGAATTGCCGGGTCCTGCATGGCTGTTCGTACCTGCGGATCGGCCCGAACGTTACGGTAAGGCCGCCGACCGATCCGACGTCGTCATCATCGACCTCGAGGACGCGGTCTCGGCCGGCGACAAGCAGGCGGCGCGCGACGCACTCGTCGCGACTCCGCTCGATCCCGAACGCACGGTGGTGCGCGTCAACCCGGTGGGCACCGCAGATCACGAGCTCGACATGGACGCGCTGCGTCGCACGTCCTACACCCGCGTGATGCTCCCGAAGTGCGAAAGCCGCGACGAGGTGCTCGCGCTCGCTCCACTCGAGGTGGTCGCGCTGATCGAGTCCCCGCTCGGTGTGCTCGCGGTCGAGGAGATCGCCAAGGCGGACAACACGATCGGCGTCATGTGGGGTGCCGAAGACCTGGTCGCGGGTCTCGGCGGCAACTCGAGCCGGCGCGCCGACGGCACCTACCGGGCCGTGGCGCAGCATGCGCGGTCGGTGTCGCTGCTCGCCGCGAAGGGGCATGCCCGCTGGGCCCTGGATTCGGTGTACCTCGACATCAAGGACACCGATGGCCTGCACGAGGAGTCTCTCGACACCGTTGCTGTCGGGTTCGACATCAAAGTCGCGATCCATCCCGCGCAGATCGAGGTGATCCGCCGTGCGTTCGCGCCCACCGAAGAGGAAGCGGAGTGGGCGCGGCGCGTTCTCGCCGCTGCGGAAACCCAGCGCGGTGTCTTCGATTTCGAAGGGAAGATGGTCGACGGGCCCATTCTCAAGCACGCCGAGCGGCTGCTCCAGCGGGCTTCGGCGCGCACCACCTGACCGCCCGCACCGCAACCCCGCCCCCCGGCGCGAGCGAATGTATCCCTCGATCTATTGATCGAGACGAAGGATACATTCGCTCCGGTTGGGGGAGCGGTCCGGCGGGGCGGGCGATCACGTTCCGGGTCGGGGGCGTCGCCGGAGGAGCTGGGTGAGCCGGTGGGCGTGCTCGAGCAGCGCACTCCCCAGCTCGGACCGGCGATCGTCGCGGAAGCGGCTCTCCACACCGGTGATGCTGAGCGCCCACGTCGGGGTGTTGCGTTGATCGAACACGGCCGCGCCCATGCCCCAGCTGCCCTCGACGATGAGTGCGGGATTGACCGAGTATCCGGCCAGGCGGGTAGCGGCGATGCGCTTCTCGATGTCGTCTCTCGCGTGGTCGGGACCCCATTCGGTCGAGAGGTCGGTTCTCGACAGATACGCGCCGATGTCGCGATCGGGCAGATGCGACAGGATCGCCAGCCCGGCCGACGCAACGCCCAGGGGGAACCTGATTCCGACGTGCAGCACATGCGAGCGCAGCGGAAAGCTGCCTTCTTCGACGGCCAGGCATACGGTCTCATCGCCGCGTCGTGCGGAAAGGTAGGCGCTCTCCCCGGTTTCCCGGGCGAGATCGCGGAGGACGTTCCCGGCGAGTTCCGCGATGTCGTAGCGGGTGGCCGCGAGTGAACCGAGCAGGTACAGCTCCGGGCCCAACGTCCACTTCCCGTTGTCGCGGTGCCGGTCGACGAGCCCTTCATCTGCGAGTGTGGTCAGCAGACGATGGACCGTCGGTCTGGCGAGGTCGGTTTCGCGCGCGAGGTCGGAGGTCGGCACTCCGGCCGGTTCATGGGCGGAGACGGCTCGGAGGAGTACCGCCACCCTCCGGACCAGCTGTCCCTGAGCGCCCGACGTCATATCCACAGCATACGTCCACTCAGTGGACACTCTTCGGTGACGTGTTCGTTCAGCGATCAATACGCATGCGCCGTGTTCGAACCCCTTGCAATGTGACTGCCCGCACTATTTATTGGTACAGAGCAAGATGATGTGTTCATCCAGCGGACGCATCTGCCTCGGTGGCGATGCGACCCTCGGACCGGAGAGGTATTGGACTTGGCTTCCAAGGTATTCGACACGCCCCGGGCGGCCGTTGCGGACATTCCGTCGGGCGCGCTGCTCGCCGTCGGCGGTTTCGGGCTGTGCGGTATCCCCGACGAGCTGATCGCAGCGATTGCTGCCGGCGACGCCACCGACTTCGAGGTGTTCTCCAACAACTGCGGCGTCGACGGGCACGGGCTCGGAATTCTTCTCGGCGAGAAGCGGATCAGTCGGGTCACCGCGTCGTACGTCGGTGAGAACAAGGAGTTCGCGCGGCAGTACCTCTCCGGCGAGCTCGAGGTGGAGTTGACGCCGCAGGGCACCCTCGCGGAGAAACTCCGTGCCGGTGGTGCCGGTATTCCGGCGTTCTTCACCCCGGCGGGTGTGGGTACGCCGATTTCCGAGGGTGGTCTGCCGTGGCGGTACGCCGCCGACGGGTCCGTGGAGATCGCGTCGCCGGCGAAGGAGGTCCGTGAGTTCCGCGGCAAGCGGTATGTGCTCGAGGAGTCGATCAACGCGGATTACTCGTTGGTACACGCGCTCAAGGGCGACACCGAGGGCAATCTGGTATTCAACAAGGCGGCGATGAACTTCAACCCGCTCGCGGCGATGGCGGGCAAGGTGTGCATCGTGCAGGTCGAGGAACTCGTCGAACCGGGCGAGATCGATCCGGCGCAGGTGCATCTGCCGGGCGTGTTCGTCGACCGGATCGTGCACACGGGTGTGCAGGACAAGCAGATCGAGAAGCGCACCGTCAGCGCTGCGAAGGGAGCCTGAGTATGAGCACCAGCGTGGATACCACCGGAGCGGTCGGCTGGTCGCGTACCGAGATGGCGGCGCGTGCCGCGCGGGAACTGTCGCCGGGTGAGTATGTCAATCTCGGTATCGGCCTGCCGACCTTGATCCCGAACTATCTGTCCGAAGGTGTGCGGGTGACCCTGCACAGCGAGAACGGGATCCTGGGTACCGGGCGGTATCCGACCGAGGACGAGATCGATCCGGATCTGATCAACGCGGGTAAGGAGACCGTCACGGTCAATCCGGGTTCGGCGTTCTTCGATTCGTCGTTGAGTTTCGGGATGATCCGCGGCGGCCACATCGATACCGCCGTGCTCGGCGGCATGGAGGTTTCCCAGACGGGTGATCTGGCGAACTGGATGGTGCCCGGCAAGATGGTCAAGGGCATGGGCGGTGCGATGGATCTGGTGCACGGTGCCCGCAAGGTGATCGTCTTGATGGAGCACACCGACAAGCAGGGCAACCCGAAGATCGTCGAGAAGTGCTCGCTTCCGCTGACCGGTGAGGGCGTGGTGCAGCGGATCATCACGAATCTTGCCGTCGTCGATGTCACCGCCGGCGGCTTGAAGCTGGTCGAGACCGCACCGGGCGTGTCCGAGGAGCAGGTGCGGGCTGCAACCGGAGCCTCCCTGACGTAGCGCAGCCGACGCTGCCCGTGCGCGCTTGTGGTAGCTACCGCCGCCAGAACCACGCACGGGCAGCTTTGCTGCCCTTCTGGGTGGGTGGCTGCGACGGTGGCGTGGCCAGAGCTTCCTTCGCCTGCGTGCGCCGTCGTTGTCGCTCGATCCGCCAGGTTTCGAGCACGTCGTCGACGTCGACCTTGTGCAGCGGCACGGGTAGGCGCTGCGGCGAGAGCATGCACGCGGCGACCCGGCGGTTCAGATCGGCGACGATCTGTCGTACGTCCCGTTCGGTGGGCACCGTCCGCACGGACTCCGGCAGGCGTTCGATTTCCTTGCGCAACTGTAGTTCCGGTGGCAGCAGCGCCTCCCCCGGCAATCCCTCACGCTTGAGATAGTTCTTGATCCACCACATCTCGTCGTTCCCGTGATCCGGGATGGGTTTGCCTGCGCCGGGAAGATTGTCGAAGTCGCCGCGTTCCTGCGCGACGCGGATCTGTCGTTCGATCCACGTCTCGAAACTCACATCCGGACGCTTCCGCTCGGTCACGTTCACCAGGGTGCCATCACCCACAGTCCGATGCGAGCGCCTCAGGTCATGGCCGCTTTGGCTTCGTCGCTCAGATCGACGAGTTGTACGTAGTTGCCGTCGGGGTCGATCGCTGTAGCGAACAGGCTGCCGTCGCGATCCTCGAGCGGAGAATGCCATTTCGTGCCGAGTTCGTCGAGTCGGGCAACGATGTCTCGCGCACCGGAGACTTCGAGGTTGATGATCAGGCGTCCGGGCTCGGGATTGTGTGCGCCGATATCGGCGCGACGGTCGAGCATGACGTAGAAGCCGTCGAAATCGAGTACGTCGTAGGCGGGTTCGCCGGGTGTGCGCTCCGACTTCACCGAGAATGCGCTCACGTACCAGTCGCGCAGGCGCTCAGGGTTCGTGCTCGACAGAAGCATGCTGCCGAGGGAGGGTGCGGCCATGAGGTGTCCTTCCGGTGGGGGCCCGACGGGGTGCCGTGCCATCCAACGGATACCGACTGCCGAACCGGCCGGAACTCATCGCAGACGCATGTGAGGGCGACCCCGATGGGGCCGCCCTCACATGGTGTTGCTTTTATTCTTCCGGCGTCACATGCTTGGCCAGGTAGAGCGGCTCGCCGAGCTGCTCCAGCAGGTCGAGCTGGGTTTCCAGGTAGTCGATGTGCTCTTCTTCGTCGGCGAGAATCGACTCGAAGATGTTCGCCGACGTGATGTCGCTGACCGAACGCATGTACTCGGATCCCTTGCGGAGCCGATCACGCGCTTCGACCTCGACGATGAGATCCGATTCGAGCATCTCCTTGACGGTCTGACCCAGTCGCAGCGAACCGAGCCGCTGATAGTTGGGGAGTCCGTCGAGATACAGGATCCTGTCGGTGAGCGTCTCGGCGTGCCGCATCTCGTCGAACGACTCGGCGCGCGTGTGCGAGGCGAGTTTCGTCCATCCACGGTCTTCCTGCATCTTCGAGTGAAGAAAATACTGGTTGATCGCGGTGAGCTCGGCGGTGAGCTGCTCGTTGAGTAGTTCTATTACCTTCTTGTCGCCCTTCATGGCACCTCCCGGGGTGAACCATCGGGTTTCACCGCCGGATAGGGGCTGGCTACACGGCGGTCTCGAGTTCGATGATCTCACTCTGAGCGCGGGCTTGCCGGATGATCGCCGAGATGTTGCGGACGCAGTTGCCGCAGTCGGTGCCTGCTCGGCAGGCCGCACTCACTTCGCGGGTGCAGCGTGCGCCGGCTGCGACCTCGGCCTCGATGTGATGATGTGTGAGTGCGTGGCAACTGCAGACGATCATGAGCCACCATTCCTGTAACCGACGACAACTTCTTAGGTTGCCCAAACCTTACCTCCGGTTAGGCTACCCTAGTGTGTGATCGTAGTCACAAAAGTAAAGTGGTTGATCTGTGCTGTACCCAGTGTTGGCCAAGGGTGTGTTACTGCTGTTGCTGCTGTATCTGCTGCGACACCACCTGATTGATCCGCTGTAGTCCGCTCGACGACAAGCCGGGCAGATGACCCTCGATGGTGCGCACGATCGACGAATCGTGGATGACCTTCTCGCTCGACTGGATCAGCACCGTGCCCGCGCCGGTGAAATCGAACTGGCGTTCCTCCCCCGACTGCACACCGAATCGTCGCGCGCCCGCTGCCAGATGGCTGGTGATCCACGATTCGTCGTAGTGGTGGCTGGGCGAAGGGCAGTCGGCCCAGCCGACGAGGGCCTCAGGATCCACGCGTAGCGGCGGCTCGGCGAACATCACCGGCCCGTTCGACGACGCCAGGAACTTGCCGGTGCCGATCAGCGTGAGGAATCCGGGAACGATCGACTGGTTCAGCGACAGTCCCGGTTCGAACGCGAGCAGGCTGGCCTGCCGGATCGTGAGGTTGCCGGCGTCGAGATCGTACGAGTTGATGTCGTATCCGCGGTCGCCGAGGATCAGCTTGCCGTGACCGCTGGCCACGACGTAGTCCCCGAGGTACATCGGCGCCGAGAACTGCCGCGCCACCATCTGCAGGATCTGCCCGCTCAGGTCATGAGTGAGGGCGTTGAACTGCATCTGCCCGTAATAGGCGATCATCGCGCCTTTCGACAGGAACCAGGGCGACTGCAGATCGATGCTGAACGCATAACTGTTGCCGGGAACGTTGTCGCTGCCCACCAGGTGCGACGGATTCAGAATGGTGCTCACAGCTTCTCCTCCGATGCCTGCACATAGACGATGCCCTGGCCGGTGCATTCGAGCTGCATCGACTCACCTCCGGTGCGCCCCACATTGCGCCAGCTCATCGACGACTTCAGTTCGGTCCGTACCGCACCGTACGAGGCGACGTATGCCTGCGGATCGACGACAACCGGCGACGGTCCACCGACCTGCAGTTCGAATACGCCGCCGTGGGCGAGCAGCACGGCCGCGCCGTACCCGGACAGTGCAGTGGTGAACATGCCCTGACCGGTGACCGCACCGGCCGCGGCGCCGCGGAGCGCCCCGAACAGCCCGCCACCTCCACCGCCGCCCGAGGGTGTCGCGTTGGCCGACACCACAGAACTCTGCAGGCCTGCGGTGTGGGCAAGCAGTCGCGACGCCTCCACCCGGAGTTCCCCTCCGGCAGACATGTCGACGATGTGGGTCTCGAGGCCCTTGAAGCCGTAGTGCACGGTGCCCTTGCCCTGCGCGATCATCGTCGCTTCGTGCTCGCCCTGCAGCATCCGGCCTGCCATCCCCGCCATGCCGCCGAGCCCGGGGGTGCCGCCGACGCCGCCCGGAGTGCCGTGCGGAGCGAACTGCACGTCGCCGGTATAGAAGAGCATCGCGCCGCGTCGCGCGATGATGGGCCCCGACTGCATCAGCTCGACCCGCACGACCTTGCTGTTGATCTTCGTGAACGCCATGTTCCCGCCCTTACCGTTCCGCCGGTTGAATGGACACGACGCCGGTGCCCTCCCACCTGAGGGAGAACGCTTCACCGCTGCCCTGACCTATCGCCGACCGCCACGACACATCGGTCACGAACGATTGCGTCAGCATCCCTTTCGCGCACACGAATGCGTCGGGGTCGACGACGAGCGGGTACTGCGGCGACACCTCGAGATGGATGAGCGGGCCACCCGACGAGAGCAGCGCCACCTGACCGGATCCCGACACCGTGGTCGTGAACAGACCCTGCCCGCTCATTCCGCCGCGTACCCCGGCGAACGTGACGTTGGTATTGAGGTTCCCGTTGAGCGCGAGCAGCTGCTCGGATTCGACCTGCAACGTCTCGTTGTTCAACTCGAGCACTGTGGTGTCCTGCGCTCGGCGCGCGAGGTACACCACGCCGGTGCCCGCGCATTCCATGAGGGACAGACCTTCGCCGGTCGCGCGTTGGCGCAGGCCCGCCAGCACGCCGTCACCGCCGCCGAACCCCGCCGATTTGAACGTGATCTGCCCTTCGTACGCCACCATCGAACCCGACAGAGCACGGATGGTGGAGTTGTTCAGTTGGGCCTCGATCACGCGTTTCGATTTCTCGAGCAGTCGCATGGCGCGAAGAGTAGCGGCTCATGGTGACTGTGTCGTTTCGGGTCTACCGCGGCGTCGTTTCGGGCCTACAGAGGCAGGGGTCGATTCTCCACAACGCGTTTCATGACCAGCGTCGAACTCAGGCGCTGGACGCCGGGCAGTGCGGAAAGTTGTTCGTCGTAGAGCTCCTGGAAGGCCGAAAGATCGCGGGTGAGGACGCGCAGCAGATAATCCGGATCGCCGAACAGTCTTTGTGCCTGAATGACATTGGGGATCGTTGCCACGTCCGTCTCGAATGCGTCGAGGGTGATGCGTTCCGCCGTGTGCATCGTGACGAACACCAGGGCCTCGAAGGTGAGGCCGAGCGCGTTCGCGTCGAGCTGCGCGTGGTATCCGCTGATCGCTCCGTCGCGCTCCAATGCGCGTAGGCGCCGGTGGCAGGGCGAGATGCTCAGACGGACGCGATCGGCGAGCTCCGTGATGGTGAGACGACCGTCCTTCTGCAGCTCGGCAAGAATCTTCCTGTCAATTGCGTCCATGTGGAAGATCTTTCCTCAGAACGCCCATGCGAGGCGAGTACTTGCAAACAGATTCCAGGCGAAAATTCCTAATCTTTGTCCTGGGACTTG
Organism: Rhodococcus sp. NPDC060090; assembly: GCF_042729855.1. NCBI lineage: Bacteria > Bacillati > Actinomycetota > Actinomycetes > Mycobacteriales > Nocardiaceae > Rhodococcus > Rhodococcus sp. NPDC060090. The sequence goes on along the minus strand of NZ_JBHWXB010000002.1, from coordinate 238,553 downwards.
TCGTCCCGTCCACTGCACGGAAATGAGGTGACCATGGCTGCCGGTGTCGTTGTTGCGTTCTGGATGGTGTCCATACTGTTCGTGCTGATGCCCGGCGCGGACTGGGCCTACGCGATCACCGCGGGACTGCGGTATCGGAGTGTCGTGCCTGCGGTGAGCGGAATGCTGCTCGGGCACCTCGCGATGACCGCGGCCGTCGCGGCAGGAGTCGCGGCTGTGGTGGCGCAGTCGCCGGTGGTGCTCGCGGTGCTGTCTACCGTCGGTGCTGCGTATCTGATGTGGCTCGGGGTCGGGATGCTCACGGGTCCGTCGGTCATACAGGAAGGCGAACCGGGCGGAGCCGACTCGTGGACGCGGCAGACCGTCAAGGGTGTGGGAGTCAGCGGTCTCAACCCGAAGGTGTTCCTGTTGCTCCTGGCGTTACTGCCGCAGTTCACCGACCCGGCCGGGCCGTGGCCACTCGCGGCGCAGATCGTGATGCTCGGTGTGGTGCACGTGATCACATGCGCCGTGGTCTATCTGGGGGTCGGCGCGGGCGCGAAGCGCGTGCTGCGCGCCCGGCCGGCAGCGGCCACGATCGTGAGCAGGGTGTCGGGTGTGGTGATGCTCGCGCTCGGAACGGTGCTGGTGATCGACCAGGTTCTCCACTAGGACGCACGCGAAAGCGCGGACCGCGTTGCCTGTGAGACAACGCGACCCGCGCTTTCTGCGTGTGGCCGGCCTACAGCCCGATCACCTCACAAACCGAGGTCCTTCGCGATGATCGTCTTCATGACCTCGCTCGTACCGCCGTAGATGCGGGTGACGCGGGTGTCGGCGTACAGGCGCGCGATGGGGTACTCGGTGATGTATCCGTAGCCGCCGTGCAACTGCAGGCACTTGTCGATGATGCGTCCGGCGGTCTCCGTCGCGAACAGCTTCGCGCGTGCGGCGTCCGGCACGGTCAGTTCGTCACGATCATTGAGTTCGATCGCGTTGTCGACCATGATCTGCAGCGCCTGAAGCTCCGCAGAGCATTCCGCGAGCACGAACTTGGAGTTCTGGAACGAGGCAACGGGCTTACCGAATACTTTGCGGTCCTTGGTGTATGCAATGGCGTGGGCGATCGCTGCCGACGCAGTGGCGGCTGCACCGAACGCGATCGTCAGACGCTCCTGGGCGAGGTTCTGCGTGAGGTACGAGAAGGCCTTGCCCTCTTCGCCGAGCAGATCCGCGACCGGAACCTTGACGTCGTCGAACGACAGCTCGGCGGTGTCGGACGTCTTGAGGCCGATCTTCTTCAGCTTGCGGCCGACGGAGTAGCCCTCGCTCGAGGCATCCACCACGAGAATGGAGAGGCCGCCGCGACGGTCGTCCGGGTTGTACGGGGTCGTACGCGCGACGACGAGCAAGCGGTCGGCGAGTGCACCACCGGTGATGAACGTCTTCGATCCGTTGAGCACGTAGTGGCTGCCGTCTTCCGACAACTTTGCGCTGGTGGCAATGTTCGCAAGGTCGGAACCGGTGCCGGGTTCGGTCATCGCGATCGCGAACATCAGGTCGCCCGAAGCGAACCCGGGGAGCCAGCGCTGCTTCTGCTCCTCGGTCGCGTTCTGCATGATGTACGGCAGGATCAGGTTCGAGTGCACCGACGACGAGCCGAAGGACGCGCCCGCAGCCGACGCCTCCTCCGCGAGGATCACGTTGAACTTCAGCGACTGCTCGCCGCCGCCACCGTATTCTTCGGGAACCTGGATGCCGAGGAATCCGAGTTCGCCCATGCGGCGGTAGAAGTCACGCGGGGGATGTCCCTCCTCTTCCCACTGCTCGTAGACCGGCGTGACCTCCTTCGCGATGAAGGTGCGAACCGTATCGCGGAATGCTTCGTGATCCTCGTTGAACACCGTACGCTGCACGGATTTTCCTTCCGGGTGTATGTGTGACAGGGCAGCTGAACTACAGCGCGTATTCGCGGAGGATGCCCTTGCTGATGATCGTCTTCTGGATCTCGCTGGTGCCCTCACCGATGAGCAGGAACGGGGCCTCACGCATGAGCCGCTCGATCTCGTACTCCTTGGAATAGCCGTAGCCGCCGTGGATGCGGAAACTCGCCTGCGTCACCTCGGAGCAGTATTCGCTCGTCAGGTACTTGGCCATGCCTGCCGCAACGTCGTTGCGCTCGCCCGAATCTTTCAGGCGTGCAGCGTTGACCATCATCAGGTGCGCGGCCTCGACCTTGGTGGCCATCTCGGCGAGGGAGAACCCGATCGCCTGATGCTGCGCGATCGGCTTACCGAACGTGGTGCGCTGCTGTGCATATCGCACCGCTAGCTCGAACGCGCGGATTGCGACACCGCATGCGCGAGCGGAGACGTTGACGCGCCCGACCTCGACACCGTCCATCATCTGGAAGAAGCCGCGACCCGGCTCGCCGCCGAGGATCGTGTCGGCCGACGCCTTGTAGTTGTCGAAGACGAGCTCGGTGGTGTCGATGCCCTTGTAGCCCATCTTGTCGATCTTGCCGGGGATCGTCAGACCCGGAGCGACCTCGCCGAACCCGGCGGGCTTCTCGACCAGGAACGCCGTGAGGTTCTTGTGGGCTTTGTCGGAGCCCTCCTCGGTCTTGACGAGCGCGGCGACGAGGGTGGAGCTACCGCCGTTGGTGAGCCACATCTTCTGGCCGTTGATGACGTAGTTGCCGTCGGCGTCGCGCTTGGCCTTGGTGCGGATCGCAGCGACGTCGGAGCCGAGTTCCGGTTCGGACATCGAGAATGCGCCCCGCACCTCGCCGGTCGCCATACGCGGCAAGAAGTGCTGCTTCTGCGCCTCGGTGCCGTGCTGGCGGATCATGTACGCGACGATGAAGTGCGTGTTGATGACCCCGGAGACACTCATCCAGCCGCGCGCGAGCTCCTCGACGCACAGCGCGTAGGTCAGCAGTGATTCGCCGAGCCCGCCGTACTCCTCGGGGATCATCAGACCGAACAGACCCATCTCGCGCATCTGATCGACGATTGCCTGTGGGTAGGTGTCGGAATGCTCGAGTTCCTGTGCGTTCGGGATGATCTCGCGGTCGACGAACCGTCGGACATTGTCGAGGATCTCGGACTGGAACTCGGTCAGTCCGATGGTCTGGGCGAGGCGGGTCATACGTTGTCCTTCTGCTTGGTACGGACGGCGCCGGCAGCGGCGAGGGCATCGATCTCGTCGTCGGTCAGACCGAGGTGGTCGGACAGGACAGCGGCAGTGTCGTCGCCGTTCGCGGGGGCGGGGCGGACGGCCGGGTGGACGCCGTCGAACGACATGGGTGTGCTGGCTGCAGAGTAGGTGCCGATGCGCGGCTGGTCGAGTTGCTGGAACATCGGATTCTTCGTCACCAGTGGGTCGGCGGCGAGCTCGGCGAATGTGCGGTAACGCTCGTGCAGGATCGAGGTTCCGTCGAGCGCGGCTTCGACCTCGGTTGCCGTCCGTGCAGCGAACCACGGCGAGAACAGGCCGTTCAGCACTGCCCGGTGCTTGTAGCGCTCGCCTTCGTCGCGGAAATCGGCGCCCAGCGCGGCTTCCACAGCGGTGACGGCCGCGGTCGTGCCGGTCAGTTCGGTGAGGTCGCGGAAGTGTCGCGGGGTCAGTGCAACGGTCATGAACCGGGCGCCGTCCGAGGTCGCGAAGTCGCAGCCGTAGGTGCCGTAGACCGCATTGCCGACGCGGCCTCGGCCCGTCAGGCCGAGCTGGGCCTCGGCAATGTAGCCGAGATTGCCGACCGTTGCGAATGCGACATCCTCCAGGGGGAGAACGATTTTGGTTCCGGCGCCGGTGATCTCGCGGCGGTACACCGCGGACGCGATGGACAGCGCGGCGTAGAGGCCGCACGAGACATCCCACGCAGGCAACACGTGGTTGACGGGGTCGTCGAGATTCTCGGGTCCGGTGACCTGGGGGAACCCGGCGGCGGCGTTGACGGTGTAGTCGACGGCGCCGGTGCCGTCGGCGCGTCCGAGGACCTGCACGTGGATCAGGTCGGGGCGGATCGCGGCGAGCTCGTCGTAGTCGAGCCAGTCGCGTCCGGCCTGGTTGGTGACGACGATGCCCGCGTCGATGATGAGGTCGCGAATAACTTTGTGGGCCTGGGGGTCACGAAAGTTCGCGGCGAACGAGCGCTTGCCCTTGTTCAGATTCGCCCAGTAGATCGACTCCCCGTCCTCGGTCAGCGGCCAGCGCTTGTAGTCGGCGGCTCCGCCGATCGGGTCGATACGGATGACATCGGCGCCGAGTGCGGCGAGGGTCATGCCGCACAGCGGGGCAGCCACGAAGCTCGATACTTCGACCACCCGTACTCCCGCAAGGGGTGCGGTGGACGAGGGGAGCTCGTCGGTGGAGGCGGTGGAGTTCATGGCGTCCTGTCCTCGTCGGTCACGGTGCGTTCGGGCATGCGTGACCCGAATTGGTATCCCAGTCAGCATGCAACAGCTTTCGGGGGTGGACCAGCACCGATCGGCTATCGATCGGTTAGCGCAGACCAATATCTCCGTCGATTGTGATGGGTCATAGGTTCTGGTGATCGATCTGTTCGCGTAAGGCTCTTTGCGCTCGGTGAGTTCGGTCACGTTGAATGAATTCCAACGCCAGGCGTGACGTTCCACGCCGATTGCGAGGCAGAGTGCGGCCCGCGTCGGTTTTCCTCCGAGTCTTTGAAGGGACTCCCACGTGACCACAGGTGAAGTCGTGAACGGTACCGCGAGTACCCACGATGGCCCCGGGCCATCCGAATCCAAGACACCGTTCAAGGTGACACCCGGCAAAGCATGGGGCATGACCGGGCTGGTCATCTTCCTCTACGTCGTGAACTACGCCGACAAGGCAGTGCTCGGCATCATCGCCCAGCCGCTCGCCCGTGAATTCGGGCTGACGTCGTCGCAGATCGGCCTGGTCGGTTCGCTGTTCTTCGTGACGTTCACGATCGGCGGCTTCCTCGCCGGACCGCTCGAGAAGAAGCTGACTCTCAAGTGGGCCCTGCTCGCGCTCGGCCTGACCTGGTCGGTGGTGATGCTGCCGCTCGTCGTCACCGGCGGTTTCGTGGTGCTCGTCGTGTGCCGCATGCTGCTCGGTCTGGGCGAAGGCCCCAGCTCGGCGCTCATGCACACCGCCACGTACTCGTGGCATCCGCCTGCCAAGCGCGGTCTGCCCGGTGCGTTCCTCGCCGGTTCCGCCTCGGTCGCCAAGATCGCGCTCGCTCCGGTCCTGACCTTCATCACCGTGGAATACGGCTGGCGGATGGCCATCGTCGCGCTGTCGGTTCTCGGCCTGGTGTGGATAGCGTGCTGGATTCCCGGCTTCAAGGAAGGCCCCTTCACGTCCAAGGCCGTCAAGGGTGCCGATGCCGCTGTGGGGTCCGCGCCGACCGAGCCGTCCGTGCCGTGGCGCAAGATCTTCCTCACCCGCACCTTCGTGACCTGCGCAGTTCTGATCATGGTCGTCTATGCACTCACCACCGTGGTGCTCACGTGGCTGCCGTCCTACTTCGAGGTCGGCCTCGGCTACAGCGCCCTGCAGGCCGGCTCGATGTTCGCGCTGCCGTCCATCGTCGGACTGTTCCTGATGATCTCGTCGGGCACCATCACCGACCGTCTGCGTGGACGCGGACACACCTCACGCGTGGTCCGCATCATCGTTCCCAGCGTCGGCGTGCTCATCTGCGGTTCGATTCTGATCTTCCTCCCGTCGATCGGAACCCCCGGCATCGCGGTTGCGGTCGTCTCCATCGGCTACGGTTTCGGCGCCATCGCCTTCCCGCTGATCAACGCCGCGATCTCCGAGCTGTGCCCGCCGCAGCAGACCGCAGGCACGATGGGCGTGTTCCTTGCGCTCATGGCAGTCGGTGGCCTGGTTGCCCCTTACGGCACCGGCGTGATCGTCGACAACGCCGCGACCGCAGCCGAGGGCTATGCCACCTCGTTCCAGATCATCGGCGTCCTCGGTGCGATCGCCGCGGTGCTCGTGCTCGTGTTCGCCAACCCGGAACGTGACCGCAAGATCATCCGCAGCGTTGCCGGACCTTCCGGCATAGCTTCCGCCTAACGGAAGCTTCCGCCGAAAGACTTTCCCTCACCGGCCGGGTGCGTGGTCTCCTCGACGTGAGGGCCACCACCCGGCCGGCTGCTTTTCCCGGTGCTCGCTCCACCGGTTGCCCACCAGACCGATTTGTTCGATTTAACAAAGGACCGATCCACATGCGCGATGCCGTGATCGTCGATGCCGTCCGTTCCCCCATCGGACGCCGCAACGGTGCCCTGTCCGAAATTCACCCCGTCGACCTCTCGGCTCATGTGCTCCGCGCACTCGCCGAACGCACCGGACTCGACCCGGCGTCTGTCGACGACGTCCAGTGGGGTTGTGTGAGCCAGGTGGGGGCGCAGGCCGGAATCGTGTCGCGTAGCGCAGTGTTCGCAGCGGGCTGGCCGGTGTCGGTGCCCGCCACCACCATCAACCGCGCATGCGGGTCGAGCCAGCAGACCGTGTCGTTCGCCGCCGCATCCGTGATCGCCGACCAGGCCGACGTCGTCGTTGCCGGTGGTGTCGAGTCGATGTCACTCGTTCCGATGGGGAGCGCGGTGAAGAACCCCGGCGAGAACTACCCGCCGGCGGTGCTCGAACGGTTCGGTATCGACGGATTCAGCCAGGGTATCGGCGCCGAGATGATTGCTGACAAGTGGGGCTTCACCCGCACCCAACTCGACGAATTCTCGCTCCGCTCCCACGAACTCTCCGCGGCCGCGACCGATGCCGGTGCGTTCGAGAAGCAGATCGCGCCGATCGCGGGTCTGAACACCGATGAGGGCATCCGCCGCGGAGGCACCCTCGAATCGCTCGGCAAGCTCAAGACCGTGTTCAAGGAGGACGGCGTCATCCACGCCGGCAACTCCTCGCAGATCTCCGACGGTGCCGGTGCCCTCCTGATCACCACCAGCGAATACGCCGCGCAGCAGGGATGGACCCCGCTCGCGCGCATCCACACCGCAGTTGTGGCTGCCGACGACCCGGTCGTGATGCTCACAGGCCCGATTGCTGCAACCGAGAAGGCCCTTGCGAAGTCGGGACTGTCCATCGACGACATCGGCGCATTCGAGATCAACGAGGCCTTCGCGCCCGTACCGCTCGCATGGCTCGCCGAGACCGGCGCGAAGCTCGATCGGCTCAACCCGCTCGGCGGCGCGATCGGTGTCGGCCATCCGCTCGGTGGCTCGGGTGCGATCCTCATGACCCGCCTCGTACACCACATGCGCGACAACGGAATCCGCTACGGCCTGCAGTCGATGTGCGAGGCCGGCGGCATGGCCAACGCCACCATTCTCGAACTGCTCTGATATCCGCTTACTCACTTAGAGGATCGAAAAACCATGGAACTCAAAGGTCTTTCCGTCGCAGTGACCGGTGGTGCTTCCGGTCTCGGACTCGCCACCGCTCATCGTGTGCTCGCCGCGGGTGGCAACGTCACCCTCATCGATCTGCCGTCGTCGAACGGTGCCGATGTCGCCAAGGATCTCGGTGACGGCGCGACGTTCGCCGGTGCGGATGTCACCGATGCGGAGCAGTTCGCTGCCGCACTCGATGTCGCCCACGAGCGCGGTGGTCTGCGCGGAGTTGTGCATTGCGCAGGCGCAGGCCGCAAGATGCGGATTCTCGACAAGGAGGGCAAGGCCGGGTCGCTCGAGGACTTCGAGTTCGTCATCCGCCTCAACCTGATCGGTTCGTTCAACGCGCTGCGCCTCGGCGCCGAGCGCATGGCGCAGCTCGAGCCGATCGACGGTGAGCGCGGTGTGGTCGTGATGACCGCGTCGGCAGCGGCGTACGAAGGCCAGATCGGCCAGATCAACTACTCGGCATCCAAGGCAGGAATCGTCGGCATGACGATCGTCGCTGCCCGCGATCTTGCGAGCAAGAACATTCGTGTCAACACGATCGCCCCCGGCATCATGGACACGCCGCTGCTCGCACGTCTTCGCGACGATGTCCGTGCATCGCTCGAGGCCACCGTGCCGAACCCGTCGCGGATGGGCCGCCCGGACGAGTTCGGGCGTATGGCCACGTCGATCCTCGAGAACGGCTACCTCAACGGCGAGACCATCCGACTCGACGGTGCCATTCGCATGGCACCGCGCTGATCCGGGAATCGACGATGACTTCCGCTCGATCAGAATGGTTGGACACCGCGTTGTCCTACCCGCAGACATCGATGACGGTGTGGGCGCCGAGTATGTCGGCCATGTACGGGGACCGTGCCGCGGTCGTCGACGGTGACCGCGTTCTGTCGTATCGCGAGCTCGACGAGAAGTCGGCGCAGTTCGCAGGTGCGTTGAGTGCGGCAGGCGTCGTCGAACACGACGTCGTGCTCATGCACCTCGGCAACTGCGCCGACTTCCACGTCGCGTACTACGGTGCGTTGCGGGTCGGTGCCGCGGTGACTCTCGTGAATCCGCTTCAGCCCCAGCCCGGTCTGCGTCGTCAGATCGAAGAGACCGGAGCCGTCGCGGCCGTCACGCAATCGCAGCAGTTCGATACGCTGCTGGGCGCGTCGGCGGACACGACGATCCGTCTCATCGCGGTCGTGTCGGACGACTCGGTCGAGGCCGGGGCAGTCGACACGATACAGTTCGACACGGTGCAGTTCGACGAGTTGCTGGCTCGTCACTCCACCGAATTCGTGCCCGCGCAGGTGAGCGGCGATGACGTCGCACATATCGCGTACACCGGTGGCACCACAGGCATTTCGAAGGGTGTTCGGGTTCTTCACCGCAACGTCGTCGGCAACGTGACGCAGATGTGCGGGTGGCGTGCCGGGTACCAGACAGTCGTGAACGACGGGCTGGTGTCGCTCGAGAAGATCGACGGCCTCGACATCGCGGGCGTCGTTCCCGGCGAGGGGGCGACGATCGTCGTGTCGCCGCTGTTCCACGCACATGCGCTGATCAATACGTCGTTCCTGCTGGCGTGCGGTCTCACTCAGGTGCTCGCGGGCCGCTTCGATCCGGCCCGCATGCTCGAGCTGATCGAGATCCATCGCGCCAGTTACATCACGGGCAGCCCCGCGATGTGGCACGCGCTGGCCACGCACCCGGATGTCGCGACCCGCGACCTGTCCACGGTGCGGGTGGTGTCGTCCGGTGCGGCCCCGATCGATCACGTCACGCTCGAAGCGCTCGGCGTTGCGTTCCCCAACGCGACGATCGCCGAGGGTTACGGCCTGACCGAAGGCACGTGCGTCGTCACGGCGATGCCGCTCGTCCGGGGCCTCGGCTACCGGATCGGTAGCGTCGGCCTTCCCGTGTTCGACACGCAGATCGAGATCCGCCCGCAAGGCGATACGACCGCGACGGTCGGGCCGAACGAACGCGGCGAACTGTGGATCCGTGGCCCTCAGGTCACCGACGGCTATCTCGGACACCCCGAGATCACGGCCGAGCAGTACGTGGACGGCTGGCTCGCGACCGGCGACATCGCCTACCGCGACGACGACGGCTACCTGTTCATCGCAGACCGCGCGAAGGACATGCTGATCTACAAGGGCTACAACGTGTATCCGCGTGAGCTCGAGGAGATCCTCGTGACGCACCCGTCCGTGTCGACGGCCGCGGTGGTCGGTCGCGATGTGGGTGCGACGGGTCAGGAGCCCGTGGCGTTCGTCGTGCCGCTCGCCGGTGCCGACGTCGACGAGGACGAGCTCATGGCCTACGTGGCCGAGCGGGTCCTGCCGTACAAGAAGATTCGCGACGTCGTGGTGCTCGATTCCCTCCCCACGTCGGCGGCAGGGAAGATCCTCAAGACCGACCTACGCGCCCAGTTGGCGTAGCGCGTTTCAGAGCCGGTCGATCCGCACACGGAAAAGGCAGCCACACCCCGTCGACGGGATGTGGCTGCCTTTGCGCGAAGCGGTTACGACGAGCGCTGTGCCTGTTTGACGAGTCCGCCGCCGATGATCAGGCGCTGGATCTCGCTGGTGCCCTCGTACAGACGCAGCAGACGCACGTCGCGGTAGATGCGCTCGACCGGGACCTCGCGCATGTAGCCGGTGCCGCCGTGGATCTGCACCGCGAGATCGGCGACCTTACCGACCATTTCGGTGCAGTACAGCTTCGCGACCGACGGGGCGATACGACGGTCGGTCTCCTCGACCCATGCGCGCGCGGCGTCGCGCACCAGGGCGCGCCCGGCCATGACACCGGTCTGCTGGTCGGCGATCATCGCCTGCACGAGCTGGAAGTTGCCGATCGGGTTTCCGCCCTGCGTGGCGGTGGCGGCGTACTCGACCGACTCATCGAGGGCACGCTGCGCCTGGCCGACCGACAGCGCGGCGATGTGCACGCGGCCGCGGGCGAGCGAGACCATCGCGGCCTTGTATCCGACGTCCTCGCTGCCGCCGACGAGCGCCGCATTCGACACGCGCACCTCGTTGAAGTGCACGTCCGCGGTCCAGGCGCCTTCCTGGCCCATCTTGGCGTCCTTGCCTGCCACCTGCACGCCGTCGGTATCGGCGGGGACGAGGAACACCGCGATGCCGGTGCCGTTCTCGTCGGCCGGGCGGGTGCGGGCGAACACGACGAACAGGTTCGCGAGTGGGGCGTTGGTGATGAAACGCTTCTCGCCGGTGATCACCCAGTCGTCGCCGTCGCGGACGGCCTTGGTGCGCAGGCCCGACGGGTTGGAGCCGGCGCCGGGCTCGGTGAGCGCGAACGACGCGACGACGTCGCCGGAGGCGATGCCCTCGAGCCACTGCTGCTTCTGCTCGTCGGTGCCGAAGTTGACGAGGACCTGACCTGCGATGCCGTTGTTGGTGCCGAACATCGACCGCAGCGACAGGGTCGTGTAGCCGAGTTCCATCGCGAGTTCGGCGTCCTGCTGGAGATTCAGGCCGAGACCGCCCCACGCCTGCGGGATGGCGTACCCGAACAGGCCCATGTCCTTGGCTGCCTGGCGGATGTCGTCGGGAATCGCGTTGGTGTCGGCGATCTCCTGCTCGCGGGGGACCACGACGTTGCGCACGAATGCGCGGGTCTGGGCGAGGATCTCGCGGAAGTCGTCTTCGTCGACCTCGGGGGTCGGAGTCGCAAGTGTCATGACTACCACTTTCGAGGCCGCATCGGACTGTGTCCAATACGAATGGCGCCATCCCCGTATAGGCAGTCTCGATGGATTCAGAAGGGTAATCTGCCCGGTCTCCTGGATATATTCGAAGGCATCGACCCATTTCGGGGACAGCTCAGGTCCCCTCGAAAGGATTCCAGATGTCGCTGTTGGAGAACCGTACTGCCGTGATCACGGGTGGCGCCCAGGGTATCGGCTTCGCGATCGCCCAGAACTTCGTTGCTGCCGGCGCCCGCGTCGTCATCGGCGACCTCGATCTCGACGCCGCCACCGCGGCGGCGGAGAAGCTCGGCGGACACGACGTCGCTCGCGCGGTCAAGGCCAACGTGGTCGAAGCCGGCGACTGGGACACCCTCCTGGCCGAGGCGGTCGACGGCTTCGGTTCCCTCGATGTCGTGGTCAACAACGCGGGCATCACGCGCGACGCGACGATGCGCACCATGACCGAAGAGGACTTCGACCTCGTCATCGACGTGCACCTCAAGGGCACCTGGCACGGCACCCGCAAGGCCGCAGCGATCATGCGTGAGGCCAAGCGCGGCTCGATCGTCAACATCTCGTCGCTGTCCGGCAAGGTCGGCATGGTCGGCCAGACCAACTACTCCGCCGCGAAGGCAGGCATCATCGGCCTGAGCAAGGCCGCCGCGAAGGAGATGGCGCACCACGGCGTGCGTGTCAACGCGATCCAGCCCGGCCTGATCCGTTCGGCGATGACCGAGGCCATGCCCCAGAAGGCGTGGGACCAGAAGATGGCCGAGATCCCGATGGGACGCCCCGGCGAGGTAGACGAAATCGCTTCCGTGGCATTGTTCCTCGCATCCGACATGTCGTCGTACATGACCGGAACCGTCCTCGAGGTCACCGGCGGCCGCTTCATGTGACGGTTTCTGCCGTCACGTTCTCTTCTCGAAAGGTCATCATGCGCGAAGTTGTCATCTGCGAGCCGGTCCGTACCCCCATCGGCCGCTACGGCGGAATGTTCAAGTCCCTCACCGCCGTCGATCTCGGTGTTGCGGCACTGAAGGGTCTGCTCGAGCGCACGGGTGTGTCGCCCGACGAGGTCGGCGACGTCATCCTCGGTCACTGCAACGGCAACAGCGAGGCCCCGGCCATCGGTCGTGTCGTCGCGCTCGACGCCGGTCTTCCGGTCACCGTGCCGGGCATGCACATCGACCGTCGCTGCGGCTCCGGTCTGCAGGCCGTCATCCAGGCCGCGCTGCAGGTCGGCAACGGCGACAACGAACTCGTCGTCGCCGGTGGTGCCGAGTCGATGAGCAACGCCGCGTTCTACTCGACCGACATCCGCTGGGGCGGCGCCCGAACCGGTGTCCAGATGCACGACGGTCTCGCCCGTGCCCGCTCGACCGCCGGCGGCAAGCATTACCCGGTGCCCGGCGGCATGATCGAGACCGCCGAGAACCTGCGCGCCGAGTACGGCATCAGCCGTCAGGAACAGGACGAGCTCGCCGCCGAATCGCACCGTCGCGCGGTGGCCGCTCAGCAGGCAGGCATCCTCGCCGAGGAGATCATCCCCGTCACGGTCAGCTCGCGTAAGGGCGACACGGTCATCGACACCGACGAGCACCCGCGTGCCGACACCACGGTGGAGTCCCTCGCAGCGTTGCGCCCGATCATGGGCAAGCAGGATCCCGATGCCACCGTCACCGCAGGTAACGCCAGCGGCCAGAACGACGCAGCGTCGATGGCGATCGTCACGACCCCGGAGAAGGCTGCCGAGCTGGGCCTGACCCCGCTCGTGCGCGTCGTGTCGTGGGGTGTGGCCGGTGTTGCGCCGAAGATCATGGGTATCGGTCCGGTGCCCGCGACCGAGATCGCCCTCGCCAAGGCCGGTATCGTCCTCGCGGATGTCGACGTGATCGAGCTCAACGAGGCATTCGCCGCGCAGGCGCTTGCCGTGACCCGCGAGTGGAAGTTCGGTGCCGCAGACTTCGAGCGCACCAACATCCACGGTTCCGGTATCTCGCTCGGCCACCCCGTCGGCGCGACCGGTGGCCGCATGCTTGCCACTCTCGCGCGTGAACTGCACCGTCGCGAGGGCCGCTACGCCCTCGAGACCATGTGCATCGGCGGCGGGCAAGGTCTCGCAGCAATCTTCGAACGCGTGTCCTGACGCGGCGTCTTCACCCAGCTCCACCGACAACGGTCGGCCGGCATCTGCCGGCCGACCGTTGTTTTGTTTCCGCTGGTCGGAAGCCTCTGTTGTAGGCCAAACTGATATGTGTTCTACTTTTCTCCAGAGTGGCGTAAAGCACATTTCGGGCAGGGGTGTGATGGGCGTCGTCGCGGGACCGATCGGAAGGAACAGCACCATGTCTCTGAATCTGGCCGACCTCACCGAAGCGGTGGTCGACGCAATTCCCGATCGCACGGCCCTCGTCTGCGGCGACCGATCGCACACCTACGCGCAATACGATGCCGCCGCCTACCGGATCGGGCACCACCTCGCCGCAGCGGGGGTCGAACCCGGCGACCGCGTCGGACTACACATGCGCAACAGCCTCGAATACCTCGACACGATGCTCGGCGCCATGAAGATCCGAGCCGTCCCCATCAACATCAATTTCCGATACGTGGGCGCCGAACTCGAGTATCTCTACAACAACGCCGAACTCGTCGCGCTCATCGTTGACGCAGACCTCACCGACCTCGTCGCCGAGGTCCTGCCCGAGTGCCCGCATCTGCAACACATCGTGGTCGTCGGCGATGCCCCCACGCCGGCGCTCGACGATGCAGCCGCGCTCGCCGAGGTCACCGTCGTGCGGTACGGCGACGCCGTCGCGAACGCCTCCGACGAGCGCGACTTCGCCCCCCGCAGCGACGACGACCTCTACATCCTCTACACGGGCGGCACCACCGGCATGCCCAAGGGCGTGATGTGGCGGCACGAGGACTTCTACTTCGCGGCGCTCGGCGGAGGTAACGCGTACGGCGACCCGCACAGCAGCCCCGAGGCGCTTGCCGCCGCGGCCGCCGCCAACGAGCATCCGTTGACGTATGTCGTCACCGCTCCCCTGATGCACGGCGCCGCCATGTACGCCGTGTTCATGGGGCTGTTCATGGGCTTCCCTCAGGTGATCATGCGGAACTTCGAACCCGTGGAAGCACTGCGGCAGGTCGACGAACACAAGGCAGCCGTGCTCATGGTCGTCGGAGACGCGATCAGCAGGCCCATCGCCGACGTCCTCGCCGAGAGCCGCGACGACTTCGACCTGAGTTCGCTGTTCGTCATCGGCTCGGGCGGTGCCCTCTGGTCGATCAGCGTGCGCGACCGATTGAAGGAACTGCTGCCCAACGTCATGTTGCTCAACTCCTTCGGCTCGTCCGAATCGGGGGCCAACGGCCCCCTCACCCCCGGTGAGGACGGCAAGCAGCGGCTGGCCGCATCCCCGAAGGTGCGTGTCGTCGACACCGACTACTCGACGGTCGAACCCGGTTCCGGCACCATCGGTTACCTCGCGCGGGTCGGGCACGTTCCGGTGGGCTACTTCAACGACCCGGAGAAGACTGCCGCGACCTTCCCCGTGGTGGACGGCACCCGCATGTCGCTGCTCGGCGACCTCGCCACGGTCGAGGCGGACGGCTCGATCATCGTGCTCGGACGCGGCTCGGCCTGCATCAACAGTGGCGGCGAGAAGATCTACGCCGAAGAGGTCGAGGAGGCCGTCAAAGGTCATCCCGCGGTGGAGGACGCACTCGTCACCGGTGTGCCGGATCCCCGTCTGGGTGAGACGGTTTCGGTGGTCGTGCAGCTACGCGAGGGTGCGCACGAGCCGACGCAGGAGGAACTCGCCGAACACTGCCGAACCGTCATCGCCGGATACAAGGTCCCCCGGCATGTCGTCGTGATGCCGGAGATCGTCCGCTCCCCCGCAGGCAAGGCCGATTACCGGTGGGCCAAATCGGTAGTGACACAGTCGATCACCGCCGAAGTCTGATCATCGTGTGAGAGCTGCTCTCGGGTCGGTGTTCGCAGCGCCGATGACGGACCCGAGGGTGGCGGTCAGCACGGATCGGCTCTTGCCGGCAGCCCACCGCGTGACTGTGCCCCTGCGGTACTCGATCAGGGTGAGCGCGTCGCTGTCATTGCCGGAGCCGATGCTGGTCTGATGCAGGGCGAGGACGTCCAGCGAGATCCCGACACGAGCGAGTGCTTCGGTGACGGCCTCCACCGGGCCGACGCCGTGATGCGAGCTGGTGTGCTCGGAGTTGTTCACGCGCAGTGTGAGAGTCGTGGTCTCCTCGGTGGTATGGAAGCCCGTCAGTTCGATGGCGGGCTTGTCGCCGGGTGTGAAGATGTACTCGGTCTCGAAGATGTCCCACAGTTGTGATGCGGTGACTTCGCTGCCGGTGGCGTCGGTGTGCTTCTGTATGTGGCGGGCGAAGTCGATTTGCAGACGCCGGGGCAGTTCGATGCCGTACTCGGCCTCCAGCAGGTAGGCGATACCGCCTTTGCCGGACTGCGAGTTCACCCGGATGACGGCATCGTAGCTGCGGCCGAGGTCGGCGGGGTCGATGGGCAAGTAGGGCACGCGCCACTCGGTCTCGCTGCCTCGACGGCCCTCGGCGGCCGCACGGGCATGGTGCTCGGCGAAACCCTTCTTGATCGCGTCTTGGTGGGTGCCGCTGAAGGCGGTGTGCACGAGGTCGCCGACATACGGATGCCTGGGATGGATCTCGATGCGGTTGGCGTGCTCGACGGTGCGGCGGATCTCGTCGATGTCGGAGAAGTCGATCATCGGATCGATGCCCTGCGCATGCAGGTTCAGAGCGAGGGTGGCGATATCGACATTGCCTGTGCGCTCCCCGTTGCCGAAAATGCAGCCTTCGACGCGCTGTGCTCCGGCCAGGACGGCGAGTTCGGCACACGCGACACCGGTACCGCGGTCGTTGTGTGGGTGCACGGACAGGATCACCGCATCGCGACGATCGAGGTTCTTGTGCATGTATTCGATCTGATCGGCATACACGTTCGGCGTTGCGATCTCGACGGTCGCCGGCAGATTGAGGATGACCGGACGCTGCGGCGAAGCATCCCACAGCTTCGTCATCGCATCGCAGACCTCGAGGGCGAAGTCGGGCTCGGTGAGGTTGAAAACCTCGGGTGAGAACTCGAAACGCACATTCGCGAGGTCGCCGGCGAATTCGAGCACATCCCGGCCTCCGGACATGATCAATTCGGTGAGCGCCGTGCGGTCGTGCCCGAGTACGACATCGCGCCACGTCGGTGCGGTCGCGGTGTACATGTGGATGACAACGTCATTGCGGACGCCTCGGACCGACTCGACAGTGCGCTCGATGAGGTCGCGGCGGGCCGGAGTGAACACGACGATCGTGACGTCGTCGGGTGCGATGTCGGTCTCGGCGATGAGGCGGACGAAGTCGTAGTCGGTTTGCGAGGCCGACGGATAGCCGACCTCGATCTCCTTGTAACCCATCGCGACCATCAGCTCGAACAATCGGCGCTTGCGGGCGGGATCCATCGGCTCCGCCAGCGCCTGATTGCCGTCGCGCAGATCGACCGGTACCCACAGCGGGGCTGTGGTCAAGCGCTTGGACGGCCAGTCACGCTCTGTGAGTGGAACTTCCAAGCGTGAGTACACATCACGGTAGCGGTGTGAGGGCATCTGTGAGTGCGTCTGCCGATTCCAGGACGGAGCATCGGCGGGTACCCGTCCGGCGGGAGTGTTGATGCTGGGGAAGGCGGTCATGTTCGTGGTTCCTTCTGCGGGTCGTGAAGTGTCGACCGGCGCGTTCGGGCTCCACGACGGGAGCCGGTCGGGCTACACCCCGCCGTGGCGGCGAAGAAGAAGGAATCCGAGGATGAGCATGCGGCGACACTACCACAACTCCTCAGACAAGCTGAGGAGTTGAAGGATGTCGAGCCTGGCATGGGAGAATGGCGGCATGTCGCTCGTCCGTCGTGAGTCACTTGCCGAACAGGCCGCTGAACTGCTGTTTTCGCGAATCAGAGACGGAGAGTGGAACGTGGGGGACAAGTTGCCCGGGGAGACCACGCTCGCCCCTCAGCTCGGAGTCGGCCGCTCGACCGTGCGCGAGGCGATCCGGCAACTCGCCGGTCAAGGGGTACTCGCTTCGCGTCAAGGGGCAGGGGTGTTCGTCACCGCCCTCGATATTCCGGAGAACTGGGATGCCGTGCTGCATCGCGCCGACATCGTCGCCGTCATCGAGGCTCGCATCGCGATCGAGGTCGAGGCTTCTGCTCTGGCGGCCGAACGCCGCACTCCCTCGGAACTCGAGAACCTGCGCCGGGCATTGGTCGACCGCGCGAAGCATCGAGTGGACATAGAAGAGCACGTCGACACCGACTTCGCTTTTCATCGCGGCATCCTGCTGGCAGCGCACAGCGCGATCCTGCTCGAACTGTTCACTCACTTCGCGCCGCGCAGCCGTCAGGCGATGGTCGACATGCTCCGTCTCCGAGGCGCACATGGAGACGACGCCGACCACGCCACACACGAACGCATCTACAACGCGATCGACTCGCGTGATGCCCTGACGGCAGCCTCTCTCACACGCGCCCACCTGAATTCACTCAAGGAACTACTTCTCTGAGGACGCGGAGGGAACAAGGTCTCGGTCGGCCACTTCTCTAAGAATCGAGTTGTTGCCCGGGCGGCTTCGGTGCATTCAGGGAGAAGCCGACGCCGACCATCCGGATCGCGAAACACACTGCGGCAGCGCCGAGGAGTGCGGCTGTTCCGCCGAAACCGAGGGAGTACGCGGTCGCGAACCCGAGCGCGCCGATCAAAGCAGGAATCGCGTAGAGCTCGCTGGTCAGGACCGTGGGAATTCGACGCACCATGACATCGCGGATGGTTCCACCGCCCACCGCGGTGATCGTACCGACGAGGACCGCCTGGAGGATCCCGAAGTCGAGGGCCAGAGCCTTGGCTGCGCCGAGGACCGCGAACACGCTCAGGCCGATGGCATCGAGGACCGTGATGGGGAGAGCGAGGCGGTCCAGGACCCGACTCAGGGCGAACGCAATCAACCCACCTGCTGCCGCCACCGCGAGATAACGCCAGTCCAGGAACGTGGCCGGCGGTAACGCGTCGAGGAGGATGTCCCGGATCACCCCGCCACCCAGCGCGGTGAACATGCCCAGCGTGATCACGCCGACGATGTCGAGCCGTGCCGCGCGGACCGCGGTCAACGCGCCATTGAGCGCGAAGACGAACGTGCCGGTCAGATCGAGAACGAACAGCAGCGTCGATTCGGTGGGCATTCTCGACTGTCTACCGCATGTGGCAGGTTTTCACCCGCCCGACAGCCGGTAGAACCGGAAGAAACTGAAGTCCTCGATCGGGAGGACATCCATCCGGGTGAAGCCGGCCTCCTGCGCATACTTCCGCAGGGTGGCGGGACGCATGACGGTGCCCGTCCCCACGCTCGGTTGCCGGCTCATCCCGTCGGGGAGGCAGAACATCAAGCTGTAGCCGTACATGAGTCGCTCGACCTCGTTTCCCGGCGCGGTGAACTCCTCTCCGACGGCCTCGTCCATCACGATCACCGCACCGCCCGGCACGAGCGCGCGGCGTGCTGCCGCGAGCACCTGCACCGGCTGCGGCATATCGTGAATGCACTCGAATGCGAACACCGCCTGGAAGGTCACCTCCGGTAGCCCGGACGCATCCACTTCGGCAATCGTGATCCGCTGTGCCACATCTTGTTCCGATTCCACATTCGAACGAGCGAGCTCGACCGTGGCCGGGTCGATGTCGAATCCGTGCAACATGGAGTCCGGATAGGCGCGGGCAAGCGCGATGGTGGACCATCCACCACCGCAACCGATGTCGGCGATCACAGCCCCAGGTGTGCGGAGCAGGTCGTCGACTTCGGGTACCGATTGCAGCGCCCCGGGCAACGCCAGCTCGAACCACGGCCGGTTCACATCGGCCTGCGACTCCCGTGCATCGCTTCCGTAGTGCGCCCAGCCGACCCCACCTCCGGTGCGATACGCCTCGAGCAGCGCAGGCATCTGCATCGCGCCTCCGGTCAGGATGCGAGGCAGTGGAGTCAGATACGCCAGGCTCCGCTCGTCGGTGAGCGCTTCCGCACCGGCAGGCGACAGGGTGAAGCACGGAGGATCGTCGTGGTCGACAGAGAGCAACCCGGTCACCGCCTGCTGTTCGAGCCACTCGCGTGCATACCGCGGATGCGTTCCGGTGCGGGTGGCGAGCTCATCGGCGGTGGCGGGACCATCGGAGGCGAGACTGCGGTACCAGCCGAGCCGGTCGCCGAGATAGATGGAGAACACGTCGATCGCGCCGAGGGTGGCATCGACGATGCGCTGCGCGTAGGCGTCGACCGAGTCCGTGTCGGTGACAGAAATCGAAGGTTGTTCGGGAATCGAGGTGGACATGGCTGTCATCTCCGTACAGGAGAACGAATGGTGTCTACCATCGTGGCCCTCGACCCTGCAGGTGTCACCGGTCGTTTGCCGTTCGAATCATTTTCGCACCGAGCCGCGCTACCGTGTTCAGGCATGAGCGCTTCGTCGAACGCAGCCAGTGGCGTACTCGAGAAACTCTCCGAGGTGCGTGCCGGCCTCGAGGACCTCTACCGCGACCTACACGCGAACCCGGAACTGTCGCACCAGGAACACGAGACCGCGAAGAAGGTGGCCGACCGACTCCGGGTCACCGGATACGAGGTGTTCCCAGGCATCGGCGGCACCGGCGTGGTCGGGGTGCTCCGCAATGGGGACGGCCCGACGGTCCTGCTACGTGCAGACATGGACGCGCTGCCGGTGAAGGAAGCGACAGGCCTCCCCTACGCCAGCGCCGTGCGTACCGCCGACGGCGACGGCAACGACGTCCCCGTGATGCACGCGTGCGGACACGATGTGCACGTCACGGCGCTACTCGGGGCGGCGGATCTGCTTCGGCAGGGTGTCAACTGTTCGCCATATCGAGTAAGTTTGCGTTATTTGATGTAGTTTTGTGTATGTGAGGTTGAAGGAGTGGGCTGCCGGTCAGGGGGTTTCGTACCGGACCGCGTTGAACTGGTTTCATGCTGGGACGTTGCCTGTGTCTGCTCGTCAGCTTCCGACCGGGACGATCCTGGTCGACCCTCCTGTCGCTGCGACGGATGGTGTGGCGGTGGCGTATTGCAGGGTGTCGTCGTCGGATCAGCGGGCGGATCTGGAACGGCAGGCGGGTCGGGTGGCCGAGCGGTGCGGTGAGCGCGGGATCGTGCTCTCGGCGACGGTGACCGAGGTTGGTTCCGGGCTCACCGCTCATCGCCCGAAACTTCGGAAGCTGCTGGCGGATCCGTCGGTGACGACGATCGTGGTTGAGCACCGTGACAGGTTGGCCCGGTTCGGTGTCGAGCATCTCGAGGCTGCGCTGTCGGCATCCGGCCGCCGCATCGTGGTCCTCGACGACGCCGAGATCAACGATGATCTGGTCGCGGACATGGTCGACGTGTTGACGTCGATGTGCGCTCGGCTGTACGGCCGCCGCTCCGCGCGGCGCCGCGCCGAGGCGGGCATCCGGGCCGCTGCGGGTGAGGCGACCGGATGAGGTCGGTGATCCAGGCCTACCGATTCGCGCTCGATCCCACCATCGGGCAGGAGCAACAGCTCCGGTCGCATTGCGGTGCGCAGCGTTTCGCGTTCAACTGGGGCCTGGCGCGGGTGAAGGCGAACCTCGACCAGCGCGGCGCGGAGCGTTCCTACGGCATCGCCGACCCGGATCTGACACCGAGCGTGAGCTGGTCCGCCTACAACCTTCGCAAGGACTGGAACCAGGCCAAAGATGGTGCCGCGCCGTGGTGGGCGGAGAACTCGAAGGAGGCCTACTCCTCGGGTCTGGCGAACCTGGCGACGGCCCTGTCGAACTGGGCGGATTCCCGGTCGGGACGCCGAAAAGGCGCGGCGGTCCGGTTCCCGCGGTTCCGGGGCAAGCGTGGCATGTCGTCATGCCGGTTCACCACCGGCGCGTTCGGTCTCGCCGACGCTGATCGGCGACATGTGAAGCTTCCACGGATCGGCCTGGTCCGCACCCACGAGTCGACGCGGAAACTCACCCGCCGGATCGAGGCCAGGACGGCTCGGATCCGTTCGGCGACAGTGTCGTTCACGAGGGGTCGCTGGTTCGTCTCGTTCTCCGTCGAGGTCGAACGCACCGCCCCGAACCCGGCAGGACCGCCGTCGGTGGTGGGTGTGGACCTGGGCGTCGCGTCGCTTGCGGTCCTCTCGACCGGGGAGGTGGTTCCGAACCCGCGTCACCTCGAGCAGGCGCAGAAGGAACTACACAGACTCGGCCGCCAGGCCGCACGGCGCACAGGACCGGACCGGCGGACCCGGCAGCAGCCGTCGAACCGGTGGCGACAGACCCAGGCCCGGATAGCTCGTCTGCACACGTACGTGGCGAACGCGCGGGCCGACGGGCTGCACAAGCTCTCGACCCGCCTCGTCCGCAGCCACACCACCATCGTGGTCGAGGACCTGAACGTGGCCGGGATGGTCCGCAACCGGCGGTTGGCCCGGCACATCGCCGGAGTCGGCATGGCCGAGCTACGACGACAGCTCACATACAAGGCCGACTGGCACGGGACCGACATCGTGGTCGCGGACCGCTGGTATCCCAGCTCCACAACGTGCTCGGCGTGTGGCGTGGTGAAAACCAAACTGCGCCTGTCCGAACGCATCTTCACCTGCGATGGATGCGGACAACGCCTCGATCGTGACCTCAACGCGGCGCGCAACCTCGCCGCACTCGCAGAGGCGTCCTCCCCGAGTTGCGGGGCGACGGAAAACGAGCCCGACGGAAACCCACGTAAGACCTGCACTACGCGGGCGACGGGTACTGCCCCGGGAAGACCCACACCCCCGGGTGAGGGCCAACGTCGACGCTGCAAGGCGTCGACTCAGGACACACATTTGTACGTTTCCTGAACGGTTCACAGCACTGGCAGGGCACGCTGGTGGCGCTCTTCCAACCGGCAGAGGAAACCGGCGACGGTGCCCGCACGATGGTCGACGACGGACTCGCTGACCTGCTGACCGACGTCGACGTCGCGCTCGCTCAGCACGTCCTTCCGGCACCGGCCGGCCACGTCGGCACCAGAACCGGTGCGGTCCTGTCCGCTGCCGACAGTATGCGCATCACCGTGTACGGACGCGGGGCGCACGGTTCGATGCCGCAGGCCGCGGTCGATCCCGTGGTGCTCGCCGCGATGATCATCGTGCGTCTCCAGGCCGTCGTGTCGCGGGAGACCGCGCCCGGCGAATCGGCTGTTCTCACCGTGGGAAGTGTCCACGCAGGCAGCAAGGGCAACGTGATCCCCGACAGCGCGGTGCTGCAGCTCAACATGCGTACCTACGACGAGGGCACCCGCGAGGCGATGCTGCGCGCGATCCGCAGGATCGTCACCGCCGAATGTCAGGCCTCGGATTCGCCGAGAGATCCCGAATTCGAACTCTACGAACGTTTTCCGCTGACCGACAACGACAGTGAGGTCACCGGCAGGGTGGCCGACGCGTTCGGGGAGTTCTTCGGTGACCGGTACCGTGAAATGCCTCAGCAGACGGCCAGCGAAGACTTCAGCGACATTCCGAACGCGCTCGGCGTGCCGTATACCTACTGGGGCATCGGCGGTATCGACCCGTCGACCTATCAGAACGCCGTGCAGCAGGACCGTGTCGCACAGGACATCCCGGTCAACCACTCACCGGCGTTCGCACCGGTCGTGCAGCCCACACTCGACACCGGAGTAGAAGCGCTCGTCGTCGCCGCACTCGCCTGGCTCGCGAAGGACTGATCCGCTCAGGCTCGGTTCATTGCCGACGTCACCAGGTCGACGAACGCACGCCCGGCTTTCGACAGCGACGCCGGATCGAATACCAGGCCGAATGTGCGGGTGAAATTCGGCTCGCCGGGCCGGACCACCGCGATGTCACGAACCGACTCCGCGAGCGACCGCTCCACGAGCGAGCCGCCGAGGCCCGCCAATACCATCGGCAGGCGCGCCTCGCGGTGGCTGGCGAGTACTGCTATGCGAGGCCGGTTACCTTCCTGGCGCATCGCGTGGTCGAACTCGTCGCTCAAGGTTCCGCCTCCGCGAGGCACGAACACCATGGGGATCGCGGGCATCGCCGACAGCGTGATCGGACCCGACGGCAGCTCGGTACCCGGCGGGTACGCGAGCCAGTACTCCTGCTCCCCCAGCTCGATGACCTCGAGTCCGAGCCCGCCCTCGAGAGGGAGATGTGCGACCACGAACTCGCAGTGTCCGTCGCGGATCACCGAAGCCGAATCACGCTCGTTGCGGAGGTCGCCGAAGCGCACCGTCGCCTTCGGGTGCGCGCGCCGGAACTGGGCGATCAGATCGAGAATCGGGCCGGTCGCGAGTGCAGGGAACACCATCAGGTCGAGGCGGCCCGTGACCTCGGCAGAACTCGAGGTCAGCAATTCCTCGACCCCGCCCACATCACGCAGGATCTGACGGCTCGGGCCGATGAGGGAACGTCCGGCTGCGGTCAGGACCATGCCCCGGCCGATGCGGTGGAACAGCTGCACCCCGAGCTCGCGTTCGAGACTGCGCAGGGCCTGTGACACCGTCGGCTGTGCAACGCCGAGCGCGGCCGCAGCACCGTTGATGCCGTCGTTCTCGACGACCGCGAGGAAGTACTCGATCTGACGGAATTCCATGTGTCTACGCTCCCGGTTTCGTGCCGGTTGCCGCCGAGATGAATGCAGCCGCCGCCGGCGACGGCTCTCCGGCCCGCAGAACGAGCCCGACCGGGCGGCTCAGCGGCGGATCGAGCGGCAGGACGACGGCACCGGGAATCTGCTGTTCCGCGACTCGGCGCGGCACCACGGTCGCGCCGGTACCGCGCATCACGAACCCCCAGATGGCGGTCGGGTGAGCACAGTCGATGACGACATTGTCTGCGCCGAGCAACTCACCGGTCTTCGCGGCGTCTGCAGGGGATCCCAGGTCGATGACCAGGGGCACCTTGCGGACGAGTTCGCGTGGCACCGGGTCGGGAAGCCCGACGGCGAGGTCGGGATGCAAGGCGAGGACCATCTCCTGCTCCAGGAGGGGGACGGTGATCATGCCCGCATGCTCGACCGACAGATCGGTCACCCCGATCTCGGCCTCACCGCGGCGCAGTGCGGAGTGCACCCCGGCCGGGCCTTCGGCGTCGGAGATCGACACGACGATGGCCGGATGGCGGGCACGGAACCGTCGGACGAGTTCGACGACGGGATGGATGGAGAACGCCGAGAAGGTGACGATGTCGACGCGACCGGACTCGAGTTCGCGGACCGCGGCGACCTTGCTCTTCGCGCGGTCGACGTCGGCGAGGATGCGGCGCGCCGCCACCTCGAGTGTCCGGCCATCGTCGGTCAGGGTGAGGCGTCGACCGGTGCGGTCGAACAAGGTCGTACCCAGCCGTCGTTCGAGTGTGCGGATGGCCTGCGACAGCGATGGCTGTGAGATGTAGAGTGCCTGCGCGGCTTTCGTGATTCCACCGTGGTCGATGACAGCCACGAAGTAGGTCACAAGGTGCAGGTCCACCCATTCATATTAGGTGGTTGGTGTTCTGCTGTGTTCGGCGGTGCGCTCGCGCGCTCCGCCGAACACCCGGCCTGCTCGCGTTACCTACGCGCCCGTCCAGACGGGAGCACGCTTCTCGGCGAATGCCTTGGCGCCTTCCTGGGCGTCGGACGACGCGAACACCGGGTCGATGAACTTGCGCTGTGCGGCGAAAGCGTCGGGGTCGGTGTACTTCGCGGACATCGCCACGACCTGCTTGGTGGCCTTCACCGCGAGCGGACCGTTCGCAGCGACACGTGCAGCGAGTTCCCTGGCGACGGTGAGTGCTTCGCCGGGCTCGGTGACCCGGTTGACGAGGCCGTGCTGGAACGCGACCTCGGCGGTGAGCGGGTCGCCGGTGATGGCCATCTCCATGGCCAGTGGGTACGGCAGGATCTTCGGCAGCCGCAGCAGACCGCCGGCTGCGGCTGCAAGTCCGCGCTTGACCTCGGGGATGCCGAACTTCGCTTCGCGCGACGCGACGATCAGGTCTGCGGACAGTGCGAGTTCGCAGCCGCCGGCGAGTGCCCAGCCTTCGACTGCGGCGATCAGGGGCTTGGTGGGCGGAGCCTCGGTGATGCCACCGAATCCGCGGCCGGGGATCGACGGGCGTTCTCCGCGCGAGAAGGCCTTCAGATCCATGCCGGCGCAAAATGTTCCACCGGCGCCGGTGAGGATGCCGATGGTCAGGTCGGGGCGCGCCTCGAATTCGTCGATCGCGGCGGCGAGTGCCTCGGACACTTCGAGGGTGACGGCGTTCTTGGCCTCGGGGCGATTGAGGGTGAAGACGGCGACACCGTCGGCGAACTCGGTGAGAACAACGCTCATTTCAGTTTTCCTTCGTATTCCGGTCGACAGCGGGGGTAGCGAGACTCCAGCGAGCGGGAGTTCCACCATCCGAACGTATTACATCTCGGTCGGCGAGAACGATCAGGTGTGCCTGGGTTTCGCGAACGGCGAGCCGCAGCAGTCGCGGGTCCATCGCGTCGATAGGCCGCGACCACGTGATACGCGTCGTGATCTCCCACGCTGTCGACTGGGGGTCCGCGTCGACGGCCGAGCGGATCTCGTCGAGACGCTCGTCATGGTGTGCCATCATCTGCCGAGCGCGATCGGCGACGCCGCGGAACCGGTACTCGTGGGCGGGCAGCACCTCGCAGTCGGGTAATGCGGTGGTGGCGTGCAGCGACAACAGGTACCGGTGTAACGGGGAGTCGAGTTCGCCCGGGCCCGACGAGATGTTGGGGCTGATGCGCGGGAGCATGTGGTCGCCGCTGAACAGCAGGTCGTTGTCGCGGTCCAAGAAGGCGAGATGGCCCGGTGTGTGTCCGGGCGTCCACACCGCTTCGATGTTCCATCCGGGGAGATCGAGGCGGTCGCCGCCCTCGAGGACGACGTCGGCGGAGGTGCCGGGAGGGAACCGGACGAGATCGAATCGGGGTGCTTCGACGACGTCGTCCGGAGCACCGAGGTCGGTCAGGTCCACGCGCCACGCCTCGACGTCGGCTGCCACATCGGCATGCGTGAAGTGCCCGAGAGCCGTTGCCTCGGCGGCGTGCATTGCGATCGCGGCGCCCGTGGTCTCGCGGAGTCGCGGTGCGAGACCGAAGTGGTCGGGGTGCAGGTGGGTGATCGCGGCATATCGCACGTCGGTGATGTGGTGGCCGGTCTGCGCGACACCGTCGACGAGGGCCTGCCAGGATTCCTCGGTGTCCATACCCAGGTCGATCAAGGCCAGTCCGGTGTCGAGTGCGAGCGCGTAGCTCAGCACGTAACGCAGTGGGTTGTGCGGCATCGGGACGGGAATCGACCACAGTCCGGGCCGGACCTCCTCGACGGGAGGCAGTCGTTTGGCTGCCCAGGCCTCGCGCTGGGCGACGCCGACGTCTTCGGTGATGATCATGATGTCGATCCCTCCCGGCTTCCGAGGGTGTCGCGCAGGGTGCGCTTGAGGATCTTTCCGCTCGCATTGCGCGGTAGTTCGCCGACGATGTGGATGCGTTGCGGCTTCTTGTACGAGGCAAGCCGCTCGGTCGTGAACGCGACGAGTTCGGCTTCCGTCGGGCGCGGCGCGCCGTCGACGAGTCGGACGACGGCGGTGACGGCTTCGCCCCAGCGTTCGTCGGGCAGGCCGACCACCGCCACCTCTGCGACGGCGGGATGTTCGGCGAGTACTGCTTCGACCTCGACGGGGTAGACGTTCTCCCCACCGGTGATGATCATGTCTTTCACGCGGTCGGTGACGAACAGGTAGCCTTCCTCGTCGATGTGCCCGGCGTCGCCGGTGCGCAGGAACCCGTCGGCGGTGTAGAGGGTGGCGGTCTCGGCGTCGCGCCGCCAGTAACCCGAGACGTTGTTGCGTGACCGCGAGACGATCTCCCCGGTGGCGCCTTGCGGCAGGGGTTCGCTGGTGATGATGTCGCGGATCTGCACCTCGGTACCCGGCAGCGGTGTCCCCGCGGAGCGCAGCAGGTAGGTGCGTGTTCCGTGCGGGTCGTGATCGTCGGCGCGGAGTGCGGTGAGCGCGCCCATCGTCTCGGTCATCCCGTACCGTTGCACGAGGCGGCAGCCCAGAGTGTCCATTGTGCGCGCGAGCATTGTCGGAGTGATCGGTGACGCCCCGTATGCGACCACCTTCAGGCTCGACAGATCGTAGTCGGCGAGGTCGGGCAGCTCGAGGATCATGCCGATCGCGGAGGGCACGAGAAATGCGTGGGTGACGCCGTACTCGGCGATCGTTGCCGCCACCAGCGCGGGGCGCATCTCGCCGAGCAGCACCAGATGCAGACCCGCAGACAGACAGGTGCTGGTCCACCCGGAACCGGCAATGTGGAACAGGGGCAGGGCATTCAACGACACCGAATCGTCCTCGAACTCGTAGAGCTCGAAGTTCTCCTGCACGTTGTAAAGGTTGCGATGCACGGCAACAACACCTTTGGGCTTCCCTGTGGTGCCCGAGGTGTAGAGCTGCAGGACCGCGGTCTCGGGATCATCGCCCAGGCCCGGATCGGTGGCGTCACCGGAGGCGACCAGCTCGTCCCAGCTGCGGGCACCGTCGAGGGCTGCTTCACCGACAACGATGATGCGCACGTCCGGGAGGGCGGCGGCGACCGCGCGGGCGGCCTCGGCGAAGTCCGCCTCGACGATGAGCACACCGAGCTGCGCGTCCGCCGCGATCCACGCGATCTCATCGGGGTTGAGCCGCCAGTTGATGGGGGTGAAGACGAACCCGGCCTTCGCGCAACCGACGAATGCCGCCGCGCCGGGCAGACCCATGCGGAGCAGTGCACCGACCCGGCCGGGTGATGTCGCCAGGGTGGTCAGTGCTGTGGCCACTTTGTTGGTGTACGAGTCGAACTCTGCGTAGGTGAGGGTTGTGCCTTCGGCCGTGACCGCAGGTGCCGACGGCTGGGAGACCGCCAGCTGCCGGATGCGGTTGGGAAGGTGCAGTTCGCTCACGAGACACTCCTGGTCGACTCTGTCCACGGGAATACTGATCCGGGGTTTCAGTCGATCACGACCGTGACGACGGCGACAAAGACCTGAGGCCGCATGAATCGATAGGGCAAACCTATATGCGTCGGTCGGTGCCTCCGGGTTCGCCGACTACCGACGTGACGAGACTGTGCACAGCGTGGGCGAGCCGCTCGGTCTGGCCGGCGCGGATGTGTTGCAGGATCACATCGGGGTTCAGTGCACCGAGGAGCACGCGGCCGAGGACAGTGGCGTCGACGTCCGGTCGTGCTTCTGTCAGCAGCGTCGCGATGTGTCGCGCCCAGAACACGTTGATCTCGTCTTCCTGTGCGTCGCTGGTGGAATTGCCGTACGCGATCATGAGCTCGACGTTGTCGACGATGAGCTGGAACATCGCGTCGAAATAGGCCAGGAGGCGGTCGGGTGCGGGTGCCCCCGGGCCGAGGGGTGGCTCACCGTCGGTCACGGCGTCGCGCAGGGTCAGGGCGCGCTCGCGCACGAGTTCTCGCATCAAGCCCGCACGGCTTCCGAAGCGGTGGAAGATCGTGCCTTTGCCGACGCCGGCTGCTGCCGCGATCTGGTCGATCGACACGTGCTCGGAGCCGTGGGCGGCCAGAAGGGCGTCGGTGGTGTCGAGGATCGCGCGACGATTGCGCGCCGCGTCGCTCCGCTCCTTCTTCGAGGGTCGATCCGGCATCGAAAAGCCTTCCGTTGACAAGTGGACTGTCGGTCCATATCGTCGGTTACGCGTCGAACTGGACTGACGGTCATGTTATCGGGTGCCACCCGAGACACTGCATCGCCCAAGCGTCACCGGTCGGAAGGACCTGGAAGAATGCCGCATTTCCCGAAGCCCCCGGAAGGTAGCTGGACCGAGCACTACGGAATCGACACTGCGCCGGTGTCGTACGAGGACTCGATCAGCCCCGAACACTACGAGCTCGAACGCGAGGCGATCTTCAAGCGCTCCTGGCTCAATGTCGGCCGCGTCGAACAACTTCGGAACGATGCTCACCGCTACACCCAGGACATCGTCGTTGCGGACGTCGCCGTTCTGGTCACGGAGGATGCCGACGGGCACATCGCAGCTTTCCGAACCCCGATCGACGGCGGAGCCGACCACGTTCCCGTGCAGATCGATGTGTGGGAAGGCTTCGTCTTCGTCAATCTCGACGACTCGAACGCCATTCCGCTGCGGGAGAGCCTCGGCAGGTTCGCGGCCGGACTCGAAGGCTTCCCCTTCGGTGAGATGACGCAGGTGTTCAAGTACCGATCCGATGTGGGGAGCAACTGGAAGCTCTACATCGATGCGTTCGCCGAGTTCTATCACGCTCCCGTGCTCCACTCGAAGCAGTACACGTCGGAGGAATCGAAGAAACTTCAGCGCTACGGGTTCGAAGCCCTGTACTACGACGTGGACGGCCCGCACGGAATGGTGTCATCGTGGGGCGGGATGGCGCCTCCGAAGGACCCCTCGATGGTCAAGCCCATCGAACGCATCCTGCGCAGCGGCAACTTCGGGCCCTGGGACAAACCCGACATCCCCGGGCTCGCCGACCTGCCACCCGGCCTCAATCCGGCCGAGCACCCCGCGTGGGGCCTCGACTCCTACGTCTTCTTCCCGAATTTCATGCTCGTCATGTGGGAGCCAGGCTGGTTCCTCACCTATCACTACTGGCCGACCGCGTACAACCGCCACACTTTCGAAGGCACGATGTACATGGCGCCGCCGCGCAACGCCACCGACCGCTTGCGTCAGGAGATCGCTGCGGTCACGTTCAAGGAATTCGCACTGCAGGATTCCAACACGCTCGAAGCCACCCAGAAGATGCTCGAAACCCGTGTGGTGTCGGAATTTCCGCTGTGCGATCAGGAAGTTCTCCTGCGCAATCTCCACGCGTCTGCACAGAGCATCGTCGACGACTACGTAGCGACCCAGCAGCCCGCAACCACCTCGACCGGATAGGAAGTGAAAGCCGATATGACACAAATGCTTCCCGCAGAATTTTCCGATCTCGAGCCGTGGGCCGAGTGGGCGCTGCCGACCGAGGCACAGCGCTACGGCCGGCGTCTCGAGAGCACGATGCCCGAACTGCAGTCGTTCTACGACGCGGCGCTCCCCCGACTCGCCGATGCGGCAGCATATCTCGACACCTTCGACCTCGAGAACCTGCCCGAGGATGCCACCCGGCTCCTGCATGTCTGCTACTCGTTGATCAACATCTCGTTCCCCATCGAGGCATGGCACCAGCCGCGGGTGCCCGACACGGGAGCCGCGAGCATGGATGCGGTGATCGAACCGGTGCCGTGACCCGGACGATCTGCGTGGAGGTGGCAGGTGATCGACGCTTGCCAGCGAGTAGTGCGGTCGTGCGTGTCAGGTGGCTCCGAGGGTGGTGATCACACGCTGCAGCAGGACCGCGTCGGCGGGAATCACATCGGGAGTGAAGGTCCAGTCGCTTCCGGTCCACGGGTCCGCGAAATGTCCATCGGCGCTCGACGGCAGATGCTGGGATTGCTCGAGCAGAATCTGGAATGCCGGATCGTCCACCACCGTGTCGGCCGCGCCGGCGATCACGATCGAGATGTGCTGCGCGCCAGGAAGGCGGGTGAGCCTGACGACCTGCAGGAGGTCGTCGCTGCTGTAACCGTGGGGCACGCCGACGAGCACGAGGACACGCGGTTCGAGGTGTGCCGCAGCAGGGTCCGTGGACATCGCCAGGGTCGTCAGATCGGCACTGTCGGCCAGACCCTTCAGTTTGGCTGCGACACCACCGATATCGAGGACGGGTGGTCCGGCGAGTACAGGTGCGGCCAGTTCCCGGAGTTCGACGAGCGCTCTCGCGGGGTCGACGATATCGACGCGCGCACCGGGTCGTGCGGCGAGAAGGCGAAGTGCGAGCGCGGTGACAACCTGTTGTGTTGCCGGGTCCTGCTGTATCTCCGAGTCGCCGCCGTCGATCCACAGTGGCCGATGCATCGGAAGCGGCACACACAGTGGCACCTGGAGAGTTCCGCGTTCGGGGGCCGAGAGTTCACCCACTCGGATTCCGTCGCTGGGCGTGCGCAGCGTATTCCAGGAAGTGGACGTCCATGTCGACAACGATGCGGGCAACCGGCTGTCGATGGTGTTCAGTTCGTCGGTGAGTCGTACTGAATCATCCCGGTGTCGTTGTTCTGCAGCAGAGTTCAACTCTTCACATCGTCGGTGTGCCCGAGCACGTGCGGCTTCCGCGGCAACGCCGGTGCGGGTTGCGGGGTCGGCGACGGCTGCAGACAGTTCATCGTCGAGGCGGTGCTGTGCGTATTCGTGTGCCGACAGGTAGGCCGTCGCGGATCGGGCGGCGTCCTCGAAGATCTTCCACAACCACTCGAAGGACGGTGCGAGATCGCTCGGTATCGCTGCGGGCTGCTGCTCCACCGGCGCAGGTTCGTCGTCGACCTCGACGCCGTGCGCGGTGAACATCGCACCGAGGCCGCCCGCGTATCCCTGGCCGAGGGCCCGCAATTTCCAGTTTCCGTTGTGCGGGTAGATCTCCCAGCACAACAGTGCGGTTTCGGTTCCGGACGGTTCCACATCGAATGCGGCGAGCGGTGCACCCGACGGATCTGTCAGCGAGGTGGAAACGGACACGGCCGAATCCGTTCCCACCGCACACAGCACGCGAGTGCCTGCACGCAGAGCGGCCAACTCGACGACGATCGTGTCGCCGTCGAGTCGAACACCCTGCCTCCGGGGCTGGTTGTAGAACACCACGTCGTCCGACGATGCGACCTGAAGGCGGTCGTCGACCACGAACGCGCACAGGTCGATCGGCGCGGCAGCCGAGGCGGTGAAGCGGACGGTGTGCGCCGTCAACGGAGCGTTCTGCCCCGACGAGAACACTCCGTTCACGGCTACGAGACCAGGAAGCGGCCGAGCTGCGGCGCAGCCTCACCCGGATGCTTGGCCTGGATACCCTCGCCGATGGCCTGCAGCTTCCATTCGCTGCCCTGGCGGTACACCTTCGCCATCACCATGCCGGTGAACGGCATTCCGCCCTGCAGCGTGTAGCGGGCGAGCTCGTCGTTCGTGGAGCCGTCGACGAGGCGGCAGAACGCATTCTGGACCTGCTCGAAGGTATGGCCCTTGTACGACGTGACGATGAACATCACCGTGTTGATGTGCGGGGGGATGCGGGTGAGGTCGACCAGGACCACCTCGTCGTCGCCTGCGCCTTCGCCCGTCAGGTTGTCGCCCTGATGCTGGATCGAGCCGTCTTTCGACGTCAGCTGTCCGTAGTAGGCGACGTCGACGATGTTCTGGTCGGCGAACAGCACCGCTGACGCATCGAGGTCGATGCTCGGGGCACGGTTGCCGAACAGTCCGCGCTTCTCGATGGGATCCCAGCCGAGACCCATCCGCAGGAACGTGAGCGCGACACCGCCGTCCTTGCGGAGCGTGACCTTCTGGCCCTTCACCAGGCTGACGGGGCGGCTCTTCGTCAGGTTCACCTCGGGCGGGCCGGCCGGTGGCTGGTTGAACTGCTGCGCGGGCGGCGGGGGAGCAACAGGCTGCGGGGGAGCAACAGGCTGCGGCGGGGCAACAGGCTGCGGCGGGGCAGGCGGCGCGGCGGGAGTAGCCGGTGCCGGAGCATCGTCGACAGAGACGCCGTGATCGGTCACCAGCGCCGCGAACCCACCGGCGTAGCCCTGCCCGACCGCACGGACCTTCCAGGCGCCCTGACGACGGTACAGCTCGAGGGCGATCACGATGGATTCGCTGCTCAGACCCTCGACCCGGTACTCGTACAGCACGGTGCCGTTCGCATCGGACACCCGAGCCGTGGGCGGAGCGAAGCGCCCGAAGCTGCTCGACGCGTCGTCGAGCGTGATGACCGCGCGCACCTGCTCGATGTCGGCAGGCACCGAACCGAGCGACACCGACAGGGACGCGGCCTGCCCGGGTGCGCCCGGCACGAGGTTGACGCCGGGACCCGTGGGCTGGTTGAAGAACACGAAATCGGCGTCGGACCGGACCTTGCCGTCGGCTTTGACCAGCAGCGCAGACAGATCTGCCGGTGTCGTCAGTTCCAGAGAAACGACGACGTCGTGTGCGCTGAGGGGGCCGTTCTGGCCTTTGGCGAGCGAGCTGGACAAATCGAAGACCTCACTGTGTCGGCGATAGGTGGGCGGTGGGTATCAACTCTACGAAGCCACCGGTACGGAAGCGGAGCGGGTGAACCAGTCCAGGATTTCCTCACCGGCCGCGATACCTGTGTGTTCCGTGATCGTGAGCGTCGGATGCTGCCAGCCGATGGACTCGAGTTCGCCGTGTCGCGGGCGGATGGCTGCGTCGGCGGACGCGAGCATCTCGGCGTCGAGCGCACCGTCGCCTGCCGCGAGCACCGGGGAGCCTGAAGTGAGTAGGCCCGCCTCGGTCAGTCGTCGGTGCACTTCCGCGACCGCGCGGCTCTTGCACACGGGATCCGGCATCGAATAGATCTTGCGGCCCTGCTGCGAGGCGTTCCATCCGTGGTCGATGCACCACGTGCTCCACTCGCTCATGAAGTCGTGGGGCTGTACGTCGACGTCGACGACCAGATAGCAGAACAGGTCTTCGGCGATCCGGAACTTCGACACCCACTCGGTCGAGATGCGTCGCCGCAGCTCGGCGGTGACCTCGTCGAGGCTCGCGGAGGCAGAGCGCACCGTGGCGTCGATGCCGCGTCGCCAGCTCGCATCGGCTTGTCCGTCCACGAGGATCGCTCCGCCGTTGCTCGTGATCGCGTACGGCCACGGACCGCCGGGAAGGTCGATACGACGGAACTGTTCGGGGGTGCGCGTGGTGGTGGGCACCACGGGGTGGGACGCAGCGAGGTCGCGCAACCCGAGCGCTGCCGACTCGCTCACATACGACAGCGGGGCACCTTCGTAGTATTCGACGCACAGGAGACCACCCGCGGCGAACCTGTCCTCGCCCATCGCGCCGCGCGAGTAGATCATCGTGCGGTCGAGATCGGTGGCGATGAGTGCGGTGGCGGTCACGGCATGTCCTTGATCAGGCCCATGCACGAATAGGCGAGGTCGGGTACTTCCACGACCGGAACGTCGCGGGCGGCGGCGAGCATCCGGATGTGAGCATGCTCGTCGGCGTGGCTGTCGCGTACGAGAACCTTCCACGGCACTCGGCGCAGCAGCACGCGGGTGGTTTCGCCGACGCCGGGCTTGACGAAGTTGATGCTGGAGATCCCGAACTGCTTTCGGATCTTCTCGACCGATTCCCAGCCCGCCCAGGTGGGTCGCCGGTCGGACCCGAGAATCTGCTGAGCCTGCGCGACGGCGGGTGCGCGATCGCCGAATTCGGCGGCCACGGTGTCGAGAAGCTCGCCGGAGACGTCGTCACCGGCGAGTTCGGCGTAGAACTTGGCGCCGTGGAACTCACCCGGTGCGATGAAGTCGTCGTTGAGCACAGTGCGCGACACGAGGCCCGACACGGTCGAGTTCAGGCATGCCGACGCGATGAGGAAATCATCTCGGGTGCCGAAGGTGCGCACGCAGTGTCCGGGATCGGCGAGGACTGCGAGATCGCTCGAGAGAGACGGCCCACCGGATGCGGCGTATTCGGCGAGCGCCGCCGACAGTTCCCGCGCGATGGCGCCCTTGCCGGTCCAGCCGTCGACGAAGACCACAGTCCCCGGCTTGTGATGTTCGGTAATGTAATCGAGTGCAGCCCTGTCGATCCCGCGACCGCGAACGATCGAGACCGCATAGTGCGGAAGATCGAGGCCGTGGTGCTGCTGCGCCCAGCGTCGGATCAGGATCCCGACGGGGGTTCCGGCTCGGGCCAGCGACACGAGCGTGAGATCGGTGCCGCGTTCGGCGAGCAGGAGTTCGGTGACGGTGCCGACGGCCTGCGCGAGACGGGGCGCTGTGGTGGCGAGGGCCTTGTCGAACAGTTCCCGGTAGGCGGCGTCGGGTTGGTACTCGACGGGCAGGGACTCGGCGTAGTGCGCGAGTCCCGCCTGGATTCGGGCTTCGCGCTCGGCGATGCTGCCTTCGAGGTCGAGATGCGACAGGTCTTTGAGGAGCCAGCTCACTTCGTCGGCTGCGTACGACCCGAACTCGGGTCCGGTCAGCGGCGTGGTCATCGGGCTTCCTCCCTGAAGTGGCGCAGTGCCACCGGATCCGTGGACGGCACGACGGCGACGAGCACGTCCTCTCCCGCGGCCGAGAGCACGTCGAGCACACCGCCCGGGGCGCGCAGGCGTTCGGTGTCGGCCGGGCCGTCGATCACCAGGATCAGTTCGGGTCGTGTGTCGGTGCCGGCCCACTGTGCGTTGTACAGGAATCGTGGTGACTCGGGCTCGAGGTCGATGTCGATGTATTCCGGTGCGGTGAAGGTGAATCCGCGACGAAGGGGATACCCGGGAACATCGAGGACATACGCCGGGGAACGCGTGGTGGTCTGAAACCGCGTCGGTGTTCCGCGCGAGACGAGCGCGTTCGCGAGCCGCAGCGGTAGATACATCAGTTCCTCGTGGCCGATCACGATCGCTGGGCGCGCGACATCGAGGACGTCCACAATCGCGTCGACGGCGGCGTCGATGGCGGCATCGAACCCCGCGACATCGGAGTTCAGTACCCCATGGCGGCCACCGTCGGGAACGTGGCCCGGCCATGGCAGCTGCACGAAACGAATCTCTCCCCTTTGCGATGCAACAGGATTCAGAGCAGGGTCGGGGAGCGCCGTCACACGGGAGGTCAGGCCGTCGGGGATCTCCGTGTGCCCACCGGCGAGGCTCACGTGATCGATGCGGGCATCGAGTTCGTCGGCGGTGGCAACGGTGAGCAGGCGGTGCTCGTCCGCGCGCATATCGACCAGGGAGGCGACGACGTAGTGGTCGCGGGGTTGCTGCCGGTGCAGAGCGCGGATCGCGTCGAGCGCGGTGGCGCCCGTCGAGATCTCGTCGTCCACGAGCACCAGTGGCGCAGTGTTCGCGAACAACTCGGGCGAGGTGGGCTGCAGCAGGTGCGACGTCGCGTGGGAGTGACCTTCTTCGAACCCGGCGAAGACGTCGGCGCCGGGAACGTGGCGGCGCGTGGAGTGCAGATAGCATGCGGCCCCGATGCTGTCGGCGACGCAGTGACCGAGCCCCGTTGCTGTTTCTGCGAATCCGAGCACGACAGCATCGGAGGCGATCGGTCCGAGTACGTCGGCGACGAGTTGTCCGAGTCGGCGACCCGCAGCCAGCACCACCGCGGGATCGGTGGGCAAGTGCTTGCCGAGTACGGTCGACACCAGCAGGTGCGCGCGTCGAGGGTTACGACGCAGGCCCGGTTCGACGAGTTCGGGCACGGTGTACCCCGTCGACGTGGCATCATGATGCAGGACCAGCCCGAATGTCTCTGTGGCCCATAAGGTCTGCAATGTATCCGTCACCGGTCCACCAACGCCGTCAGTAGGTCCACGAACGAGACTCCTTTGTTGGTGACTCCGAACACCGAGGCGCGTACCAGGGTCTGCTGCGCCCAGGTGCGATGCGGTCGGCGTTCGTTCATCTTGTTGCCGTAGCCCGACGCCTGAACCCCGCCGGTGTCGGTATCGAGAATGTCGACGGCATCGTGGAATTCTTCGTGGGTCACCGCGGACAGTGCATGCACCGCGGCGACGTGCGACGGGTGGATGACGGTTTTCCCCTGGATACCGTTTGCTCGGTCCAGCGCGATCTCGCGCAGCAGCCCATCGAGATCGCGACTGACGAGTTGCTGCCGGAACAGCACCGCGTCCTGCTCCTCGAACGGGGTGGCGCGCAGCATCGGCCGGAACATCCGTTCGTGGTCGGCGAAGTACTCCCAGACCGGGCCTGTGATGACGAAGCCGGTGCCGTCGGTCCGGCCCAGGTGGTTGACGATATGGGCGATGACGTCGACGACGACACGCACGTCGTAGATGGTGAGGTCGCGGTCGCGGCGGATGCCGAACGCGCTGCACATGTCGGTCGCACCGATCCGCACCGCGAGTACTCGAGACCGGTATTCGGCGAGCAACTGCGAGATCGCGCGCAGTTCGTCATCGCGGGTTTCGCGATGCACGATCGCTGTGGATTCGAGGACGGGCATGGCATACAGGTGTTTGCCGAGTAACTTCGACGCGTCGACGATAGCGTCGAGGAAGTCGCGTCCGCATTCAGCAGTGAACTTCGGGACCACGAACCCGGTGAGGACCGCGGTGCCGGTGCCGAGACCGCGGGCGATACGGCCGATACCGTCGGCGGTGCGGACCCGCACGAACAGCAGCATCCGGCCGGTGTCATCGGCGGCGAGTTCGTCGAGCGTGGCCACTGCGTTGCTGAGAGCGAACTCGACCTCGTCGTCGGCGACGGCGTCTTCGAGATCGAGGACCATCGAGGTGACGCCCTCGGCGGCACGCCGCTGGATTGTTGCCGCGAGGTCGGCGCGGGTAGCGGGCACATACAGGGTCGCACCGAGCGCGAGTGCGAGACGCTCGCGCTCGTCGGTGTGACCGAACGGCTCCGGTTCGTGGAGAAACAGTCTGTCCAGGGTGGCCTGATCCAGATGGCGGAAGTGGCGCATGTTGCGCACTTCGGTGTAGGTCGCCCCTGTCATGTGCGGTCTGTCCGTCCTCTCATTCGTTCAACCACTCCAGCGATGAAATCCGATACGGCGTCCAGGTCGCGCACGTATGCCCAGTAATCGGGGTGAACCCCGGTGAGAGCGTCGACGGCTCTGTCGATCCGGTCCAATTGGGCGTCGAGGACCGATCCCCATTCTGCAGCCAGGTCGCGCTGCACCGCGAGTAGTTGCGCATCACGCAGGCGGAACCGCACCTCGTCGACCTTCGCCCGAGGATTCTCGCGCACGGCGCGCAGCGTCGCGAGTCGACCGGTCACCGCGTCGACCAGGTCTTCTGCCGCTGCAAGCTCTGCGCGTACTTCGTTCGCGAGGTCGAGTGCCAGTTCGGGCCGGGCGTCTGCGGCTGCCCGGCGCGCTTCGTCGAGTCGTGCTTCAGCGCGTTCGAGCAGTGCGTGGGCCTGCTGTTCGTTGCCGGACAGATCGGCCGAACTCGCGGCGTTGAACTCTCGGAGCAACGCGGAATAGGCCGGCGGTAGGCCCGAAGCCCGAGTGCGTACGGCGCTCGATCGAGTCGTGACAGATGCCACGGTGTTGCGGGCCTCGGCCTGCCGGCCGGGTGCTTCGGAAAGGGCCTGGCGTAGGGCTTTCGTTGCTTCTTCTACCTGATGAGCAGCCGAGCGGACAGCGCCGGTGCCGCGAGCGGAGTCGAGCGCGCGCAACGCAGCACCGATTTGGTCGGCGGCTGTGCGCACAGACGGGTAATGCGCGAAGGACATGCGTTCGGGGGCCTGCAGTGCTTCGAGCGCCACCTGTGCGTCGGCCCGAACTCGATGCGCGAGTTGGGGAGCGGTCTGGGCAAGTGCGGTCGCATGCTCGAGGTGTCCCCGATTGTTCTCGTAGAATTCATCGAGAATTCTTGTTGCATCCGATATTTGACGTGTCACCTGGTCGTACGCCGCGGCGGGAGCAAGAGCTTGGTCGGGATCGGTGTGTGCGAGCTGCAGATACCCTTCGGCTGCTCGATAGCAGGTCTGCCGGATCGGTTCCCACTGCCGGAGCAGATTCCGTTCGGGCGCGATCTCATGTGATTCGGCGACCCCGGCCTCGGCGACGGACTGGCGCCGGTCCATGTCGAGGAACGCGGCCACCATCGTGTCATGGGCACGACGAGCCGCGGGATCTTCGGTGCGCCCGCCGCCGAAGAGGCGGCGTGTCCATCGGCTCGCCACAAGACCGAATGGTACTGGTCGCGCGGCCGACGGCACCGTGGCCCACAACACTGGGCATAGTGGACAGGGGCGTACTTCATTCCTACCTATTACTGTGGGGGATACGCACGAAACCGGGCGTACCTCTCCGGTGCGTCGACCGACCGATCGAAAGGACCCCGCATGGGCGTCAGCTTGACCAAGGGCGGCAATGTCTCCCTCACGAAGGAAGCTCCGAACCTGACCGCAGTGGCCGTCGGCCTCGGCTGGGACGTGCGCACCACCACCGGCACCGACTTCGACCTCGACGCGAGTGCGATCGCGACCGGTGCCGACAAGAAGGTCGTTTCGGATCAGCACTTCATCTTCTTCAACAACATGAAGTCGCCCGACGGCTCCATCGAGCACACCGGTGACAACAAGACCGGTGAGGGCGACGGCGACGACGAGATCATCAACGTCGACCTGGCTGCCGTTCCGGCGAACATCGAGTCCATCTTCTTCCCCGTCTCCATCTACGACGGTGACGCGCGCAGCCAGTCGTTCGGCCAGGTCCGCAACGCCTACATCCGCGTCGTCGACCGCTCCAACGGCACCGAGCTCGCCCGCTACGACCTGAGCGAGGACGCTTCCACCGAGACCGCCATGGTGTTCGGTGAGCTGTACCGCAACGGCGCAGAGTGGAAGTTCCGCGCAATCGGTCAGGGTTACGCGTCGGGTCTGTCGGGCATCGCCCGCGACTACGGTGTCAACGTCTAAGAACCGTTCGAATCGGATCCGGTCCTTGGCCTCGATGCCGGGACCGGATCTGCATTTGCCGAATTGCAGTAACCACCCTGCATAGCCCTGACTCCGAGAAGAAAGGCCACGCTTCGTGGTTCTGCGAATATTCGGTGCGTCCTTCGCCGTCACCGTCGTCTCCCTGGTGGTCGCCTTCCTGT
The DNA here is from genome assembly GCF_042729855.1 of Rhodococcus sp. NPDC060090. NCBI lineage: Bacteria > Bacillati > Actinomycetota > Actinomycetes > Mycobacteriales > Nocardiaceae > Rhodococcus > Rhodococcus sp. NPDC060090. The sequence goes on along the minus strand of NZ_JBHWXB010000002.1, from coordinate 198,649 downwards.
ATGGCGGTCCCGAAGCCCTATTTCTCTGTGTGATCCTCGGCATTCTCGAGGTGTCGCTCTCGTTCGACAACGCGGTCATCAACGCGACCGTGCTGCGGCGGATGAGCGAGTTCTGGCAGAAGATCTTCCTCACCATCGGCATCCTCATCGCCGTCTTCGGTATGCGCCTGGTGTTCCCGCTGCTCATCGTGTGGGTCGCGTCGGGTCTCGGCCCGGTCGCCGCGCTCGACCTGGCATTGAACCCACCGCCGGACGGCGCCCCCTACTTCCCCAACGGGGATCCGAGTTACGAAACCTTGATCACCGACGCGCACCCGCAGATCGCGGCATTCGGTGGCATGTTCCTGTTGATGCTGTTCCTCCACTTCATCCTCGAAGAGCGTGAGATCAAGTGGCTGCAGTGGATCGAGCGTCCGCTGGCGAAGGCAGGCAAGCTCGAGCAACTCGAGGTCGTCATCGCGATCGTCCTGCTCCTGATCACCGCCACGGTCATCGCTCCCGACGACGCGGTGTCGACCGTGATGATCGCCGGTGCGCTCGGCATGATCACGTACATTGCGGTGAACGGTCTCGGCGAGATGTTCCACATCCCCGAGGAGGGCGAGGAGCCCAGCGGTGGCCCGTCAGGTCTGGCCAAGGCCACGGGTAAAGCGGGATTCTTCCTGTTCCTCTACCTGGAAGTCCTCGACGCATCGTTCTCGTTCGACGGTGTCATCGGTGCGTTCGCCATCACGTCCGACCCGATCATCATCGCGCTGGGGCTCGGCTTCATCGGTGCCATGTTCGTCCGTTCGATCACCATTTTCCTGGTCCGCAAGGGCACACTCAACGAGTACGTCTACCTCGAACACGGTGCTCACTGGGCGATCGGTGCGCTCGCGCTGATCCTGCTGTACTCGATCGGCACGCACGTTCCCGAGCTCATCACCGGAATGGTCGGCATCGTCCTGATCGGTGCGGCGTTCGCGTCGAGCATCTACCGGAACCGCAAGCACGGCAAGGCGGAAGTGTCCGTCTGATCGAGATCGACCGATGGGAGCCTTCGACCCTGTTCTCGGGCCGGAGGCTCCCATTTCCATATCAGGGCACCACCTCATGAAAGGCAAGTACATGGCCATCGACTACAGCAAGAAGCCCGAGCAGGGATCCGGCGGAGTCAATCTCGGCAAGATCAACCTCACGAAGGACGCCCCCACCGTCAGCCTCAGCAAGGGCGGTGCAGGACAGGGCGTGACCCGCATCAACCTCAACTGGTCGCGTGGTGAACAGAAGAAGGGATTCCTCGCGAAGCTCACCGGCGCAGCCGGCGGCGTCGATCTCGACCTCGGGTGCCTGTTCGAGCTGGCCGACGGGTCGAAAGGCGTCATCCAGGCGCTCGGCAACAGCTTCGGGGCACTGAACACCCCGCCGTACATCCACCTCGACGGCGACGATCGCACCGGTTCCGCTCAGGGCGGCGAGAACATGCACATCAACCTCGAACGTCCCGAGTTGATCAAGCGGGTGCTGATCTTCGCGATGATCTACGAGGGTGCTGCCAACTGGGCCGCGGTCGACGGCGTTGTCACACTTACTCAGCCCTCGGGACAGGAGATCGAGGTGCGCCTCGATTCACCGAACAACGGCGCCCGGATCTGCGCCATCGCGATGCTGCAGAGCACCCCGCAGGGCGTGACCGTGCAGCGTCTCGTCGAATACGTCAACGGCAGCCAGTCCGACCTCGACCGCCAGTACGACTGGGGCATGAAGTGGCAGGCCGGCCGCAAGTAGGCATCTCCACCCGTTTTTCGCCCGCCAGAGCAATCGCTGTGGCGGGCGTTCGGGTCTGCACGCCTGCTGCGGTGAGGAAGCCCTTCTCCTCGTAGCCGGGTGTCAGTGACCGATCCTGTCGAGTTCGGCCACGGCCTCTTCCGGGAGAGAAAGGCCGGCGCCTGCGATGTTCTCGCGCAGGTGCGCCGATGACGATGTGCCGGGGATGAGCAGGATATTCGGGGAACGCTGCAGAAGCCATGCGAGTGCCACCGACATCGGCGCTGCCTCGAGCTGTTCGGCTACCGCGGAGAGCGTCTCGGACTGCAGCGGCGTGAAGCCTCCCAGCGGAAAGAAGGGAACATAGGCGATGCCCTGCATGGCGAGTTGGTCGATGAGGGCGTCGTCGTGGCGGTGCGCAAGGTTGTACATGTTCTGTACGCACACGATCGGGGCAATGCTCTGGGCTTCTGCGACCTGCTCGGGGGTGACGTTGCTGACCCCGAGGTGTCGGATCGAACCCTGCGCCTGAAGCTCGGCGAGTGTCCCGAACGCTTCCGCGAGGGAGCCGGGCTGCGGTCCGGTCGCGTCGCCCATCCGCATGTTGACGAGATCGAGGACTTCGACCCCGAGGGATCGGAGATTTCCCTGGACCTGCTTGCGGAGGTCTTCGGGCCGCCGAGCGGTGGGCCAGCCGCCCTGCGCGTCGCGGTTCGCCCCGACCTTGGTGGCGACGAGCAGCGAATCAGGGTAGGGGCGAAGGGCTTCGCTGATCAGCTCGTTGGTGACCGTGGGCCCGTATGCGTCGCTGGTGTCGATGTGGGTGATCCCAGCCTCGACGGCGTCGCGCAGTACGGCCAGGGCGCCGGCCTGGTCGGCGGGCGGCCCCATGACTGCCGGGCCTGCAAGCTGCATTGCCCCGTAACCGAACCTGGTGACGGGAGAGTCACCGAGAGTCCAGGTGCCGCCGGGAAGTGAAGTGCTGAGTGCTTCCATCGTGTTCGCTTTACCCCTTGGTCCTACGGTGGCGCTTATCGCCACCGTAGGACCATCATTGGGTAACCGTTTCCCCTGGGGAAGTAGGCACCTGAAAGTGCGTAACCTACCCGGGGGAAGGCGTGATCGAAGTGGCAACGACGAGTGCGGCTAAGAAGTGAGCGTTGGACAAGGTGCAGTACAACGCGTTCCTGGGACAGTGCCCGAGCCGTCAACTGCTGGAACGTATCTCCGGATACGACGAGCGCGATGTCTGACCAGCGGCGGCATTGTTGCCATCAGCCCCGAGCGGTGAGTCGGACATCCGAGGGGCGTAGCGCGACTCGGCCACCGCACTGATGCCGCGCCGAAGTCCACACGGCCACCCGATCGAAACGCCCGCCAGCCGAGTCCGGATTGCGTGTGTGGCGGAATCTCCGGAAGAACCAAGACCGATCGTTTCCGATATCTCCAGTGGAATCCCGGCCGCAAGTAGGACCCTACGGATGTTTCCTCACCCGCCGCATGGGTACGCAGTGTGTGGACTGTGTACCGGGCCGGTGAGGAGCAATCGATGCGCGACGACTACGACGAACGTGACCTGACGGTCGGCGAGCAGAAGGAGTGGGCGGCCGGAGTCCGCGGTGTCGCGGTCGCGCTGAAACGTTCCTACGAGCACATGGGGCTGGTCCGGTCTGCCGAGACTCTGCGTGAGCTGAATCAGGCCGAAGGGTTCGACTGTATGAGCTGTGCGTGGCCGGACCCGGACCCGGGACACCGGAAGATCGCGGAGTTCTGTGAGAACGGCGCCAAGGCGGTGGCGGAGGAAGCCACCCGCGACCGTGCCGATCCCGATTTTTTCGCGCGGTACAGCATCGCCGACCTCGCGAGCCATAGTGAGATGTGGCTCGGACAGCAGGGGCGCATCACGCATCCGATGGTCAAGCACCCGGGGGCGACGCATTACACCCCGATCACCTGGGATTCTGCATACGCACTGGTCGGCGAGCAACTGAGGTCGCTGGACAGCCCGGACGAAGCGATCTTCTACACCTCGGGCCGGGCCTCGAACGAGGCAGCCTTCGTCTACCAGTTGTTCGCACGCGCGTACGGCGCCAACAATTTGCCCGATTGTTCGAACATGTGCCATGAATCCACCAGCATTGCACTGCAGGAATCCATCGGCATCGGAAAAGCCAGTGTCACGCTCGACGACATCCACAACGCGGAACTCATCATTCTGCAGGGACAGAATCCGGGCACCAACCATCCGCGCATGCTCACCGAACTCGAGACGGCCAAACGTCGCGGCGCGAAGATCCTCACGATCAATCCGCTGCGAGAAGCCGGCCTGATGAATTTCCGCAATCCGCAGGCGCCTCGGGGAGTGGTGGGCCACGGTACAGATCTCTCGGATCTCCACCTTCCCGTCGCAGTCAACGGCGACTTGGCGCTGTTGCAGGCGTTCGGAGCGCTGCTCGTCGAATGGGATGCGCTCGACCATGAGTTCCTCGATCGCCACGCCCACGGCTTCGACGCGTGGAAGCTGCACGTGGAGGCTCTCGATTGGGATCTTGTCACCTCGGCGACCGGGTTGTCGCGCGAGCAGATCACGGAAGCCGCGCAGATGCTGCGGCGGTCGAAGGCGACGGTGTTCTGCTGGGCGATGGGCCTGACACAGCACCGCAACGCTGTGGCAACCATCAAGGAGATCGTCAATCTTTCTCTGGCGCAGGGAAACATCGGAAAGCGAGGCGCCGGGCTGATGCCGGTGCGTGGACATTCCAATGTCCAGGGCGATCGCACGATGGGTATCTGGGAACGAGTGCCACAGCATTTCCTCGACGCTATCGAGCGCGAGTTCGGGTTCGATCCTCCTCGTGAGAATGGCTGGGATACGGTCGATTCCATTCGTGCCATGCGCGACGGCAAAGGGAAGTTCTTCCTCGGACTCGGCGGTAACTTCGTGCAGTCCGCGCCCGACACCGCAGTCACCGCGGAAGCGCTGTCCCGCACCGCGATGACGGTGCATATTTCCACGAAGATCAACCGGTCGCATCTCGTGTGCGGCGATACCGCGCTGATACTGCCCACGCTCGGTCGCACGGAGAAGGACGTCCAGAAGTCGGGAGAGCAGTTCATCAGTGTCGAGGACACCGCGTGTGCCGTGCACGCATCGCGTGGGCCTCTGAAGCCTGCGAGCACGCACTTGCAGTCCGAGGTTGCGATCCTCACCGGCATCGCCGAAGCCACACTGGGTGACCGGTATGGGATTGCCTGGAAGGCGATGCGCGACGACTACGCGAACATTCGAACCCACATCTCGCGGGTGGTCGCGGGTTGTGAAGGATACGAGGTGAACGTACGGCGACCCGGCGGGTTCATCCTTCCGCATCCGCCGCGCGACAGCAGAACCTTCCAGACCGAATCGGGCAGAGGAGAATTCGCGGTCTCCCCCATCGAGGTCCTGCACGTGCCCGAGGGCCACCTCTTGTTGCAGACGCTGCGCAGCCACGACCAGTTCAACACCACGATCTACGGGCTCAGCGACCGCTACCGGGGTATCGAGGGTGGGCGTCGGGTCGTGTTCCTGCACCGCGACGACATCGCCGCGCTCGGATTCGACAACGGTGACATGGTCGATCTCTTCACTCTTTGGGACGGTGACGAACGCGTGCGGTGCGCGTTGCAGTTCCGCATCGTCGAATACGACGTCCCGCGAGGGTCCGCGGCCGCCTACTATCCCGAGACGAACGCCCTGGTGCCGCTGGATTCGACAGCCCTGCACAGCAATTGCCCGACATATAAGTCGATCGTCATCTCTCTGTCCGCCGCGGGCACTCGGGACCACACGTGTCCCGACGTGCACAGCCAGCAGCCGGTGGGATCGGATCGGTCGCACAAGTCGCATCCGGCACCGGAGCACCTGTCCTAGAACACGCCGTCGCGCAACAGAGTTCCGGCATCGGCGAACGCCCGGGCGCGACGCAATACCGTCGGTGGCCCGGGTGGATTGCCGTGCCACTGGTGGAACAGGGTGCTCAAGCTCAGCACGATTCGCTCGGGTGAACTCCAGTGGTTCCACCGATCGAATTCTTTGCTGCGCGCAAGTTCTCGTGCTGCCTGCCTGATTCCGGTTCCGCAGTCGTACTGTGCCCGGCCTGCGTCACGCAACCAGACCCAGTATTCGCGTAGCTCGAGAATTTCGGTGGTCCCACACAGTGGTCCGTGACCCGGAACGTAGACGTCGGCTTCCCACGCGAGTAGGCGATCGAGCGCCGCGATCCAATTCTCGAGCGGACCGTGCCAGAGGATCGGCGTGGTCCCGATGAACAGCATGTCGCCGGTGAACACCACGCCCGCGTCAGGCACATGCGCGACGAGATCACCGGCGGTGTGGCACGGTCCGAGCCCCTCGAGGTCGACCGCCCGGTCTCCGATCGTCAGGCGATGCGTCTCGTCGAACGTGTGGTCGGGGAAGCGTGGTGTGCGGCGCGGGAACCGGGCGTCGCCCCGCACGCGTGCCAGGTAGCTGCCGGCAGCGCCGATCGGTCCGGGGAGCCGCCCGATCATCTCACCGGCCTGGCCATCACGGTCAGGGCAGCCGGCGGAAGGTCCTCGTGCATTCCTTCCAGTGCTGCCGCGCTGGTCGTGATCCGAGTCGCGGTGGGGAGTGTGTCGTTGCCCCACCAGTGATCGCCGTCGGAGTGGGTGTTGACTGCCTCAGTGATCGGTGCGTCGACCACGAGCGGCCACTGCACGTCGGCGACACGTTTCGCCCACGCGACGTCCCACATGGTGTCCACCACGAGCGACGCCGCGCCGGGCGCGACGACGAGCCCGGTGTTCGCTTCGCCCCAGCCCCCCGACGGGCGCAGGAAGGCCCATACTCCGTCGCCCAGCTGTGTCAGTCCGCTCTGTTCCATCGCTCCCCGTTGCCTGCTGAACGTTCACGGCCTTCGGCGTGCGCCGCGTTTCGGACTCGTGCTCCCGGGTACCCACACGCATACAGTGAATCGGGAAGAGGTGTGTCCGGGAATGAAGCTTACAACCGTTCTGGGTACCGTAGCGGCCACGGCGACGACCGCGCTCATCGGGTCGATCGCATCGCGCGACGTCGATTCACGGTGGTACCGCAAGTTACGCAAGCCGGATTTTCAACCTCCGGCGGCGGCTTTTCCGGTCGTGTGGACGACCCTGTACACCGACATCGCGGTCACGTCCGCAGTGGCGATCGACGAGTTGACCGAGCGGGGTGCCACCGAGGAACGCCGGAACTACGTCGGTGCGCTAGTGACGAACCTGGTGCTGAACGGGGCGTGGTCGTGGGTGTTCTTCAAGGGTCACCGGCCCGTGCCTGCGACGGTCGTCGCCGCACTGCTCACCGTGAGTAGTGCCGATCTCGCGCGTCGCACCGCATCGGCGAACTCTGTCGCCGGGCTGGCGCTGGCGCCGTACCCGGTGTGGACCTCGTTCGCGACGTTACTCAGCGGACGGATTGCACAACTCAATCGGTGATGCAGTGCGCCGACCGGCCGTTCTGCGCATGGGGCGAGGTCACCGGCTTTGCTCGGCAGCATTCTTGATGGCCTCCAGCCGGCGGTCCCATCCTGAGCCCACGGCATCGAGTGTGCGGCCCACCGCACTCAATCTCGAACCGGCAGCGGAGAACCGGAGTTCGCGACCGACGCGTTCGGAGGTCACGAGGTCGCATGCTTCCAGGACCGCCAGATGTTTCGCGATCGCTTGACGCGACACCGTGAATTCCGACGCGAGAGCCGAAGCGGATGCGGGTGATCGTCCGAGGCGCTGCAGGATCTGCCACCGTGTGTCGTCGGCAAGTGCCGCAAACACGCGCGTGGTGTCGGAGACCTCATCCGACTCGGTGTGCGGCAACCGTTTTCCCTTTCTCGAGGTGGTTCTTGGCGAGATCCAATTCGAGGGCCCAGCCGTCGGCGTTCCCCTCGTACTTGGCGCGGCGCTCGGCGGAGTCGCCGGGAAGCGAGGTGAATCCGGATTCCGTCACGCTCAAGACGGTCGAGGTATCGGATACGGCGTCGAGCCGGAACTCGACGAGCGTTGACGGGCTGTCGGGGTCGGCGTGGTCGGAAAGCCAGCGGAATGCCGCGTAGTGCGGTTCGTCCAGTGTGACGGTGCGGAAGGTGAAGGCACCGTGGACAGGGTCGTGAACGACGGTGAGATCGCCGTTGTATTCGAGTCGGTGCTCGGTGATCAACGCGTCGTTGATGTACCACCCGGGTTCGGCCACGAGGTCCCACACTCGTGTGGCCGGGGCGTCGATGGTGATCTGTCGTTCGATGCGGTCGAGTTCGTCTGCCATGATTCCTCCTCGTTGGGTGCAACCCCATGGTTGCACTCGCGGGAGTTACTTGCAACCCTCGGGTTGCAAATGGGGCACGGCGACGGAGGGGGTCGAGAGTGGGTGATGATGGTGTCATGCTCGAGACATCCGTGATCATCGGAATCGCGTCCATCTGTGTTGGCTTCGTCTTCTTCCTCGCCGCCGCGACCGGGGCGCGCGCCAAGTGGGACAGGAAGCTGACGATCGCCCTGTTCGTCGTGGCGATCGTGTTCATGACGGTCATTCCGGTGATCGGCGCGGTGGGTTTCGCCGCCTGATTCTTTACCGATTTCTCATTGCGGACCACAACTGTCCTCGATCGTTTCTACCGTATGAACATGACCGAAAACATCACCGTGGAAGCTGCCGATATTCTGGCGATGCTGGCGGAACAGCGTGACATGCTCCTGATCACCGTGCGCGGACTCGACGATGCAGGCGCGCGCACCCGAAGTACAGCCAGCGACCTCACTCTCGGCGGGCTCATCAAGCACGTGTCGGCCACGGAAAGTGGCTGGATCGACAGGATCCGTCAGCTCGACGAGAACGCGACCTTCGACATGGACTCAGCGATGGTGTCGTACTACATGGGCGACGGCGACACCCTTGCCGATCTCCTCGACGAGTACGCGAAGGTTGCGGCAGCGACCGAGGAGTTCGTCGCGGGCCTCGACCTCGACCTGCAAGTTCCCCTCCCGACCGCGCCGTGGGCGCCGGAGCGGGAGTGGTGGAGCGCGCGAAAGGTGTTGCTGCACATCATTCGCGAGACCGCCCACCACAGCGGCCATGCCGACATCATCCGCGAGTCGCTCGACGGTGCGAACACCACCATGCAACGCGGCGCCGATGCCGGCATGACTGTCGACTGAGGGTTTGCCTGCTCTTGTGCTCTTGTGCTCTTGTGCTCTTGTGCCCCAACCCCTCTGAGCGAATGTACCCTTCGTCTCGTTCAGTAGAGTGAAGGGTACATTCGCTCAGATCGCGGAAGCGGGTGCGACAACGTCAGTGCACTTCGGCGACCTCCGCGCCGATGCCGGTCTCTGCCCGGACGAGCATCTCGGCGAATTTCTCGTCGTCGTGGACTCCGCGGCCGCGACGCTTCTCGGCAACGAGCGAGCCGATGATGCAGGCGGCCAGGCCGAGCGGCATCGTGAAGATCACCGGAAGCTGGATTGACAGGGGCGCCGGCCCGCTGCCCATCCACAGTGCCTCGGTGAACATGAGACTCACGACGGTGGAGATCAAGCCTGTGAGCACGCCCCATACTGCGCCGATGCTGTTGAACCGTCGCCAGTTCAAGCTCAGGACCAGGGCGGGGAGATGGGCGCTTCCGGCCACCATGAACGCCATGCCCATGAAGAACGTGATGTTGGTGTCGTCGCCGATGAGCATCGTCAGGCCGATGGCGATGACACTGAACGCGACCGCACCGTAGCGCGCGATACGTGCCTGCGCATTCTCCTCGCGGTGGCGGTCCTCGACGTCGAGGTGCTCGACGGGTTCCTTGCGGGTCAGGGCCGGCCACACATCGCGTGCGAATGTGCCTGCGGCGGAGATGACCACACCTGCGACGACCGCGATGATGGACGCGAAGGCAACCGCTGCGACGAGCGCGAGTGCGATCGAGCCGCCGGTGGTGCCGATGCCGCCGCCGAGTTCGGTCACGAGGACCGGAGCGGCCAGGTTGCCGCCGGGGCCGACGAGATCGGTGCCGTTCGGGCCGAGTAGCGCCGCGGCACCGAAGCCCATCACGATGACGATGAGGTAGAACATGCTGCACAGTGCAACGGTCCAGCCGAGCGAGCGTCGTGCTGTCTGTGCCTCGGGGACGGTGAAGAACCGGATGAGGATGTGCGCCATGCCTGCGGTGCCGAGCGCGAACGCCAGGGCGTACGAGACGAGGTTGATCGCGCTGGTCTCGCCGAAGATCAGGCCGGGCGACAGGATCGCTTCGCCCGCAACGGCATTATCGGTGGCGTCGCCGAGAACCTTGGGGAAGCTGAACCCGAACTGCGCGAGAATGCCGAAGCACACGATGAGCGCGAGGACCGACAGGATCGACGACTTGATGACCTGTACCCAGGTCGTCGCGAGCATGCCGCCCACGAACACGTAGATGCCCATGAGCGAGCCGGCCACGATCACCGAGAGCCAGAAGGGGATCCCCGAGACCGATTCGAGCAGCACGCCGGCGGCGACGAGCTGTGCGAGGAGGACGAATGTGCCGGTTGTGATGGTGCTGAGCGCCACCACGACACGCACATTACGTGATTCGGTGCGGAAGACGAGCACGTCGGCGAGGGTGTACTTGCCGAGGTTGCGCATCTTCTCTGCGAGCAGGAACAGCACCGGCAGGAACGAGATGACGGACGTGAACAGGATGACGGTGCCGTCGACGCCCTTGGAGAAGATCAGGCCCGTGGTGCCGAGGAAGCTACCGGCGGAAATGAATTCACCGGCGATGGCGAATCCGTTCTGCCAGCTCGAGATCGAGCGACCCGCGGCGAAGAAGCCGTCGGCGCTCTTGGCGCGACGGGACGCCGCGAACGTCACCCACAGGGTCAGTGAAATAACGGCACTGCAGATTGCGATGGCCAGGTAATCGGCGTCGCCGGTCATGCGACGACCTCCTCGGAGTCGGGCCGGTTATCGGCGACAGCGCGGATCGCAGCGTCGGCGGCGGGCTGAATGTATGTGCGGGACAACCGGAAATATGCCCACACCATCACCCAGGTGCCTGCGAACTGGCTGAACACCACCCAGAGCGACAACGGGACACCCAGGATCGAGTGGGAGCCGAGCTGGTCGGGGAAGCCGATCCAGGCCACGAGGAAGCTGGTGAACAACACGATGGTGATGCCACCGAGGGTGTTGGTGACCATCTTGCGTCGATGCCGCAGTTCGGCGACCTCGGGAAGCTGTAACATCCGCGACCAGATCAGATCGTCTGCAGCGAACGTGCCCTTCTCGGAGACGGTGTCGTTCATGCCCGCACCGCCGCCCGGCGTGCCGTCTCGAGTGCGAAGAGGTTCTCGTCCCAGCCGGCTTCGAGGGGGCCGAAGAAGTGGAAGCGGACCTGCTTGACCTTGTAGAGCCAGCGGCCGTCGATCTTGACGACCTCGTCGGTGTACCGGCCGGCTGCGATGCTCGCGGTGCCGTCGGTGACGCACGGCTGCCACAGGAACGAACGAACGGTGGCGCGGTCTCTGTCGAGGTCGATCTCGAGATTGGTGATGAAGTGCCAGAACGCGGTGAGTCCGCCGTCGGCGAGGCCGGCGAAGAAGGTCTTCATCTCTTCTTTGCCTTTGGGATGTGACAGCCCGTCGAATTCACCGTCGTCGGTGAACAGGTCCATCAGGGCATCCCAGTTCCCGTCGTCGAGGTGGCGGCAGTACCGGGCGTCGAGCGTGCGGATCGCTTCGAGATCTTCGAGGCGTGCGATGCGCTCGAGGAGAGATCGATCGGATTCTGTAGTGGTCACGGGGGAGCCTCCGGGAGCGTCTGGATTAACGCATGTTCATGTGATCCGAACCATAGCAAGGCCGGATCGTGTGGTCAACGCCGCCGTTGTTGCTGGTGGTGGCGTGTGCCACTACTCTTCGAGAGATGAACACGCGGTCAACTGCGGCTCTGCCGTCCGTTCGTGAGCGGATCCTCGAGACCGCCCTCGACGAGTTCTATGCGTCCGGATTTCACGGGGCGACCATGCGGAATATTGCCAACAGTGCGGGTTGTAGCGCTGCGAATGTGTACAACCACTTCGAGAACAAGTCCGAGCTCCTGGTCGAGATTCTGCGCCGGGCCAGCGATGAGCAGTTCACCGCAACTCGCAACGCACTGCGGAAGGCGGGAGTTGATCCGGCGGTGCGCTGGCGTGCCGCTGTGGTCGCGCATTCTCTGTTCACCGCGCGGAATCCGCGCGCCTGTCTTGTTGCGAACACTGAGCTCAGGTACCTCGACGACATGAACCGCAAGCGGGTCGTGGGGTCGCGCGACGCGCAGGAGCAATTGTTCGTCGACATCGCCGAGGTGGCTGTCGACCTGGAGATATTCGCCATCTCGAATGTGCACCAGGCAGTGACGGCAGTGTTGACGATGTGTTCGGGAATCCCGTTGTGGTTCCGTCCCGACGGCCCGCTCACTGCGCAGGAGGTCGCCGATGACTACGGCGACTACGCACTCAACCTCGTGGGATACCGCAAAGTCTGACGAAGCACGTTGACGGGGTGACGGGCATCATGCTGTACTGGGGTGAACAAGCGTTAATGACCTACTCCGGTCCATAGAGGGAGTACCCCCATGACTCACCGCCCGTCTCAGCCCCGTACCGACTCGCCGCGTTACCTCACCGAGGAACGGCTCGAGATCCGCGACCTGGCCCGCGACTTCGCGATGACCCGGGTCCTGCCGGTGGCGAACGAACTCGACCCGGTCCAGGGCACCATCCCGGACTCGCTGAAGAAGGAGATGGCCGAGATCGGCTTCTTCGGGATCATGATCCCCGAGGAATACGGTGGCCTCGGCCTCGGCGTCTTCGAATACTGCCTCGTCGCCGAAGAACTCTCCCGTGCGTGGATGAGCGTGTCGGGCCTCCTTGCCCGCGGCAACGGCATGGGCGGCGGCTTCACACCCGAGCAGGAGCAGGCATTGCTCCCGCGGGTCGCCCGCGGTGAGTACCTCGGCGCCTACGCGTTGTCCGAGGCCGAAGCCGGCTCCGACGTCGCCAACATTTCCTGCCGTGCCGTGCGCGACGGCGACGAATGGGTCGTCAATGGCACGAAGATGTGGTGTACCTACGCGGACGAAGCCGACTACATGGTGTTGTTCGCCCGCACCGATCCGAACAAGGACCCGGCCAAGCCGCACCGCGGGATCAGCGCGTTCCTCATCGAAAAGGAGCGTGGGGGATTCCCGGAGGGCATCTCGGGTACCAAGATCCGTAAGATCGGCTATTTCGGCTGGAGCACCTGGGAGTTGTCGTTCGACAACTTCCGCATCCCGGCGGGCGAGATGCTCGGCGAGGAGGGCAAGGGCTTCTACCTCGCGGTGTCCGGTCTCGAGGTGGGCCGCGCCCATACCGCAGCCCGCGCGATCGGCCTGGCACGCGCGGCCCTCGGGGACTCCATCGAATACGTGCACACCCGCCGCCAGTTCGGTCGTCCCATCGGCGATTTTCAGCATCTGCGTTTCAAGATTGCGAAGATGGCGGCGGATATCGAAGCTGCCCGTCAGCTCATGTACTCGGTGGCCACCGATATCGACACCGGACGTCGTTGCTCGCTCGAGGCATCGATGTGCAAGCTCGTGGCGACCGAGATGGCCGAGCAGGTCACCAGCGAAGCGGTACAGATCCACGGTGGTGCCGGATACACCACAGACTTCCAGGTGGAGCGGCATTGGCGCGACGCGCGTCTGACGAAGATATTCGAAGGTACCAGCGAAATTCAGATGCGCATCATCTCCGATGAGCTGCTCGGAAGGCCGGAAAAAGCATGAGCATCAAGACTACTCACGAGGTTGTCACTGTCGGAGACCGAACCGTGAGCCTGCCGCAGGTTGCTGCCGAGACTCTCACCGAGGCAGGGGTATCCCTGCCTGCCGGTTCCACGTCGGTCGGTGCTGTTGTCGCATGCGTGTCCGCTCCTGCAGTTCCGGGAGCGCGGCGGATCGGGTCCCAGTGGAATGCAGAGAAAGTCGTCGAACAGGCCGAGAGTGTGTCGGTCGATACGGTGATCGTCCGCATCACCGGCGACCGCGTCGAACGCTACATGGCCCTGCGTGACCACACGAGCGTGATTCGTGAGAGTGGCACCGAAACCTGGGTTCTCGAGGACCCCGCTACGGCGGTAGCAGCCCCGGAACTCGACTTCTGCAGCGTCGAATGGGGAAACCTGCTGAGCGAAAGTCTCGAGGACGACCGCGGTTTCACCTCCTCTCTGTCGACGTGGGACGGCACCATCGGGCTGCGCTGCAGCGATCGGGAACTACATCTGCGCATCTACAAGGGCACCATCATCGATGTCACCCGGCGTACGCCGCACGGCGCCACGTTCACCTTCGTCGCGCCCGCCCACACCTGGGTCGACCTCGTCCTGTCCGACACCGACGACTTCATGCGCAGGGCCATCAGCGGCGAATTCTCCTCCACCGGAGACGGATACGAGTATCTGCGGTTGACCAAACCGCTCAACACGATCATCGCGCATGCCCGACTCATCGCAAGGAAGGCCAACTCATGATCGAGGCCCGCTATCTCGACATCGGGGGAGCTCTCGGATTCGTCGAAATCGTCACCCCCGATCATCGCAACACCGACCACCGCGACGTCGAGACATTGCCCGCAATCCTGTGCATCCACACCGCAGGCCAGAGCGGCGTGCAGTGGCGGCACGTCGCCCGCGACCTCGCGAACCGGGGCTACCGAGTGATCGTGCCCGACCTGCCCGGCCACGGACGCTCCGAGCCCGCACCGTCCGGACCGGTGACCAGCATCGTCGACTACGGCGACTGGCTGTGCAACGTGCTCGACGCCCTCGGGATCGAACGTCCGTATGTGATCGGCTGCTCCATCGGCGGCAAACTCACCCTCGAACTCGCAACCCGTCCCGAGCGACCCCTGTCCGGCGCCATCGCAATGGAGGCAGAAGCCGGCCCCGGCCGGGTCAACGTCAACGGACTCCGTCGCGAACTCGAAGACGTCGCCGGCCCTGCCCGCGCCGAACGTACCTACCTGGGAACTCTTGCTTCGGTGGGGCGTTCGGTTCCCGAGGGTAAGGCCCATCTGATAGCGCTCATGCACAAGCGGGAAGACCCGGAGATCTCGTCGTCCGACCTGATCGGCTGGGGGACCCACGACGTGCGCGACCGACTGAACCAGGTCACCGCCCCCTTGCATGTAGTAGCGGGGCGCGACGACCCGTGGATCGTCGTCGACGAAATCGCCCGGGTCGCGGAAGTGGTCAACGAAACGTCACCCGGACGTGCACGATTCACCGTGTTGGACGGTATCGGGCACTACCCGATGGAGGAGATGGACGACTTCGCCGGTCTCGTCGACACGTGGATCGGCGAGCTGAAGCAGTCGGCCCGGAGCGAGGAGGTAGTGCTGTGACGACCCGAACCGAGACTCTGTCTGCGTTGCTGGACACTCTCGTCGCCGAGAACCCCGCAGCGGCGATCACGTACGACGTGGTCGCGGACGATGTCGTCGTCAGCAGTAGGGCTGATCTTCGCAACCGCGCCGAAGCTCTGCGTGCCGAACTCGAAGCAGTCGGAGTGCGCCCTGGGCAATGCATCGCAGTGATGCTGCCGAACTGGTCCGATGCCCTGGTCTGGCAGTTCGCCGCCGCCGCGGTGGGCGCCCATGTCATCGGCGTCAACACGCGTTACAACACCGGCGAGGTCGCACACATCCTCACCGCCGCCCGACCCGCCGTGGTCGCCGTCCCGGCAGCGTTCCACGGACTGGATCTGTTCGGCCGCCTCACCGAAGCCGCCGCATCGGTTCCCGGTGTCGTGGCCCCGGCCGTCGCCGTGGTACGAGGACCATCCGAAACCGAAGCGACTGCACAAGAATTCGACCTCGGTGGGGGCGCATGGGTCGCGGGGAGCGGTGATACCGGAGCCCTCGAGGTTCCCGAGACCCCCGACCAGGTCACGCTCACCGCAGCCGGAATCGATGACGATCCCGAGGATCGCCTCGCCGTTTCCTTCACGACCTCCGGTTCGACCGGTGTTCCGAAGCTCGCGGCGCACCGTCACAGCGCCATCGTGCGACACGGACATGCCGACGCCGAGATCATGCAGGTTCGCGAAGGCGACGTGGGCTTGTGTGTCCTACCCGTCTCGGGTGTGTTCGGTTTCAGCACTGCCATGGCGATGATCGCCGGTGGTGGCGCGTTGCTCATGGAGACCGTGTTCGACCCGGCGGCAGTGCTGCGCCGCATGCAGCGGGTGAAGGTCACCCATGCGGTAGGCGCCGACGACCTGTTCGGCCGGCTGTACGACGAGTGGCACCTTGCCGATTCGCGGGGCGCAGCCGAGCGCATCGACCTGTCGGCGCTGCGGTGGCTGGGCATCGCCGACTTCCTCGGACGGTCGCACGAGATCGCGCGCTGGACCCGCGACGAGTTCGGCACCCACACTTCCGGGGTGTTCGGATCGTCCGAAGTGTTCGCGCTCGCGATGCTCTGGAACGCCGATGACCCAGAATCGGTGCGCTGGAACGGCGGTGGCCGTGCGGTGGAATCCGCGATCGAGCTGCGTGTCGCGGATCCGCTCGACGACACCCCGGTCGCCGACGGCGAACAGGGCGAACTGCAGTTCCGTGGGCCCAACGTCGTCGACGCATATCTCGGCAATCCCGAGGCCGCGGCGCGCGCCTTCACCAAGGATGGCTGGTTCCGTAGCGGCGACCTCGCCGTGGCGCTCGGTGACGGCGGCTACCGGTATGTGTGCCGCATGGGCGACGTACTGCGTCTGCGCGGGTTCCTCGTCGACCCCGCCGAAATCGAACGACGCCTCGCTCGGCATCCGGGCGTGGGAGTCGTGAAGGTCGTCGGGATCACCGGCGACGGTGGCTACACCCATGCCGTCGGGTTCGTGGTGCCCACCGACGACGCACCTGCCGACACCGACGCAGAAAGCCTGAAGGCGTGGTGCAAGGACGAACTCGCCGCGTTCAAGGTGCCGTCCGCGATCCACATCATCGACCGCATGCCCACCACTGTGGGCGGCAACGGCTCGAAGATCCGGGCCGTAGAACTGCGCGAATGGGCGCAGAACTGGACAGACCGTGAAAGGGACTACCGCCGTGACTGATTCCCCCGCGAACGATGTAGTGATCTGCGAACCGATACGTACCCCCGTCGGCCGGTACGGCGGCATGTACATCGACGTTCCTGCCACCGACCTGGCTGCCCGCGTCATATCGGAGTTACTGGCGCGCACAGCGATCGACCCCGGGACGATCGACGACGTCATCTTCGGACAGTGTTACCCCAATGGTGAGGCACCTGCAATCGGCCGTGTCGCGGCGCTCGATGCCGGTCTTCCCGTCACCGTCCCTGGTCTGCAGCTCGATCGCCGTTGCGGCTCGGGACTGCAGGCGGTACTCGACGCCGCGATGCGCGTGCAGACCGGTGTCGCCGACATCGTCATCGCCGGCGGCGTCGAATCGATGAGCCGCTCCGAGTACTACACCGAATCGATGCGCTGGGGAGCCAAGGGAGCTCCCGCCGCGCTGCACGACCGCCTCGCACGCGGCCGTGTCACCGCGGGCGGTCGCAACTATCCGGTGCCCGGTGGCATGCTCGAGACCGCTGAGAACCTGCGTCGCAAGTACGACATTTCACGGCGGGAACAGGACGAACTCGCCGTCGAGTCGCACCGGCGTGCGGTCGCCGCGATCGCATCGGGGAAGTTCGCCGACGAGATCGTGCCCGTGCAGGTGCCGCAGCGCAAGGGAGATCCGAAGACGATCGACCGCGACGAGCACCCGCGCGCCGACACCACCGTCGAGACGCTCGCGAAGCTCCGCCCGATCATGGGCAAGCAGGACCCCGACGCCACCGTCACTGCAGGCAATGCCAGCGGGCAGAACGACGGTGCCGCTGCATGTATCGTCACCAACCGCGCGACCGCGGACCGGCTAGGTCTGCGTCCGCTCGGCAAGCTCGTCACGTGGGCGGCCGCCGGTGTGGCACCGGCCGAGATGGGCATCGGACCGGTTCCCTCCACCGCGAAGGCCCTCGACCGCGCGGGTCTGAACCTCTCGGACATCGATCTCATCGAACTCAACGAAGCCTTCGCCGCACAGGCGCTCGCTGTGACGCGCGAATGGAAGTTCACCGCAGCGGATTTCGAGCGCACCAACGTCAACGGATCCGGGATCTCCCTCGGCCACCCCGTCGGCGCGACCGGCGTGCGGATCCTCGCCACGATGCTGCGCGAACTCGACCGCCGCGGCGCGCGCTACGGCCTCGAGGCGATGTGCATCGGCGGCGGCCAGGGTCTGACCGCGATCTTCGAGAGGGTCGAGTGACCGCGCGTCCGCTGGACGGTGTCCGTGTCGTCGACCTGTCCAGCTTCGTCGCCGGCCCCACCGCAGGCCGGATGCTCGCTGAACTCGGGGCCGACGTCATCCGCGTCGATCCGATCGGCGGCGCGGTCGACGGTGGCCGCTGGCCGCTCACCGGCGACGGTGCGAGCCTGTACTGGACGGGGCTCAACCAGGCGAAACGCTCGGTCGCGGTGGATCTGCGCAGCGACGAGGGCCGTGCCCGCATCGTCGAGTTGATCGCCGATGCCGGCATCGTCCTCGAGAACGCCGCACACGCCCCGTGGCTTGCCCACGAAGAACTGGTCGCACATCGCGCTGATCTGATCCACCTGCACATCGCGGGCAACGCCGACGGCAGTCCCGCTGTCGACTACACCGTCAACGCTGCCGCAGGGATTCCGCTGATGACCGGTCCGACCGGTCTCGGTACACCGATCAACCATGTGCTGCCCGCGTGGGATCTGCTCACCGGGGTGCACGCTGCGCTCGGTATCGTCACTGCGCTTCGTCGCCGCGAACAGACGGGTGAGGGTGCGTATCTCGAACTCGCGCTCGACGACGTCGCGAACTCCGCGGTCGCGAGCATGGGCTGGCTCGCCGAGGCCCAGGCGCGCGGATCCGGACGGGAGCTGCAGGGCAACGCGCTGTACGGCAGCTACGGTTCCGAGTTCGCAACCGCCGACGGCCGCTACGTCATGATCGTGGGTCTGACGCGCGGGCAGTGGCGGGCACTCGTCGAGGTCACCGGCACCACCGACGTGTTCACCGCACTCGCCGCGCAACGCGGTCTCGATTTCGAGAACGAAGGCGATCGCTACGCGGCACGAGACGCGATCACCGCGATTCTCGCGCCGTGGTTCTATGCGCGAACCCTCGAGCAGGTCGAAACGGACCTCGCGGGCACGCGTGTGCTGTGGGCGCCGTATCGGATGATGGACGAGGTCGCGGCCGATCTCGCGGCACGTCCCGACTCGGTAGTGCAGTACGTCGACCAGCCCGGCATCGGCCCTGTTCTCACCGCGCGGTCGCCGCTGCGCTGGAACGGTCGCTACACCGACGCGATGTCCGCACCTCGGCACGGGCAGCACACCGACGAGGTCCTCGGGGCGGGTCAGCTGCCGGGTGCTCGATAGGACGCATCCCGCCGAGCGGCTTCGTCGACCTGCTCCGGGGTGAGCAGCACGATCGGCTTCGACCGCGCGGCACCGGAGGCGATGGTGCGGAGTTCCAAAGTGGCGGCGGCGATCTCGTCGGGCACGTCACCGAGCACGTACAGGTCGTGCCCGCCCAGTGCGAAGTGCACGGACTCGACGCTGCCGCCGACACTTTCGACCATCGCGACGATCGCATCGCGGCGGGCACTGCCGCCGTCGCTCAACAGTCCTTGTGCGCCCTCTGCCGTGTAGGTGACCTGCCAGAGATATCTAGGCATGTTGTGTCCCTTCCGGGATGCTGTCGGTTTTCTCCATGGTCGGTCGAACGGTTGGGTTGCGCGGTGCTTTCGTGCAAACGCGTCCGTGTTGTGTCCCTGTGAATCAGGGGGAAGCACGCCCGCGTACCCGGACAACGGTGGACCATGGACAACAGCGACCGTCGCATGTCCACCCGCCCCGTACGTCCGAAAGAGAATGTCGAATATGTCGCAGACCGAGATCATTCCCGCCGACTATCGTCGTCTCCTGGTCGAACCTCTCTTCGGCCATCTGGGGACCATCCGCCCGGACGACACCGTGCAGGTGACCCCGATGTGGTTCGAGTTCGACGGCGAGCACATACGGTTCACCCACACCACGAAGCGTCAGAAGTTTCGCAATCTGCAACACAATCCGTCGATGGCGCTGTCGGTGATCAATCCGGATGAGCCCCATCGCTACCTCGAGGTCGCAGGCAGACTCGTCGATGTCGTCCCTGATCCCGACGGTGCGTTCTTCGTTCGCTTGAACAATCGTTACGGGAATCCCGACACGACCCCGCCGCCGGACAAGGCAGATCGGGTGGTGCTGGTGATGTCGATCGAGCGGTCGACGAAGCAGTGACTTCGGCGCCCCATCGGTGGGCGGTAGCGTCGGTGGTCGACGAGTACATACCGGGCCATGATGAGCGTCATGGATCCGTGACGAGAGGATCGCCGTGCCGAAGCCACCACTCCCCGAGGCCGTCGCAGAACTTCTGACCCACGCCAACCACGCGACGATCACGTCGTTGCGCGCCAGCGGCCAACCCGTGTCGGTGCCCACCTGGTACCTCTACGAGAACGGCCGGATCCTTGTGAACATGGACGAGGGTCGTAAGCGTCTCGAGTACCTCCGCAAAGATCCGCGCGTGGCGCTGAGCGCGATGGATCCGGAGGACTGGGTCACGCACGTGAGTCTCCAGGGCAGGGTCGTCGAGTTCGTAGACGACCCCGACCTGGCCGACATCGACCGGATCGCCCGGCACTACACCGGGAAGCCCTACTACGTGCGCGACCGCACGCGTGTGAGCGCGTGGATCGAGATCGACCGCTGGCACGCGTGGGGAAGGTTGATGAACGTCTCTTGATCCTGCCGCGCGGAGAACGGCCGGCTCACATGATGCCGGCCTTCTTCGCCGCGCTGCGCACCTGGAACGACATGACGATCAGCAGGATGCCGAACAGGATCGCGTAGATGCCGAGCAGGACGATCAGGCCGAGGATGCCCGAGCCGGGGAAGATCAGCAGGAGTACGCCGAAGAGGACCGCGACGACGCCGGCGATCAGCGACCACACCCAGCCCGAATCGGGCACCTTCCGGAACCGCAGAGCACCGACGATGCCGATGATGCCGAACAGGATTGCGTAGAACGCGATCAGGTACAGCAGCACCAACGCGGTGATCCCCGGCCAGAACAACGCGACCAGACCGGCGAGGACGGAGACGACGCCCATCGCCAGCCACAGCCCCCAGCCGTCCAGGGTTGCGCGATCTCGGATGGAATGCCATACGAGTACGGCGCCGTCGACGATGGCGTACACCGCGAATACGACGACGAGCGCCCACACCGTGATGCCCGGCCACACCAGAGCGACGATGCCGAAGAGGACGGCGAGGATGCCGCGGATCAGCACCACCCACCAGACTGTTTTGAAGACCGACCGGAACAGATCGGATGCTGACTCGGGGTTCGCGGACATGACGACTCCTTGCGTATGACTGCGCGATCTTGATGGCCTTCAGAATAGGTCGGCTTACCTTGATCCGCAGGGGAAACCGTCGTCGTTTTCCCGAGGGACGAATGCGGCCGTAGTCGCGGAAGGTGGCATCGGCACGGATCGGTATTTCCGGTTCGACAACGACTTTCCTCGCGTTGTCCGGGTTTCCGTGGGTCATGAGGCAACGGAAACCCATGTGAGCGGAGGAAAGCTTCGCAGCGGAGCCGGATGATTCGACAGATACAGGTCCCGATGCCGTGCGCGGAACATGAAAGAATTTCCACCGTACGACGCGCTGGCGCTGCAGTGCCGACTGCGACCCGGAGCATCCGGGACCGAGTAGCTGGAGGAGTAGTACGTGTGGCCCGATCACTGGCCGACGATCACCCGACGCGTCGCGACGACCACCGACGCCGCGCTGGGCGCAGCCCGCACCGAGGCGGTGCCCGCATTCGATGAGGCGCTCGACGAGCTGATCGCGTTGCCATACGAGCAGGTCACCGCGGTGCATGCGGCGATGCTGCGTGAACTGCTCGAGGAACTGCATCCCGATGGGCTGACCGGTGAGGATGTGCAGAGAGTGCTCGAGCGAGCGCTTCGGAACGGCATGCGCTGGTTGCCGTCGCTGCAACCCGACGCGGTGGTCGCGGTGCTCACCGGCACGTTGGGTGTACACGACGACGAGGCCCCTAAGGTACGGCCGGGCGACTATCTGACGGCAGGTCTGCTGGTACTCGCCGATCTCCTCGCCGCGCGCACCTCCGCTCCGGGCCCTTATCTGCGACGCGCGGTCGCAGAGATCGAGCGGTCCGAGACGATGGAGATGCCGTGAGGACGAGCGCTGAACCTTCCTCCGCTCCTGCGGGTTTCCGTGGATCGACGACCCACGGAAACCCGTAGAGGCGGAGGAAACTGACCGCGTCGTAGGTCAGGGCAGCGTCTGCTCTTCGACGTTGCGCGCGATGCGCTGCAGTAGTTCGGTGAGGACGTCGAGTTCGTCGTCGCTCAGTCCGTCGAGCATCTGCCTTTCGCTCTCGAGTCGGCGTGGTAGCTCCCGCTCGACGAGTTCGCGCCCCGCATCGGTGAGGGAAAGCAGCACTACGCGTCCGTCGCGTTCGAGGCGCTGACGTTCGACCAATCCGATCTTCACGAGCCGTTCGGTGTGCTTGGTGGTGGATGCGCCGGAGATGCCGGTGACGGAAGTGACCTCGCTCGCTCGCAGTGGGAAGTCGCTGCGCGCGAGTGCGCTGAGTACCTCGAACTCGGTGCGGCCGACGCGGCTCGATTCGAGTTCCCGATCGAGTCGGTTCAGAGCGAGGGAGCCGATGCGGGTGATGCGGCCGATCACGTCGATGGGGCGGACATCGAGTTCGGGGTAGCGGGTCGCCCACGCGTGACGGATGCGTTCGACGTAGTCGGAGCGGGCAGAGGGCGTGGACATGTGTGCATTCTAACGGCTGGAATCCAAGAAGTTCATAGATAATTTACATACGAAGTATTATCCTTGAAGGATGCTTCGACCGCGCCGACACACGGACCACGACCGCCTTCGCTACACGGGCGGCGCGTTGGCGCATTCGCTGTCGGCCTCCGCGTGGCGGGAATCCCTCGAGATGCGCCGGGCCGATCCCACTGTCGCCGTGGCGATCCGTGTCGGCGTGGCCACGCTGATCGCACTGATCGGAGGTGGCCTCCTCGGTCATCCGGAGGTTGCGGGATTCGCCGCCCTCGGCGCATTGTCGTCGGCGTTCCTGCGCTACGAGCCCTTCCCGCGGCTCGCGACGAAGCTGGCTGGTGTCGGCCTCGGTGTCACGGCCTTCACCGCGTTCGGTGCCGTGCTCGGTGCCGTCGGGCTCACCATATGGCTGCAGATCCTCCTGCTCTCCATAGCTGCAGGTGTGTCGTTCTGGCTTCTTACCGCCTTCCGGATCACCGGGCCGGGCCCCGTGGTCCTCATCTTCGCCGCGGCCGGTGCCGCTGGCTTCGCCGACAGCGCCGCCGACGTGCGTCTCGCCGCTGCGGCAGCTGCCAGCGGATCGGTCATCGGCTGGATCGTGGCCATGCTTCCCGCGCTGTCGCATCCGCAGAGCCCCGCCCGAGTCGCGGTCGCACGTGCGCTCGCCTCCGTCGCCGCGCTCGAATCCCAGGGTTCAGCGGGGGTGACGACCGCTCGCCAGAACATCACCCGCGCTCGTGAGGTGATCGCACTCGGTGGCGATCGACGGATGCGCTCCCACGGGCACGAGCTTCTCGCGCTGCTCGATGCCGCCGAGAAGACCGTCGACGGTGGGTCGCACGACACGCTGTCCGAGCGCCGCGCCGACTTCCACCGGTTCGAAGCGGAACTTCGCAAGGTGCGGCGCGACATCGACATTCCTCGATCCGGAACATCTGTCCAGGGTGCTCGACGCGTGAGCCGGACCGACAAATTCTTCGGATTCTTCGGCGAGGGTGTGCAGCGGTTGAGCGACCGGGTGATCGTGATCGGTGTCGCGCGGGTCGTGGTCGCCTCGTTGCTCGCCGGGGGGATCGCCGCGGCACTCGGTATGGCGCATCCGCTCTGGGCCACGATGGGTGCGATGGCCACGCTGCAGGGGGCGAACTATCGGCATACCGTGCAGCGTGCGATCCAGCGACTGATCGGTAACGCGCTCGGTGCGGTGCTCGCGGTGGTGCTGCTGGTTCTCGACCTCGGCTATTGGCCGCTGGTCGTCGTGATCGTGGTGCTACAGACCGTCACGGAAATGGTCGTCACCCGCAATTACGCTCTCGCGTCCGTCTTCGTCACGGCCATGGCGTTGATGCTCACCGGGTTGGGCAGCAGCATCGGGCCGGATGTGGCGGCCGGCCGCGTGGGTGACACCCTCATCGGCGTGGTGGTCGGAGTGATTGTCGCCGCGCTGACCATCCAGCGCGGCGACCGTGCTCACCTGACCGAGGTCACACGTGAGCTGCCTCGAAGCTCTCGAGAATGTGCGACGGAATGCGCCCGCGTGAGCTGACGTCGAATCCTTGACCCCGGGCCCAGTGGCGCACCGCAGCCAGCTGCTCGGGGGAACGTCCGGGAATCACCTTGCGGTTGCGGGGCTTTCGCGGACGAATCGGGGTGGGGGCGGTTGCATGCGCTGCCGGGGGAATGCTCGGCAGTTTCGGTGTCCGGTTGCGCTTCGACTCGTTCAGCCACGGCTGTAGAACTGCCCAGAACTTGTCCGCGTTGGAGGGACGAAGATCGATTTCATACTCGATATCGTCGACGGTGATCCGGAACGATTGCGCCAGACCATCGGTAATCGGTTCGCCGTCGATGTCGTCGTAATACTCGACACGCACCTGCTGTGCCACACTGTCTCCTTGTCCCCGAACTTTCAACTAAACGCTAGTTGTTACTGGAGGGTAGCTTCAAATTCCGGGCGAATGCACCAACCCGGACAGTGAGGTGTTCGAAGAACATCTCAGGATGGGTCGCCGTGACGATAGCGGCATTCGGTTCGCGCCGCCAGATGCCTGCCCAATCTGCGATCGTGGTGCCCCGCGTGAGCCGCCCTTCGAGCTCCACGTCCACCGTTGCGGGTGTCGTCGTGTACGGCACGGTCCCCAGCGCCACCGCTGCTGCGAACGGGTCGTGAACGTGAGCGAGATAACCGAGATTCTGATCGCGGTGGAACTCCATGTAGAAACGCAGCGCATCGGAGAGGTGTCGCACCACCGGATTCGATGCGCGCGATCGCATCTCTCGCGGGTCGTCGGACGACAATGCCTCGGCGGGAGTGCTTTCCGACGCCTCCGCGATACGGTCCACGTGCACGGGATGCATCTCGATGGTCTCGGTGATGTCCAGTGGACACACGATGGGATGCTGCGAGGCAGGCAGACCGGAGAACGCATCGAACACCTCGCGTGCGGCTTCCGGGTCGACCGCCACGTTCCACTCCGACGTCGGTGTCGTGTTGCCGGGATGGTTGAAGCAGCCGCCCATGATCACGAGGCGCCGCAGTCGCTGCGGCAGCTCCGGATCCATCCTCAGGGCCAGTGCGAGATTCGTCATCGGTCCGGTGACCAGCCCCGTCAACTCACCCGGGTGCTCGCGTGTGAGCTCGACCCACGCCTGCGCTGCGGTGCGAGACGACGGCGCCCGCGATGTCGCCGGAAACTCGGCATACCCGACACCCAGCGGCCCGTGAGTGTCCTCGGTGGTCATCAGCGGTGCGACGAGCGGGACTTGCGCCCCGGCCGCGACCTCGATGTCGGTGCGGCCACACATATCCAGCACCGCAAGGGTATTCGCGGTCACCTGATCGACAGGCACGTTCCCGGCCGTGCACAGCACCGCGGCGATGTCGGCCTCCGGACTCGCGAGCAGATACAGCAACGCGAGCGCATCGTCGATGCCGGTGTCGACATCGACGATGAGTCGAGTCGAGGTGATCGGGAGGTCGGGGGAGCCCACGCCACACATCTTGCGACATCGCGTTCACGTCGCGCACCATGGGGTCCCACTCGCCCGTGAAACCTCGGCTTGGGAACATTCGAGGATGCAGAACAATGCCTGGGGCTTTTTCACGGACGCCGACGGTGCGTATCGGCCCACCAAGTATGCGGTGAGCCCATGGTCGTCCACGATGCTCGCGGGCCCGTGCGTGTGCGGTCTGATCGCCCGCGAACTCGAGAATCGGCACGGCGACGACGCGATGGTGCCCGCGCGCCTGACCGTCGACCTGTTCAAGCCGGTCCGCAACGACGAGATCCGATTCACCACGACGCGTGTCCGCGACGGTAAACGGATTCGCGTAGCCGACGCGCTGCTGATGCAGGGCGACGACGTCTCGGCTCGCGCAACCGTCGTCTTCCTGCGACCGTCGGCGCAACCGCCGGGCGAGATGTGGGTGCGCGAGGATCGTCCGGAACCGCCCGCGGAAACTCCCGCCGACCCGGAGACCGGATTCGTCTTCCCCACCTGGTTCGGCAGCGACGCCCACCCCGAAGGCTGGTCGACGAACCGAGCCGAACACCAGAATGCGAGCCGCAAGCGTTTGTGGGCACGTCAACTGCCCGTCGTCGTCGGAGAAGAGATGTCGCCGTTCGTGCGCACCGCGACGGTCGGGGAAGCGACCAGCTTGGTGACCAACTGGAGCGACCGCGGCGTCGGCTTCATCAACGCCGACCTCACCTTGACCCTGTCGCGGTTGCCTGTCGGGCCGGAGGTGGGTGTCGAGGCCGACCACCACATCAGTGCCGACGGCATCTCCGTGGGCACGTCGGTGCTGTTCGACCGGCTCGGGCCGTTCGGTTCCGGAACGGTCACCGCACTCGCCGATCCGCACCGGCAGGTGGATTTCGGCGGAGCATGATCTTTTCCGAACTAGCATGTGCGCCATGCGAGTAGTGCGGATCGTCGATCTCAGCCACCCCGTGTCGCCGAGCACGCAGGTGTATCCGGGAGATCCGACGCCGGTGTTCACTCCGCACGCGACCATCGGCGGCGACGGCTACAACCTGCTGCACGTCGCGATGGGATCGCAGACCGGCACCCACGTCGACGCGCCGCGACACATCCGCGACGACGGGAACTCCGTCGACCGCCTCCCGCCCACGGCGTTCGTGGGCAGGGGAGTGGTTCTCGATGTGCGTGGCCGCGTCGGTCGGGGCGAGCTGATCGGTCCGGATGCGTGGGATGAGGCCGACCTCGGCTCGGGCGACATCGCTCTCGTGCACACGGGATGGTCGGAGCACTTCGGCACCGACGAGTACTTCCACCATCCGGCGCTGAGCGTGGACGCGTGCCGGTGGCTGCTCGACCGCGGAGTGCGCACCGTCGGCATCGACGCCCCGAGTATCGACCCCACGGGCGACGAGGAGCTCCCCGCGCACCACGTGATCGCCGACGCGGGTGGTGTGATCTGCGAGAACCTGACGAACCTCGCGTCGATCGACTTCCCGGATCCGTTGGTGAGCCTGCTGCCGATTCCGTTCGTGGGTGCCGACGGGGCACCCGTCCGTGCGGTCGCGATGAACCTCGAGTTGTTCTAGGGCAGGTGCGTCACCACGACACGTGCCGTCCCGTACACCGCGGTCCCGGCCGTGACCAACCCGAACGCAACGATCCACAGCCCCGCGGGAATCTTCGTCAACCACCTCAACTGGTCGGCGTCCGAACCCTGGCCGCGGCCACGCATGTGGGTGCGAGCCAGTTCGAACACCGGACGTGTGGCGCCGAGCAGCAGTACCCACGTGATGAGGTACGCGGCGGCATACCGCACGACCGGGTCACCGAGATAGGCCGCGGCACCCACGAGAGCGCCCGCGATCACGACGGACACGAAGCCGTACAGGTTGCGGATCAACAGGAGCAGCAACGCCTGGGCTGCGAGGATGGACCACAACACCGCCGCCGGTCGGTTCATCGTGAGCAGGGTCGCCGCCGCGAACCCCAGTACCGCCGGGCCCGTGTACCCGGCAAACGCCGTCGCGACCATGCCGGGGCCGCGCGGATTCCCCGACGACACCATCACGCCCGACGTGTCGCTGTGCAGCCGAATGCCCGACAGTTTGCGCCCCACCAACGCGGCCACGAGCGCGTGCGACCCTTCGTGCGCCTGCGTGATCACGTTGCGGGTCTTGCGCCACAACGGCTGCACCGTCACGAGAATCAGCGCGATCGCCGCTGTGACCAATACCAGGGCGGTCGGCGCGGGTGCGTCGACGGCCGAGACGGCCTGCCACGCGGACTCCGCTGCGTTCGTGAACGAGTCGAGGCTCGACGCCACTGATCACCTTTCGTCGGTTATGGGTGAGGCACGACACGTCGTCGGCCTCGATAGCCTCATGAGCATGCCTGACAGTCGTGCCATCGATATCCGCGCGGGTATCGCCGACTCGTGGGCCGTCGGGCTCGGCCTGATTCCGCTGGGCCTCGCGTTCGGCGTGGTGCTCACCCAGGGTGGCTTCGACTGGTGGTGGGCGACGATCTTTTCGATCGTGATCTACGCGGGTTCGATGGAATTCCTGGCGATCGGTCTCATCAGTGCGGTGACACCGTTTGCGTCGATCGCCGCGGCGACGTTGCTCGTGAACTTCCGACACGTCTTCTACGGACTGTCGTTTCCTCTGCGGTCCATCCGCAGCCGGATCGGCCGTCTCTACGCCGTCTATGCGCTCACCGACGAGGCCTACGCGATCGTTGCGCCGAAAGCCGGTCAGGATCTGTCCGGTACCCGAGTGCTCACCGTGCAGGTGCTGTGCCAGTCGATGTGGGTGGTGTCGGGCACTGTCGGCGCGCTCATCGGTGCGGTGCTGCCCGCGGGCCTCACGGGTCTCGAGTTCGCGCTCACCGCCTTGTTCACGGTGCTCGCGATCGATGCGTTCCGTACCAACCGCGATGTGCCCGCCACGGTGCTCGCGGTGGTGTGCGGCCTCGTGGCGATGCTTATAGCGAAGGATCAGATGCTCGTCGTCGGACTCGGGTTGTTCGTCGCGTGCCTGCTCGCACGATTCGTCTACCGGAACAGGACGGCCAGTGCCTGAGTCGGTGCCCGGCGCCGGATACGTTCTCGGCGCTCTGCTGGTGATGTTCGCCGTGACCGTTACGCTGCGCGCGGCGCCGTTCCTGGCGCTGTCGGGGCTGAAGAACTCCGCCGTCGTCGACTTCCTGGGCAGGACGATGCCGGTCGGCGTCATGATCATCCTCGTCATGTACACGCTGCGCGACGTGGGCGCGACGACGTGGCTGCCCGCGACGATCGGGTTGTGCGGCACGATCGCAATGCACTTGTGGCGGCGAAATGCGGCGCTGAGCACCGTGGTGGGTACCGGCCTCTACTTGGTGGCGTCGGCCTTCTGGGGCTGAGCTGTTACCGGCGAGGCTGTTACCGGCGGGATCGGGGTCATGATCTCGCCGCGGCGGGTGCGGGCGGCGAAGACCGCGGCGACGAAGACGACGACGGCGATGATGGCCTGCGAGTTTCCGAGTGCCTCGAGCACGACGTGTTCGACCCAGCCGCGCGACGATGCATCGGTGAGTAGCTTGTTGGGTCCGAACAGGAAGATCAGTGTGGCGGGCACGAGTACGGGCCACCAGCCGCGGTAGCGCGGGGCGACGAGCAGCGGCACCAAGAACAGCGAGTACACCCAGTGGTGGGTGACGGCGATCGGTGCGGCGAGCAGCGTCGCGAGACCGACCAGCGCGAGGGCAGGGACGGTTTCGCCGGCGCGGAGGAATCGGTGTGCTGCCCACGCGGTCGCGGCGACGATCAGCGCGGCACCGACGATCCAGAGGATTTTGCTGGTGCCCTCGGAGAACCCGAATCGGGCGATCAGGCCGGTGAGTGCTTGGTTGCGGAAGAACCCCTGGTCGCCGGCGCGATCGGTTGCGAAGAACTCGTCGGTCCAGAAGAACACAGAGGAGTCGGGCCGCAGCCAGTATCCGAATGCCACGGTCGCGAAGAAGGCGCCGAACGCTCGGGCCACCGACGGGATGTCCTTGCGGAGCAGGAGCAGTAGCCCGAATGCCGCGGGCGTCACCTTGATCGCTGCCGCGACCGCGATACCGACGCCGCGGAAGCGCGCGGGGATCACACCGAGGACATCTGCGACGACGAGCGCCATGAGAATGATGTTGATCTGGCCGAATGCGAAGTTCGATCGGAACGGCTCGAGCAGGAGCACCACGCCCAGGGTCGACGAGGCGACGAGGCTTGCGCGGGTGACGTCCAGTCGCTGGTAGACGACCTTGAGAATCCACCACACGAGTGCGATGAGGAGGGCAGTCCACAACACCTGCAGTGTCGTGCTGCCGATCAGGGCCATCGGCGCGAACAGGAATGCGGCGAACGGCGGGTAGATGAATCGGAAGCCCGAGTGGGTGTAGAAGCCCTCTGTGTAGAGGGGGGTGTGATGGAGGAACGCGTACCCGGCGTCGCGGAAGACGTCGAGGTCCATGAGGTATTCGGTGAACGCGTCCTGCACGTATCCCGCCACCGCGTATGCCGTGACCAGTAGTCCGATGGCGATCAGTGCGGAGTGCACGGGCCTGGCGCGGACTTCGGACAACAGCACGGGTGGGACCTCCGGGTGGACGGCAACGTTTCAGGGGCCCGGTCGGGGCGACCCGTCGTCACGTTACACAAACGTTGTACGGCGTAGCCCGTCCTGAAGCGCTTTCTGCGGATAGAATCGGCTGTTTATCCCTTTTGAGTATTTCCCGGTCAAGTGCAGATGAAGCTATATCGCTCTCTTTGGATTTTGGTAGATACCTGTAGATAACTGAATCGAGCACGCTCGACCCATGGGTATTCGGATCTATCGAAGAAATGCTAGATTTCGGAATATTGTCCTGAGGCCGTGGTTCGGACGCCGGAACTCGCACAGTGCTGCACGAATGCGCACTCGGAAAGACCTTCGGCACCAACGGGATCCAGCGTCAACTCCACCGATTCCGCCAGTCGATACGGCCGGCTTTCCACCACCGAGCCCAACGCGCGTCGCAACCGCGACACTTCCGCGCGCACTGCGACGGCATGATCGGCATCGCCGAACAGTGTGTGACTCAACTCGGTCACCGACATCCCGGCGCGGCCGCGCATGTACAACAGCAGCAGGATCTCGGCGTGTCGAACCGTCACGGCGCTGCGCCACTGACGTCCGGTGCCCGTCACCTCGACCGAAGGCGACGACGACAACTGCAGCGTCATCCGGATCGTCGCCGCCGATTCGGACGGCCGGATCAGCCAGCCGTGCGACAATTGTTCCGGTACGCACAGTCCGAGTCCGGGCACCGTCAGGGCGCGATCGGTGCGGGGCGATCCGATGCGACGGGCCGCTGCGACGCCGGAGGCGTGCGCGACCCACCCGTGGTCGTCGACCAGCAGCACCGGTCCGCTCACCGACGCGAGCAATGGTGCGGCTTCGGTGCGCAGTCGGTCGAGTCGGTGTTCGTGCTGCCGCCACAACTGCGACTCGGCGAGGCGCACAGCGGTGTCGACGAGCGCGCCGATCGCAGGATGCAGCGTCATCGCCGGGCCGCTGACGTCGACGATGCCCAGCAGATCACCGCTGATCGGGTCGTGGATCGGTGCGGCGGTGCAGTACCAGGGGTGTTGTGACTGTTCGAAATGTTCGCCGGAGAACAACTGCACGGGTGCGGCCTCGGCCAGCGCGGTGCCGATCGCGTTGGTGCCCACCTTCTCTTCCGTCCAGACGGAGCCCACGCAGAAACCCAGCGTGTCGGCCCGCGACCGCACACGCGCCGAACCGCTGCGCCACAGGATGACGCCGTCCGCGTCCGTGACGACGAGCAGCATCTGCGATGCGTCGGCTACCGGCGAGATCACTTGCTCGAGGTCGCCGATGATCGCGGCGAGCGGCGACGACCTGCGACGTTGTTCGATCTCTTCGAACGAGTACGGCACGCGCGCGTTGCTGCCCGCCGGATCGAGACCCGTGCGCAGTGCCCGCGACCAGGACCGGGCGACGACACCGCGCGGCCGCATCGTCGGTGTGCCGCCGCCGATGATCGTGTCGTGCATCCGCACCAGGTTGCGGGCGTGACGGGACAGGTCGGTGCCAGGTTCGATCGCGCTGAACGTGCTCACTGGCCCTCCGTGTCACCCTGCTGGTCTCCGCAGCATAGGTCCAGCGCTGTGTCGCGCGCCACAACGCAACGTGATGCAACGCTTGTGTCCCCCTCACCCTCGGTGTGTGCTGGATCACAACAACGACCGGAAGGGATCGGCCATGACCGATATTCTCGAGCAGCCCACCGAGCGCACCACCGACCCGCAGCAGCGTGTGGACGTGTGGCTGCGAGATTTCGAAGCAGCGCTCGCGGCCCGTGACGTCGAGGCGGCGGCAGGCATGTTCGCCACCGACAGCTTCTGGCGAGACCTCGTCTCCTTCACCTGGAACCTCAAGACCGTCGAGGGCCGGGACGGCGTCGCCGGGATGCTGCGCGAACGTCTCGACGACACCGACCCCAGTGGCTTCCGCACCACAGAGACTCCTACGGAGGACGACGGTGTGGTCAGCGCCTGGATCGCATTCGAGACAGCCGTCGGTCGCGGAGAGGGTCATCTGCGCTTGAACGATGAGGGCGCGTGGACCCTCCTCACCACGCTGCAGGAGCTGAAGGGGCACGAGGAGGGGAAGAAGGAACGTCGCCCGCGCGGCACGAAGCACGGCGCCGACCGCAACCGCATCACGTGGTCGGAACAGCGGGACGCAGAGGAGCGTGACCTCGGCTACGAGACGCAGCCGTACGTCGTCATCGTCGGTGGTGGGCAGGGCGGCATCGCGCTCGGCGCGCGGATGCGTCAGCTCGGGATCCCGGCGCTCGTACTCGACAAGTACGACCGCCCCGGCGACCAGTGGCGCGGCCGATACAAGTCGCTGTGTCTGCACGATCCGGTCTGGTACGACCACCTTCCGTACCTACCGTTCCCCGAGAACTGGCCGGTGTTCGCGCCGAAGGACAAGATCGGTGACTGGCTCGAGATGTACACCCGCATCATGGAAGTGCCGTACTGGTCGAAGACGTTGTGCACATCGGCGTCGTACGACGAGGCGGACGGCGAGTGGACCGTGAACGTCGAGCGCGACGGAGAACCGCTCGTGCTGCGGCCCAAGCAGCTGGTGATCGCGACGGGGATGTCGGGCAAGGCCAACGTGCCGAACTTCCCGGGCATGGACCGCTTCCGGGGCGACCAGCATCATTCGAGCGCGCACCCCGGGCCTGACGCCTACGCCGGTAAGAAGGCCGTGGTGATCGGAGCCAACAACTCCGCCCACGACATCTGCGGCGCACTGTGGGAAGTCGGTGCCGATGTGACGATGGTGCAGCGTTCGTCGACGCACATCGTCAAATCCGATTCCCTCATGGATCTCGGCCTCGGCGACCTCTACTCCGAACGCGCCCTGGCCAACGGAGTGACCACACACAAGGCGGATCTGACGTTCGCCTCGCTGCCGTACCGGATCATGCACGAGTTCCAGATCCCCGTGTATCAGAAGATTGCCGAACGCGACGCCGACTTCTACGAACGTCTGGAAAAGGCCGGTTTTCTTCATGATTGGGGCGACGACGGGTCGGGACTGTTCATGAAGTACCTGCGACGCGCGTCCGGCTACTACATCGACGTCGGTGCCTCGGAGCTTGTCGCGAACGGCGATGTCAAGCTCGCGCACGGCAATGTGCGGGAGCTGACCGAGAACTCCGTGATCCTCGAGGACGGCACCGAACTCGACGCCGACCTCGTCGTCTACGCAACAGGTTTCGGTTCGATGAACGGGTGGGTCGCCGACCTGATCGGTCAGGACGTCGCCGACAAGGTCGGAAAGTGCTGGGGCCTGGGCTCGGACACCACCAAGGACCCCGGCCCGTGGGAGGGCGAGCAGCGCAACATGTGGAAGCCCACCCAGCAGGACGGGTTGTGGTTCCACGGCGGCAATCTGCATCAGTCGCGGCACTATTCGCTCTACCTCGCTCTCCAGCTCAAGGCGCGGTACGAGGGAATTCCGACCCCCGTCTACGGCCTTCAGGAAGTCCACCACCTGAGCTGACGCCGGGCCTGGCGAGCAGAACCGCCGGTCCCACACTGAGCGAATGAATCATTGAGTCGGTCTGACGAGGTGGGTGATTCATTCGCTCAGAGGGGTTGGGCGGTTGCGGTGGATCAGGAGGTGCTGATCTCGTTGGGAGTGCGCGGCAGGGTCGCCGTGCGGATCTCGCCCGACTCGAGGTCGACGGCGTGCAACTCGTCGGTGGCGGGGTCGGTGACGTACGCGGTGTGCCCCTCCACCGTCAGAGCCGGGCGCGGCGACTGCCACTCGTCGGGCTCGGTCCACGGGTCGAGGACGTCGATGCGGTCGACGACGTCACCTGTCTCCGGGTCGATCACGTGCAGAGCGCCGTCGGTGCCGAGTACCAGCGCCTCGCCGTGCGGCCCCCGCCCCAGCGACCGGAACGTATAGCTCGTCCCCAGATCGACGAGTCGAAGTTGTGCGGTGCGGGTGTCGACGAGCGCGACTCGTTCGGGGCGTTCGAGCTCGGCGTCGGGGTCGGTCTTGTAGTCGCCGAGGACGATCGGTGACTCGTCGGAGCCGGCCTGATTCCCGAGCCGTCCGTACGGGTCGGGCGCGGTGACTTTCGTGAAGGCGCCGTCGCGGAAGATCACCATGCCGTCCTCACACCCGAACACCACGGAATCGGCTGCGACGGCTTCGCCGTGTACTCCGGGGCATTCGTCGGTTCGAGCAACTTCGTTGCGGCTGTGGTCGAGAAGGACAACGCTGCTGCGACTTTCGCTGTCGCCCTCGGTGACGAGAAGCGATCCGTCGTCGAGCGGCACTGCGACGCCGTGATGGGCCTCCGGTGTGGTGTAGGTGTCGGTTTCGGGAAGCGGGCCGACGGGGTCGAGGCCGTCGGGGTCCAGCAGTGCGATGTTTCCGGTGCCGTCGTCGAACAGCGCGGTGGTGCCGGCGTGCACGACGACGTGTCCGGGTTTGTCGGCGGAATAGGTGAGGTCGGTGAGAGCGGGTGCGCCTGCGTAGTGGTGGCTGTGATCGCCGTGGGTGTCGCTCCAGCTGCCCGTGTCGAGGGCGCGGAAGCCGCCGGCGGTGGAGACGAACACGTGGCGGTCGTCGCCTGCGGGGCCGAGGCGGTTGAACCCGTCGAGGGGAAGATCTGCGACGACGTCGAGTTCGGTCGCGTCGACGACGAGGATTCCGCCGTCGTAGGTGAGGGCCAGACGCGGTTCGGGTGAGGTGACCTCGGCTGCCTTCGGTGCGCTGGCCGGTGCGGCATCGGAGGGCTGGGTCGACGAGGAGCATCCCGCGACCAGTGCGGCCGCGAGCGCTGCAGACAGCGCGAGGCTGCCGTGGTGGATCGGTTTCATGGTGAGGAATTCAGCCAGTAATGAAAATGAATGTCAAAGTAGATAATGCATACTGTTGCATTCGTGTCTCTACGACACGCGCTAGAGGAACTCAGAATCCCCTGACATCGTCGTTACCATCGACCGATGGACCCGGTCCGCAACCCGTACGCCCCCGGCGCGGGGCAGCGCCCACCCGAACTCGCAGGCCGCGAGAAGCAGCTCACGGCCTTCGGCGTGGTGCTCGAACGCATCGCGCGGGGAAGGCCCGAACGCAGCGTCGTACTTACCGGCCTCCGAGGGGTCGGTAAGACCGTGCTGCTCAACCACCTGCGTTCGCTCGCGATCGCCAAGAGTTGGGGCACCGGCAAGATCGAAGCCCGCCCCGATCAAGGCCTGCGCCGGCCCTTGTCGTCCGCACTCCACATGGCCGTCCGCGAGATCGCCGCGGCGCATCCCGACCCGGAATCCGTCGACTACTTCCTCGGCGTACTCAAGTCGTTCGCACTGCGCGCCACCGCAGACAAGGGCATGCGCGAACGCTGGCAACCCGGCATCGACGCCCCGGCCGTCAAGGGTCGCGCCGACTCCGGAGACATCGAGATCGACCTCGTCGAACTGCTCGTCGACGCCGCCGGTCTCGCCCGCGACGTGGGCGTCGGCATCGCCCTGTTCATCGACGAAATGCAGGACCTCCACCCCGACGACGTCTCCGCCATCTGCGGCGCATGCCACGAACTGAGCCAGGACGCCGCGCCGCTGATCGTCGTCGGCGCGGGACTACCGCACCTGCCCGCTGTGTTGTCGGCGTCCAAGTCGTACTCCGAGCGGCTGTTCACCTACCACCGCATCGACCGCCTCGACCGCGCCGCCGCCGACCATGCGTTGATGGCGCCCGCAGAACGCGAAGAGGTCGAATTCACGCGGGAAGCACTCGACGTGCTGTACGAAATGGCCGACGGATACCCGTATTTCGTTCAGGCATACGGAAAGGCCACGTGGGACGTCGCCGCGTCGAGTCCGATCACCCCCGACGACGTGCGGGTCGGTGCGCCCGACGCGGAAGAGGAACTCGCCGTCGGGTTCTTCGGATCCCGTTACGAGCGGGCCACTCCGGCCGAACGCGAATACATGCGCGCGATGGCCGAACTCTCCGGCGACGACGGCCCGGTTCCCACCGCGAAGATCGCGGTGGAACTCGGCCGTAAACCGGCGTCGCTGTCGCCGGCACGCGATGGCCTCATCAAGAAGGGTCTGATCTACTCGGCCGAACGAGGATCCATCGGATTCACCGTGCCGCACTTCGGGAAGTACCTTCGTGCTCAAACAGACTGAGCTGCGCACGTAGCCGCGTCAATGCGCGGTGTTGTGCCACCCGCACGGCGCCGGGTGTGGTGCCGAGCATGAGCGCGGTGCGTTCGGTGCTGTAGCCGCGGAAGATCCGTAGAATCACGATCTGCCGCTGCTGTTCTGGCAACAGGTCGACGAAACGACGTGCAGCTGAGGCGAGTTCGCCGTCGAGAATGTCCTCGTCGGGTGCAGGTTCGTGTATCTCGTGGACCGACACCACTGGACGTACGGCGTTGCGCCGCGCATCGACGACCTTGTTCGCCGCGATCGCGAACGCGAACCGCAGCACCGACCCACCTCGATCGTCGTATCGGGGGAGCGCGCGGACCAGGGCCAGACAGGTTTCCTGTGCGACGTCCTCGGCGGGTGTGTGCGCCCGGGTCTGCTCGTCCATGCGTGCGGTGCAGAACTGCAGGACGTGCGGGCGTACACAGCTCACCACGGTGCCGATCGCGTGCGGTTCACCGGCGACGGCGCGCGGCACCCAGTGGCGGAGCAGGAGTTCGGTGTCTTTGTCGGCCATGGCGGTGGTCCTCTCGGGTGGTGCGGATGTCACACCACCTTCCGCCGCGGAGTGGCCGCGCACTACCGACCCTCGGGTGGGTTATTCGTCCACCCACTCCACGGTGTCGTCGAGTGACGCCCGATCGGTGCGGCAGGTGTTGGCCGGATGTGCGTCGTCGGCGTATCCGAAGGCGATGGCGCAGACGACGTCGCGTTCGTCGCCGATGTTCAACTCGCGCCGCAACGCGGTCCCGGCCATCGGTACAGCGGCCTGTGGGACGGCGGCGATCCCGAGAGATTCGGCGGCGAGCAACAGCGTCGAGACGTAGCCGCCGCAGTCGACCGCGCCGTACACCCCGAGTGCCTTGTCGGTGGTGATGATGGCGACGTGCGGTGCGCCGAAGAATCGGTAGTTCTCGAGCATCTGCTCGGTGCGGCGCGCGTAGTCGTCGCGGGCGATGCCGAGCGCGTTGTACAGCGCATATCCCGCGCTGCGGCGGC
The DNA here is from genome assembly GCF_042729855.1 of Rhodococcus sp. NPDC060090. NCBI lineage: Bacteria > Bacillati > Actinomycetota > Actinomycetes > Mycobacteriales > Nocardiaceae > Rhodococcus > Rhodococcus sp. NPDC060090. The sequence goes on along the minus strand of NZ_JBHWXB010000002.1, from coordinate 161,114 downwards.
GTTCGGCATACTCGCCCCGGTATTCGACCGGTCCCGGGATGTCGGGGTCGAGTTCGCCGGACGAGGCTTGTGCGTGGAGTGCCTCACGAAGGCGTTCGATTGCATCTCCGCTGATCAGGTGCGCACGCCACGGCTGGGAGTTGCACCACGAGGCTGTGCGCTGCCCCATCTGCAGCATGCGTTCGATGTCCTCGCGCGGAACCTGCTTGTCCAGGAAGCCGCGACAGCTGTAGCGGGAGTCGAGGAGGGTCGACAACATCTCTGCATTGCTGGTCATGCAGATCACAATGACACAGGTCAGGAGTTAGCGATCGTTCAGGGGGCGTGCACCACGTCCGTCACCGACGTGCCACCGACCTTCGGATCATCGTCGGCCCACGTTCGCCCGATGCGTATATCGCGACGGTGCACGGGACTCGATTCGAGCAGGATTGTGTTCTCTACATCGTTCTAGTGGCTTTCCGAGAGATGGAGATAATCCGCTGATCGTCATGCTCCACACCGGTCGCCTCACCGGCGTGTGAGACTACAGGAATGGGAACGACCGATCAGCCGCTTCTCGGGGAATCGTGGCGTACGGACCTCTTCGACATCCCTGCCTATCTGAGCGCTGTCGATGTCCACCCCTCTGAACCGACACTCGAACTACTCGAGGAACTACACGGGAAACACGTCCGTACTTTTCCCTTCGGGAACGTCGACGTGTTGCTGGGTGCCCACCCCGGTGTCGCGCCGGACGTCGTCCAGAACCAACTGGTTCGACGACGTCGGGGCGGATACTGCTTCGAGCACGCGCAGATCTTCGCCGCGGCACTCGAACACCTCGGGTTCTCGGTGCGTCGAGCGTTGGGGCGGGTCCACGAGCTCACCAACACCCGCACCCACATGGCAGTCCACGTCGAGATCGACGGTGAGAGATGGTTGTGCGACCCAGGATTCGGATTCAGCATCACCGGGCCGATCGCGCTGAAGGACGGTGCCGTCCGCGTCGAGGGAGATCGCGCGTTCGGGATGCGAGAACTCACCGATCAGGGCAACACCGTCTGGGCACTCACCCGTGGCGGCAAGGCCGAGCACTACGCCGACGAGAGTCCGGTCCATCCCGCCGACGTCAGGGCCGGGCATTTCGTCACGTCGCGTGAGGAGAATTCGCCGTTCGTGAATCACCTCATGGTGATGCGACACATGCCGTACGCCCACGTGACACTTACCGAGAGCGCGCGCACGGTCCGAGCCCCGGGTAGGGAAACCGAGCACACAGAACTGTCGGTCGCCGAAGTCGTCGACACCGTCCTCGAACTCGGAATCATGCTGGATGAGGAGGAGGTCGACGCGCTGACCGCAGTGGTGACACGGCTGCGGAAGAACGGGTGAAACGTCAGACGATGTCCTGTTCGTGCCCGGCCGCAACCCTGCGCAGCCCGCGATACGCTTCGGCGGGCGAACGACGACCAGCGACCACGGCCTCGACCTCCGCTGCGATGGGCATCTCGACGTTGTACTCGCGCGCGAGTTCCATCACCGTCGGTGCAGTCTTGACGCCCTCGGCGACCTGACCGAGCTCTGTGAGTGCCTCGTCGAGGGTCAAGCCGCGTGCCAGCGCCTCACCCACCCGCCGGTTCCTCGACGCTGGGCTCGTGCACGTGGCGATCAGATCTCCGATCCCGGTCAGACCCGCGAACGTACGCGGGTCGGCGCCCATCGCCTCCCCGAGCCGTGTCATCTCGGCAAGCCCTCGGGTGAGGACCATCGCCCGCGTGTTGTCGCCCACCCTGAGACCTTCGGCCATGCCCGCAGCGATCGCGACGATGTTCTTGAGAATGCCACCGAGCTCGCATCCGAGCACATCGGTGTTGCGGTACACGCGAAACACTTTCGATGCGAACAGCGGCTGCAACGCAGTCGCCACCGAATCGTCCTGGATCGCCACAACCGACGCCGCCGCCATGCCGTCGGCGATCTCGCCGGCGATGTTCGGTCCCGACAACAAACCGACAGGGTGGCCGGGCAGGCACTCCGCCACCACCTGGGTAGGCCGCAATCGGGTACCTGGTTCGAGACCTTTCGCCAGCGACAGGATCGGAACCCAGGCGCGTAGCCGATCGGCGATCTGCTCGAGCGTCGTGCGGACCGCGTGCGAGGGCACACCCACCACCAGTACGTCGGCTTCCTGCGCGGCCTCAGCGATATCCGACGTTGCGCGTAGCCCCTCCGGAAGCTCACGGTCGCCGAGATATCGGCTGTTGCGATGGGTTTCGTTGATCTCGGCAGCCGTGTCGGGATTACGTGCCCACAGCAGGGTCGGGGTGTTGCGCGCAGCGAGTCCCGCGACCGTGGTGCCCCACGATCCCGAGCCGAGTACGACGACGCGAACCGGACGTGCCATGGGTCCATCCCTTCGTCAGTGGTGTTCAGAACAGACTCTCACCTGCCGTATCGAGGTGCGGGATGATTGCCGGACTCCATGTCGGACAAACATCGGCGTGTTGTCACCGGCCGAGTAGTTCCGACACCGTCACGAACCGGTATCCCTCGGCGCGCAGGCCGTCGACGATCCCGGGGATCGCCTCGAGCGACGACGCCCGCGACGGATACATCACGTGCAGCAGGATGATCGAGCCGGGACGCGTCTCGTCCAGGGCGATGCGGACGATCTCGTCGGTATCGGACGAGGCCGAGTCCGGTTCGACGTCCCACATCACCGTGGTGCGGTCGTGCGAGTCGAGATATCGGGGAAGCGCGAGGAGTTTCTTCCCGTAGGGAGGCCGGAACGAGATCTCTCCGTCGTAGCCGGCAGCGCGGATCGCGGTGTCGGTGCTCTCGATCTCCTGTGCGACGGTGTCGCCTCCGACGAATACCATCCTGCGATGCGTCTCGGTGTGGTTGCCGAGTTCATGACCGGACTCGACGATCGCACGACCCAACTCCGGCCGCTCGGTCATCTCACGGCCCGTGACATAGAAGGTCGCCGGTACATCGGCGTCTGCAAGCACCTGCAGCACCTCGGGGGTGGTAGCACTCGGTCCGTCGTCGAGCGTCAGCGCGACCACCTTCTCCTCGGTGTCCACACGATCGACGAGGGTCCCGAACAATTGATAGGTCCGTGAGTCCATGACCCGATAGGTGGCGAAGGCTGCGACGATCAAAACCAGGACGATCAGAACCAGGACGATCAAAACCAGGACGACGATCGACGTCTTGACTCGTGCGCGCGGTGTCATGCGGGCATGGTGCCAGAGCCCGATTCGCTACGCGGCGTGGGGATCGGTCCAATCCTGGCGCTCGAGCAGCCACGACACTGCCACGCCGCCGACGATCCCCCAGAAGGCTGCACCGATGTTGAAGAACATCACGTCGGACGCGGTGACGATGAACGCGATGAGCGCGCCCATCGTGTAGCGGCGGCCGAAGCCTGCGACGAACGCGCCCTGTAGGGCCTTGAGCATCGCCAGACCACCGAGGACCGCCACGAATGAGGCGGGTGCCGCGATCATCCACTGCACGAACAACGGTGCGAACAGACCGAAGACGATCGCCAGCCCGCCGCATGCCAACGCCGCGGTGTACTGGCGGGACCGCTCACCCGACGCGGTCAACAGCGCGTTGGTCGGCCCCGTCAGGCACGTCGAGACTGCTCCGACGCACGCGGCGGGGAACGACCACAGTCCGCACATGATCGTGGAGATGTTGATCGGAGGGTTGTGACCGGTCGACCGCAGCACCGCGACGCCCTGCCCGTTCTGCACCACGATGACGGTGATCGCGAGGGGCAGAACCAGTTCGACGATCGCCGACCAGGTGAACACCGGTGCGGTGAACACCGGTGCGGCGAGGACGTTTCCGCTACCGGGTTCGGGTTCGAACCGGCCCGAGAACGCGACCGCGATGGCGCCTGCGAAGAGAGCACCCAGAATCGGTGGCATCCACCGGCCGAGCGCACCTACGGCGCTCAGTATCAGGAACACCACAATCATCGGCACGGCGATCGCGAAATCGGAGCCCAGCGCCTTCACCAGGTTCGTGCCGAACGACAGGAAAACACCCGCGACCATCGCCATGACGATGGGCATGGGAAGCGCTTCCATGACGCGGCGGACGAGGCCGGTTATGCCCAGCAGAGTGATCAACGCGGCCGTGACGAAGAAGGCTCCGACCACCTCGGCCCAGCTCAGATGAGTGAGGGCGCCACCGACGAGAATCGTGCCGGGGATGGTCCAGAAGAAGCCCAGCGGCTGCCGGTAGGCAAGGCTCATCGCGATCGTCAGGATGCCGTTGAGAACGAAGACCCCGAAGATCCACGACGCCAGCTCTGCCTGCGACAGTCCGCCGGCGGCGCCGGCGGCGAGAATAACCGCAACCGGACCTGTGCACGAGAAGATCAGACCGATGAGGCCGTTCGATGCGTACTTGGGTCCGAAGTCGCGCAACACTTCCGACGGTCGGATCCACGGCCGAGACGGTCGCTCGAACAGATCCGTATCGGGATGCGTGGCTTCGTCGACGGCAGTCACCGGGTTGTCTCCTTATTCTTCTTGCCGGAAGCGGGCGGCGAGTTCGCTGCGTGAGCGGATGCCGAACTTCGCGTAGACGCGGGTCAGGTGGTACTGGACTGTCTTCACCGACAGGAACAACTCCCCGGCCACTTCCTTGTTGGTGTGGCCCGACGCGACAAGGGTTGCGACGGCGCGTTCTTGAGGGGTCAGCGTCGACACGTGTGCCTTCCCTCGGGGGGAGTCGTTGTCGCCTGCTTTCAGCCCGCCGGCCTTGAGTTCGCGGTCGCAGCGTTCGACGTACGAGGTTGCGCCGAGCGTGGAATACAGTTCGCGGGCGCTACGAATCACGGCGTCGGCGTCGCGCCTCCGGCCGGCTCGACGGAGCGTCTGCCCGTAGGCGAAGTTGATACGTGCACGCTCGTACGGCGTCGGCAATGTGGCTATCTTGTCGAGCGCGGATTCGAAACTCTCGCGAGCGGCATCGATGTCGCCGCGCGAGCCGTGGATGCGTCCGCGCACGTACCCGAGTCGCGCTTGGGCCGAACGGTGTTGCCGGTCGGCGGCGCGCTTCTCGTGGGGCGCGAGGAAAGCATCGGCTTCGTCGACGCGGCCCGTCATGACGAGAGCATTGCCGTGTAGGTCTGCCCAGGGCCAGAAGCCGGGTTCGTCGACTGCTTCCCGGTGTTGGAGCGCGACGAGGGGCTGCAGTTGGCGCAACACACCTTCGTAGTCGGCTGCGACCTCTGCGCACTGCGCTGCCGCAATGCAGGACGGCACCAGCATGATCGAATAGTCGTTGGGACCCGACCTGCCGCGACGCAGATGTTCGACGGCTGCGGGCCAATTCCCACGCAACGCCTGGACCTGGGCTCCGGTCCAGTGCACGAGAGGCCGGAGAAGATCCAGCCCGGTCGAATCCAACTGTGCTGCAGCACGATCGACAGTCCTGGTCGCATCACTCCATGCTCCGAGTGCGAACTGAGTGCGGGCGAGCCACGCTTGTGCCCACAGTGAGATCCGCAGCGACCCGCCACGAAATGTGGTGGGCTCGGCCGCCTCCAATTCTGTGCGGGCGCGGTCAGGTTCGTCGAGAGCAAGCGCAAGCCACCCCTCCGCCATGCGGATTCGCTGACTCTGTGCGCCGAGGCGAGTCTGGTCCGACAGCGCGGCGTAGGACTCGCGCGCTTCGGCGATCTGTCCGGTCATGCCCAAGCCGAGGCCGCGGATCGCCAGTGCCTCCACCGACGCAGGTGTGTTCTCCGGTACGAGTTCCGAAGCACGGTCGGCCCACTGTACGAGGTCCTCACCGCGCATCCGGGCCAGAGAGTGGAGCACCATCCGGTGGGCGATCATCGCGGCCTGTTCAGGGTCGGATGCCGGATCCTCCAGCATGTCCCATGCCTCGGTCAGGAGGTCGTGGGCTTCGGCGGCGCGTCCTCGCTGGATGGCCAGATAGCCGAGCACCGCGTTGCGTCTCGGTCCGCCCGGGACGCTTTCGATCTCGGGAATGAAGGTCTGGGCCTGGGGAAGATCCGCCGCGCCGGTGAGTGCGTCGACCCCGCGGATCAGCCTCGTCGTGCGAAGGTCGCGTTCGGGCGTGATGCGACTCGCCGTGATGAGGCCTTCGGCAGCCTGCGACCACGCGCCGTCCCGCGCACGTTGTCGCGCATACTGATCGAGTCGATCGGCGAGAGTGCCGTCGGCCGTGGGTGTCGCCGACACCAGGTGGAACAGGGCTTCGCCCTCGTCGTCGACGATGGTCGCTGCGCGCAGGTGCAGTTCGCGCCAGCGCGCAGGCCCGATGTCGTCGGTGACCGCGGCAGCCGTCATCGGATCGCGAAACGACAGGGTGACGACCCCGCGATGTTCGCGCATCATGAGCAGGTCTGCGCTGCTGGCCTCGTCGAGTAGTGGTGTGGGGTCGTCGATGCCGGCGAGATCCGCAGCCGGAGCGAGCGGTGTCCCGCTGCCGAGGATCGCAGCTGCCTCGACGAGAGAGCGTGTCTCGGCCGTGCAACGTGTCAGTGCTCGACGGACCGTTGTGGCGTGTTGTTGTGGTGCCGGGAAGCGGGCTTGCCACTGCTGCCACTGGACGCGGGGAATCTCGTCCAGCAATTGGAGAATCGCCCGCGGACTCCCGAGGGTGTGATCGCGGAGGCGTTGCGCGGTCCACGGCGACAGATCCACTCCGATACGGAGCAACGCGAGTTGTGCGATGTCGGCGGATGCAAGCGGGCCGACGTAGACGGTGTCGGCGCGGTGCGACGACAGAATGTGCACGGTGGCGTCGGCAACTCCCTCCGGAAGGACATCCGGAACGATCCACAACATCAGGATCGAATGCCGGTGTGCACGCCTGATCATCGACGAGAGTGCCTGGAGGGATTCGGTGTCGGCCCAGTGTGCGTCGTCGACGACGATGATCGTGGGCACGTGGATCGTCTCGAGGAAGGCGTGTGCAGCGTCGATGGCATCGTCGCCTGTCACCGATGCCTGCATCAGCTGTTCGAGCACACCCCAGGGATGGCCTGATTCCCATGTCGCACCGGAGGCGCTGCGCACTGACAGATCTCGGTGGCGATCGGTGAAACCGCGTACGAGTGAGCTTTTTCCGATGCCCGGCGGCCCCTCGACGAGGGCGAGCGCGGAAGATCCGGCTCGCGCCCCGTCGAGGAGCCGATCGAGCTGAGAGAGCTCGTGTTCACGTCCGACCAGCATCGAATTGTCCGTCACGCATCCACGGTAGTACCGCTAGGAGCGGCCGGAAGGTCGATCCGCCTGTTGTGCTGCAGCGGACGGGGAACGAAGAGGGTGACGAGTCCACCGGCGAGAGCGATCACCGCGAAGATGTAGAAGTTCACGTTGTTCGCGAAGCCCGCGCCGATCAGCAGACCGCCGATGATCGGGCCGACGATGCCGCCGAGCCGGCCGAATCCGGCGCACCATGCGACACCTGCTGCTCGAGCGGGAGTGTCGTAGTAGTTGGACACGAACCCGTACACGAGCACCTGGGTGCCGATCGTGCCGATACCGGCGATCGCGACAGCGGTGAGGAGCACGGGCAGCGGGAACCCGAGGGTGAGCATTACCAGTGCGACTGCGGCGAGGAGGAAGGTGGTCACGATGACGGACTGCGGACCACGGCCGTCGGCGATCTTCGAGGCGATCAGACCTCCGACGATCGCGCCGCCGTTGAGGACGAGCAGGAATGCGAGCGACCCGTCGGCGTTGTAGCCGGCGTCGGCCATGATCTTCGGCAGCCAGGTGTTCAGGCCGTAGGTCAGGAGTAGGCCGGCGAAGCTCATCATGCCCAGCAGGCCGGTGCCGAGTGCGTACTTCCTGGTGGCGAGCGCGGGGAAGCCGATCTTCTCGGTCGGAGCTGTAGGTGCGGCCGTCGGCATCGGGAAACCGAATTTGTCGCAGATGGTCTGCGCCTTGTCGTGGCGCCCGCGGGACACCAGCCATGCTGGGGATTCGGGGAGTTTGACCAGCGCGATCGGAAGCAGGATCACCAGCGGCAGGGCACCGATGAGGAACAGGCCACGCCATCCGATGGCGTCGCGCAGCAGGATCGCGAGCAGCGAGGCGAGCACACCGCCGGCGGGGACACCGCTGTAGACGATGGCGTTGAACAGGTTGCGCTTGCCGGGCGGGGCGAATTCCGCGACGACGGCACCCGCGGTGGCGACCAGGCCGCCGACACCGATACCGGTGAAGAAGCGCAGACCACCGAACGTTGCGATGCTGGTGGAGAAGGCTGCGGCGCCCATACCGACCGAGAACCATACGATGTTGATGAGCATCATCCGGCGGCGGCCGACGCGGTCGCCGAATGCGCCGGTGACGAGAGCGCCGACCATGACGCCGATGAGGGCGTAGGAGCCGAGCGCACCGCCCTGCTGAGCCGAGATCTCTCCGAGCTGGGTGGGGTCGGCCATCAGGGTCGGGAGGACGGTCCCGTACACGACGAGGTCGTATCCGTCGAAGATGATCGCGAGGGTGGCGAGGGCGACGATCCAGACGACGCTTCGCTTGTGCTGTGGACTGGCCCAGGTCTGCGTGGTTTGGGTCATGGCGAGCTCCGGTTTGTGTGAGGGGTCACAAATGCTTGCGGGCAAAAAAGGGGCCTCACCAGCGGGGAAGGCCCACTGGTGAGGCCCGGCGATGTTGGGGACGGTCGGAATGCTCCGGCCGTCAGCCTTGGTCGCCTCCAGCAACGGGAAGAACCGAGCCGGTGATGTACGAGGCCTCGTCGGAGGCCAGGAAGGTGATTGCTGCGGCCTGCTCGTCGAGCGAGCCGTACCGCTTGAGCAAAGAGGAGTCGACGGTCTGGTCCACGATCTGCTGGTACCAGGCCTTCTCCTGCTCGGACTGCGGGGAAGGCCCGCGCGCGACCCGCCGTTCCGGTGCGACGGTGCCACCGGGAGCGGTGGCCACTACGCGGATGCCGTACTGCGACAGTTCGAGTGCGAGCGCCGAGGTGATCGCGTTGACGCCACCCTTCGCCGCCGCGTACGGAACACGGTTGACGCCGTGGGTCGCCACGGAGGAGACGTTGACGATCGTCCCGGACTGCTGGCCGATGAGATACGGAGCCGCCGCGCGGCACGACCACAGAGTGGGGAACAACGACCGGCGGATCTCCTTCTCGATCTCGTCGGGCGCGTAGTGCTCGTACGGCTTGGCCCAGATGGTTCCGCCGACCACATTGATGAGCACATCGATCCGGCCCGCCTCGCGGACCGCGAACGCGACTGCTTCCTCCGCGCCTTCGAAGGTCTCGAGGTCGGCTGTCACCGAATGGGCCTTGCCGCCATCGGCCCGCAGGGTTTCTGCGACCTCGTGGGCGAGCTCGGCACGGTCGACCAGGACGACCTCCCCGCCTTCGGCCGCGACGCGGGTCGCGACCGTGAGGCCGATGCCCTGCGCGGCACCGGTGATCGTCAGGCACTTGCCGTCGAATCGGCCCGGGAAGATCTTCGCCTCACTCATCCCTGTGCACCTGCCGTGACCTGGTCCGCAATGGCGCGTTGCATCGTTTGCTTGGCGTGCTGGGAGTGGGCGACGAACAGGTCGCGAGCCGCGGCCTTGTCGCCCTTCTCGAACGCTTCGACAATCTTCATGTGCTCGTCGACGATGTGCGCCTCGACCCACTGCGCGTCACGCAGCACTTGGTACATCAGCTGCGTCACCTCGAGGCGGTTGTACGCCTCGAGTAACACCGGGTTGGTGCAGCAGCGGAACAGGAACTCGTGGAACGCGGCATTGGTGTCGGTGAAGGCGGCTGCATCCGTGAAGTGCTCTCCTTCGATCGATGCACCGGAGGCCTCCGCGAGAATCCGGAACTCGACGAGCTGCTCCGGAGTGAGCCGGCCGATGGTGAGTTCGAGGACGCCGAGTTCGAGCGCCATGCGCGCGTCGAACTGCTCGTCCGACTCCGCGACCGGGGGATGTTCCTCGCCGATCTCGTAGTTGCCCGGCGATGCGGGGGTCTCGAGCGCGACGGGTCGCCCCGTTGCGGAGGCGGCCTTCTCTGCGGCGGCCTTCTCGGCATCCGTGGGCGCCGGTGCGGTTGCACCACCCGCGGTCGCCGACGTGTTGAACTTCTCGAAGTAGAAGTTCACCGGTGTGATGTCGTTGTCCGAGAGGTGGTTACGCACCGCCTCGACCATCGGCGGCGGACCGCACAGGTAGATGTCGACGTCGCCGTCGTTGAGATGTTGCGGCTCGAACAGACCGGTGACGTAGCCCTTGTTGGGTGCCGACGAGTCCTTGTCTGCGACGCAGTAGTCGAACGTGAAGTTCGGCAGCGACTTCGTGTACTCCTGGAGCTTCTCGAGCTCGACGAGATCGTGGTCGAACGTGACCCCGTAGATCAGGTGCACCGGATGGTCGGTGCCCTCGTTCTGGACCTTCGACAGGATCGACAGCAGCGGGGCGAGCCCGGTGCCGCCGGCCAGCAGCAGCGACGGACGTTTGCGTTCGCGGAGGAAGAAGCTGCCGAACGGGCCGGTGAACTCGAGGGTGTCGCCCACCTGAGCGCGATCGCGCAGGTATTCCGACATCAGGCCGCCTTCGGTGATCTTCACCAAGAATGCCAGCGAATTGTCGTGCGGTCCGGTGCTGAACGAGTACGAGCGCGTCGCCTGTTTACCGGTGCCGTCGTCGCTGCCGGGAACGCCGATGTTGACGTACTGCCCGGGCAGGAACACCAGGTCGTCCCGGTTCTCGATCTCCACGGTGAACCCGACGACGCTCTCGGAGAAGCGATTGAGTTCGGTGATCGTCGCGGTGTACGAGGCAGCTGCGGTCTTCGCGACATCCGAGGTGCTGGCGATCTGCACGACCAGATCGGACTCGGGCATCATCTGACACGGCAGGCAGTAGCCTTCTTCGGCTTCCTCGTCGGTCAGCGCGTCCTCGATGTAGTCGCCGCCGTCGAAAGTGCCGGATTCGCAGAATGCCTTGCAGGTGCCGCACGCGCCGTCGCGGCAGTCGAGCGGGATGTTGATCCGCGCCTTGTACGACGCATCGGCGACGGTCTCGTTCGGCTTGACCTTGATGAAGCGGGTGACCCCGTCCTCGAAGCTCAATGCCACCTGGTACGTCATGGTGTCCAAGCCTCCTTTCGTGATTCGGGGGTGCTAGACGACGTAGACGTCGACGATGTGGTGGATGTAGTCGTTCTTCAGGATGATCTTCTTCTTCGTGATCACCGGCTGATCACCCGAGACATCGAGGGTGAGGAACGTCGTGCCGAAGTAGGTGTCCGTCGTGTTGTACCGGAAGTACAGCGAGAACCAGTTGTGGCGCAAGTCGATCTCGGTGCCGCGACGCTCGAGGATCTCGACGTTGGTGATGTTGTGGCCGGTGCGCGGTTCGGGCAGCGACGTCGACGACGAGCGGTCGGTGCGGATGCGGAACACGCGGTCTTCCAGCCCGCCCCGGTTGGGGTAGTAGATCAGCGAGATCTCGGACTGCGGATCCTCGGTGATCCGTCCGTCGTCGTCCCAGGCGGGCATCCAGTACTCGGCTTCGGGGTGGTAGCACTCGAGCCACTTCTCGAACTCGCGGTCGTCGAGCAGCCGCGCTTCCTTGTAGAGGAACTGTTCGATGTCGGTCTGCGTCAATTCTGTTGCAGTAGTCATTGTTCCGGTTCCTCTCAGCGCGCGGTGGTCTCGGCGGACTCGGCTGCCAGCTCTGTGTCGACGGCCTTGCGCATCGTCTCGAGCCAGTAGCTGTGCTGGATCGGGTAGAGGCCCTCGTCTTCGGTTTTCACGCCGCTGGACAGGACATCGTTCATACCAAGATCTTTCGCGACCTGATCCGGTCCGGTGAGCACGTGGGTGGCGCCGCGGCTCATGTCGTTCCACGGTGCGGTCGTCGCCATGTACGTCTTCTGGCAGGACCGGAACTCTTCGAGGTCGTCGGGGGTCGCCATGCCGGTGGCGTTGAAGAAGTCCTCGTACTGGCGGATGCGGTTGGCGCGAGCCTCGGCGCTTTCGCCCTTCGGGGCGATGCAGTAGATCGTCACCTCGGTCTTGTCGACCGAGATCGGCCGCAGGTGCCGGATCTGCGACGAGAACTGGTCCATGATGTACACGTTCGGGTACAGGCACAGGTTGCGCGACGCGCCCACCATGAACTCGGCCTTCTTCTCGCCGTGCTCCTTCGCGAGTTCGTCCTTGCGCGGGTAGAGCGGGCGGTCCTCGGGGTTGCCCCACCACATCCACAGCAACAGGTGTCCGTGGTCGAACGAGTAGTAGCCGCCGCCCTGCTTGCCCCAGGTGCCCGCGTCCATCGCCTTGGTCTCGTTGGCGGACTCACCGGCGCCGCGGCGTGCGGTGGTGGCGGCGTAGTTCCAGTGGGTCGCCGACACGTGGTAGCCGTCGGCGCCGTTCTCCGCCTGCAGCTTCCAGTTTCCGTCGTAGGTGTAGGTGGACGACCCACGCAGCACCTCGAGACCCTCGGGGGACTGGTCGACGAGCATGTCGATCATCTTCGTGGTGTCGCCCAAGTGCTCTTCCAGCGATTTGACGTCGGGGTTGAGCGAACCGAACAGGAACCCCCGGTAGCTCTCGAACCGGGCGACCTTCGTCAGATCGTGGCTGCCGTCGGTGTTGAACTGCTCGGGGTAGCCGGCGTCGCGCGGGTCCTTGACCTTGAGCAGCTTGCCGTTGTTGCGGAACGTCCAGCCGTGGAAGGGGCACGTGAACGTCGTGCGGTTGTCCGTCTTACGGCGGCACAGCATCGCGCCCCGGTGGCTGCACGCGTTGATCAGGGCGTGCAGTTCGCCCTCCTTGTCGCGGCTGATGACGACGGGCTGACGACCGATGTTGGTGGTGAAGTAGTCCCCGACATTCGGCACCTGACTCTCGTGCGCGAGGTACACCCAGTTGCCCTCGAAGATGTGCTTCATCTCGAGCTCGAAGATCTCTTCGTCGGTGAAGACGTCGCGGCGGACCTGGTAGCGCCCGGTTGCGGGGTCTTCGACGAGGGCGCCCTCGAGGTTGTTGCGCACGTGTTCCACGGTGTCGGTCATGGGGATCCTCCAGTGTCGCGTAGTTCCCGGGACGAACAGGACTGCTGTCCGAGGAAGTCCCGGACGGGCTGTCGTGCGGGACTCGGAGACATGCCGTGTCCGGTGGGGTTCGGACGGGCAGTGTCCGGCATTACTACTACCCTGACAGGCTGTGTTTGCGGTCACACCGGGTAAATGCCTAGTGATACCTAGGACCCGAGGCTCGAGGGCCGAAGGGCTCTGGGCAGCCCTGAACGGCCGAATGCCACCTTCATGCACTCGAGCTGCATGAGGGTGACATTCGGCCATTCGGCGAGCGGGACCCTAGCCGGCGGCGGTGAACTTCTCGCGCCGGATCCGACGCGGCGACATCCGACGCCGCTTGAACGACTTCACCGAGGCTTCCACGAACTTCTCCGACCCGCAGATGTAGCCGGTGAACTCCTTCGCCGAGGCGACGTCCTCCACGAAGGCGTCGGTCACGTAGCCCTCCCGGTCGCCACCGTTCTCACGGCTCACGCACGTGACGTATCGGAATCCGGAATGCCTGCTCTCGAGTTCACGGAAGAAGTCGGCGTCGTACACGTCGGCGCAGGTGCGCACGCCGTAGTACAGCAAGATTTCCCGATCCGGATCCAGCGCGAGCGCATGACGGACGATGCCCTTGAGCGGTGCGAGACCGGTGCCGCCGCCGAGCAGCGCCATCGGTCCGGTGCTCTCCTCGTCGAAGGTGAAATCGCCGTATGGGCCGGTCATTTCGATTCGATCACCCACCTCGATCGATCCGAACAGCCACTCGGAGGCCACTCCGCCGGGCTGCCGTCGCACGTGCAGTTCGAGCAGTTTCGGTTCCGTCGGCGGGTTGGCGAGGGAGTACTGGCGTTTCGTCGAGGTCTTCGGCACGGTGACATCGACGTACTGCCCCGCGGAGAACGTGAGGGGTTCGTCGAGGGTCAGCAGCACGCGTCGTGTGTCTGCGGCGATATCGCGCACCTCGGAGACCGTGGCGACGAAGTCGTGCAACACGTGCGTGGACGTGAGTTCCTCTGCGATCGGTGGGTCGATCGTGGTATCGCTGCAGGGCGTGGCCTGGCAGGCCAGTGCGAATCCTGCGACGCGTTCGTGCTGAGGGAGTGTGTTCTCGGGCGAAGTCCGGTGGTCGATCGAACCCGAACGAACCTTGATCTTGCACGTGCCGCACGTTCCCTGATTGCACGAGTTGGGCATCCACACGCCGCTGCGCAGGAACGCGTCCAGAAGGGGTTGATCGGGGCCGCAGTCGACCGATGTGGCGCCGGTAGTGACGGTGTACGACATGTCAGACCTCCCAGGTTGCGTGCAGCGAGGTGGGACCGCGGAAGCCCCAGCCCCAGAACTCGACGTCCTCGCTCGTGTCACGTTCGAGATTGGGGATGGTTTCGAGCAGTTCTTCGAGCCCGATACGGCAGACATGGTTCGCGAAGTAGATGCCCGCGCAGGCGTGGTTGCCGGTGCCGAACGCGAGGTGGGGTAGCGGCGGTCGCGTCATGTCGTACTCGGTGGGGGCTTCGAACGTGTCGGTGTCGTGGTTGGCCGATCCGTAGGAGAGGATGACGACCGACCCTTCGGCGACCTCTGTTCCGGAGACCATGGTGTCGCGCTTGGCGATTCGGGCGGTTCCCGACCAGATCGGCGAGGTCCAGCGCATTCCCTCGGCGATGGCACGGGGGATCAGATCGGGTTCGTCGACGACGGCCTCGAACTGCTCGGGGCGAGTGAACAGGCCGGCCAGTGTCGACGACATGGCATGCCCCGGTTCCTGCATGGCGCCGAGGAGGAACACGTAGAGCGTCGGGTAGATGTAATCGCGGTCGCGGGTCTTCCCCTCGGGCATGCCGTCGTGCAGCCAATGCGAGATGGCGCTGTCGTCCGGATGCTCGATCCAATGGTCGATCAGCGGATCGACGATCGACTGGATCTCGGCCTTGGCGGCGTCACCCTCGTCGAATCGTTTCTGGTCGGTGAAGTTGCCGTCGGCATCGACTGCGGCGTTCGTGAACGAGTCGGACAGCTTGTGGAACCATTCGCGAAGTGTGTCCGAGCCGACGTCTTTCAGACCGAGGAGGTCTCCGAGGGCCCGGACGCTCAGTGGCTCGCAGTACTGCGTGACCAGGTCGGCCCTACTGGTGGCGTCGAACGCTTCGAGGTAGCGGCGGGCGATCGGTCGGACGAGATTCTCGACCCACCGGTCCACTTCGCTCGGCTGCAGCGCCGGCTCGACCATCGACCGCAGATCCTTGTGGATATCGCCGTTGGCACCGATGATCGCCGGATGCCCGAATGTGCGGCCACCGGCCGGGGTGATGATCCCTTCGAAGTCGTCACTGTTCGCGATCGTGCGGCACGCTTCCGTTGTCGACGCGACGAATGCTCCCAGCACAGGCACGAATGCGATGGGTGCTTCGGCCCGCAGGCGCTCGTAGACCGGGTACGGGTTGCGTTCGAGTTCGGTCATGGTGATGTCTTCGATCCAGGAGAGAGTGCTCGTCATCGGGATGCTCCTCGGGGTGGGTCGTGGGCCCTGTCTCGCGGGGGCCTTCCGTACGCTGTGATGAGGACCATATGATCCAGGTCACTCAGAGTTCTATGCCGATTGCGCGGAGTCGATACGCATCGCGCGGAAATGTCGCCGAGCGGGAGTCGGGAGGTGAGAAGGTGGCAGAGTTCGAGGACTGGGAGGACGCCTCCCGGGTGGTCGCCGACGTGTATTTCCCGCACGAATTGACCGTTCTCTCCGGTACCGATCGACCCGAGTTGCAGCTGTCGTCGGTGGATTTCGGTCCTGTGACGATCGGCAGGATCACCTGGGGTGTCGATGTGGCCATCGAGTGCGAATATCCCGGGTCGTACGAGATCAACATCCCGCTCGCGGGCGTTCTCGAATCTCGGGGCGACGGCGGTGCGGTCGTCTCCGGTCCGGGTCAGGCCTCGGTGTTCAGCGCTGACACACCGAATCGGATCACACGTTGGGATGCAACGTGTTCCGTATTAGGTGTCAAATTCGATCGCGACCACCTCGAACGCGAGGCCGACCGGATTCTGGGTGCACCGCTGCGGTCCCGGCTCGTGCTGCCCAACCAGATCGACCTCACCGGGGCGGCCGGTGACTGGCGCCGCCTGGTTGCCTCGTTGTCGGATCAGCTCGAAGGTGCAGACACGCTCACCAACCCCCTTGTGTCGCAGCAGATTGCGGGTGCCGTCACCACCGCGTTCGTGCTGGCGGTGTCTCCCCCGTCCGAAGAGGCAGCTCCGGCGCCGAGGCCGGGGATGGTCCGGCGGGTCCTCGACGCGTTGCACGACGACCCGTCACGCCCATGGACCGCTGCAGACATGGCGGAGATCGCCGGCACCAGCGTGCGGCGTATGCAGGAGACGTTCGCCGACTACGTGGGAAGCAGCCCGTCCGCGACCTTGCTCGACATCAGATTGGATCGCGCGCACGCAGAACTCGCGGCCGGTGGCTCCGGCGTCACGGTGACCGACGTCGCGTTCCGGTGGGGTTTCAGCAGCCCCGCCCGATTCGCGGCGGCGTTCAAGAAGCGGTACGGGATGACGCCGAGTCAAGCGTTGCGCGACTCCTGACGGCAGGACTGCGTCATCCGAGCCGATCGCGGACGTCTCGGCGGAATCGGTGCCGATGTGTCGTGGTCATTGCTGCGATGTCCAATAGGACGTACAATTTTCCGTACAGGTAGGAGGTTGTCATGAGGACCATGAGTTACAGCGAGTCCCGTGCTCGTTACGCCGAAGTTCTGGATTCGGTGGTGAATGACCGCGAGGAAATCGTGATCACCCGATCGGGCCACGAGCCCGTGGTGATCGTGTCGCTGGCGGATTTCGAGTCGCTTCGCGAGACCGCCTACCTGATGCGTTCACCGGCAAATGCGCGACGCCTGCTCGACGCGATGGAGCGACTCGAAGCCGGAGAGGGTCAGCCGCACGAGCTGATCGACGGTGACGACTGACGATGCGGTTGGTGTGGGATGTCAACGCCTGGGAGGACTACCTCTGGTGGCAGACTCAGGACCGTAAGGTGTTGAAGCGCATCAACTCTCTTGTGCAGGACATCCTACGAAACGGGAACGCCGGCATCGGCAAACCGGAGCCGCTGAAGCACGACTTCGCCGGGTACTGGTCCAGGCGAATCACCGACGAACACCGTCTTGTCTACAAGGTCACCGACACCGAGGTGCGTATTGCGGCGTGCCGGTATCACTACGGGCGCTGACACGTTCTATCCGATCCACATGGCTGGGGTCGGGCGGTCGAAGGACAACTCGGGATAGTCGTCATCGGCGACAGGTGTCCGCAACCGCCGCTCGACGTAGTCGTGGCCGTGTGTGCGCATGTACTCGATGCACGCCACGGTGTAGCCGACGGAATCGGTGCCTGCTGGGCGAAACAGGTTGGGGAATCCGTGCGCCGTCACGGCAGCCGAATCGATGTCGGTGGCCTCACGACCCAGAAGGTGGATCTTCCCGTCGCCGTCGATCACGAACTTGGCGCGGGCGATGACGAACCGTCCGACGTGGATCTCCCAGCGATTGTTGATGTCGTCGTACGTGGCGGCGGTTGCGTTGACCAACTCGCGGACGGACAGATGCAGGTCGTCGCGGAGGCGGACCGCTGCGCGCTGGGATGCGAAGGAGCGCCCGAGGATCACGGCGTCGAACTCCGGAATGGGGGCAGGGGCACCGGAATTCGAGGCGGCGGACATCTCGGACGCTCCTTCGCGTGAGGGTGGTGGGAACCGCGCGCAGGCGGGAGGGGGGGTCGTCCGCCCGCGCGCGGTAGTTGGGGTTCTACTTGTAGAACGCCGAGACGTCCGAGTTGCCGACGAGATCGGGCACGGTCCAACCGTCGAGGTCGTACTCGCTCATGAACCGCTCCGCGAAGCCCTTCATGGAGGCCACGTCACCGCGGGTCTCGGCGGCGAACAGCAGTTCGGCCTTGACGTTCTCGTGGTTGCCGGCGTAGTTCCGCTCGTAGAGCTCGTGGCGGCCACCGAACTCGGATCCGATCGAATCCCACAGTGCCTTCATGACCTTGACCCGGTCGACGGCCTGGATTCCGTCGGAGCCGCGAACGTACTTGTCCAGGTAGGGGCGTACGTCGGGGTTCTTGAAGTCGGCGGCAGACGACGGTAGGTAGATCAGGCCCGAGGCGACGTCCTGCTCGATGATCTCCTTGATGCGCGGGTAGCCCTGCATCGCGAACATTCGGTACGTCAGGCCGTATTCGAGCTTCGGGATGACGGTGTCGCCGATCCACGGTTCGGGGTTTTTGACCATCGAGTCGCTCAGCGACCAGAACAGGTTGCGCCAGCCGATGACCTCACCGACGCGCGTCTGAACTCCTCGGAATCCGCCGGCGCCGGTGGCGTCGAGCGCCTTCATGAGCAGGCCGGCGATGAAGTCGAGCTTCACAGCGAGGCGGGTGCAGCCCTGCAGCGTGAAGCGCTGGAGGAAGCCGGAACCAGGCAGGAACTGGTTGATCTTCTCGACGTCCCCGTACATGAAGACGTTCTCCCACGGGACGAGGACCTTGTCGAAGATGAAGATGGCGTCGTTCTCGTCCATCCGGCTCGACAGCGGGTAGTCGAACGGCGAGCCGACGATGTTGGCGTTTTCCGAGTAGGAGGCGCGGGAGATCAGCTTGATGCCGGGTGCGTCCATCGGCACCGTGCAGATCAGCGCGAATTCCTTCTTCTTGATCGGCAGACCGTAGTGAGCGATGAAGTTGTAGTTGGTGATGGCCGAGCCGGTCGCGACGACCTTCGCACCGGAGACGATGAGGCCGGCGTCGGTCTCCTTCTCCACCTTCATGAAGACGTCGCCGACCTGGTCCGGCGGCAGCTGGCGGTCGACAGGCGGGTTGATGATCGCATGGTTCCAGTACAGGACCTTCTCCTGCGATTCCCGGTACCAGCGCTTCGCGTTGTCCTGGAACGGGTTGTAGAACTCGTCGTTTGCGCCGAGTGTGCCGAGGAAGGAGGCTTTGTAATCGGGGGAGCGGCCCATCCAGCCGTAGGTCAGGCGTGCCCAGGTGGCGATGGCATCGCGGTCCTTGACCAGGTCGGCCGAGGATTTCGGGGTGCGGAAGAACGGCATCGTGACGCCGCCGTTGCCGGTGTCGGTCGGTGTGGTGAGCGCGTCGACGTGCTCACCGGTGTGCAGCGCGTCGTAGAGGCGCGCGGTCATCCGGATGGAGTTGCGGAACGCCGGGTGGTTCGTGAAATCCTTGACCTTCTCGCCGTGCAGGAAGATCTCGCGGCCGTCGTCGATCGAGGCGATGTACTCGTCGCCGGTCATGGGGCGGGTCGCGAAATTCTTCGTCTGGTTCGCTTCGCACTCTGCGGCGACGTTGACCTTGGACCGGTCGAGAGTGTCGGGGCGCGGTTCGGTGGTGGTCATGGAATTTCTCCTAGTCCGGTGGGGCAGGGATTCGCTGTGTCAGTGGTGTCAGGCCGGGGATGTGGCCAGGTGAAGTGGGGTGAACTTGGTCTGGGCGTCGAACCAGCCGCTGTGTGGGTCGTCCATCGAGCCGTTCCACGCGGCGGATGCGCTGGGGGCGCCGAGGTCGTGGAAGGTGCTGCGGAAGAAGAGGAGGGGGTCGATGTCACGGCTGGAGGCATCGACGATCTCTCCGATGTAGATGACGTGGTCACCGCCGTCGTATTCGCGCCACGGGATGCACGAGATCGTCGCGGCGGTGCCGGCGAGGACCGGGGCGGTGGGGCCGTCCTCCCAGGTCGGCTCGGGCGACTGCGGCCTGCCCGCGAAGTGCATCGCGGTGTCGACCTGGTCGTAGGCGAGGACGTTCACGGCGAACGGTGCGTCCGACAGGAATCCGCACGCTTTCGAGGTGCGGGTCAAGGTGACCTGGCACAGCCGGGGCTCGAGCGACACTGCGGTGAACGCGGTGACGGTGGCGCCGTGCGGTTCGCCGTCCCGGTTGGCGCAGGTGATGACAGTGACGCCACTTGCGAACTGTCCGAAGATGTTTCGCAGGTCTCGCTGTTCCATGTCTGCGTCCTCCCTGTCCGGTTCGATCTGATGTGACACAGACCATATGGACACCGGGAGGGATGCGCGATCCAGTGGGCGCGGTCACTATCCACCTAGCGCGGCGGGTAGGTATAAAGTCCTTGTTTGCCAGGGGACGTGTCCCTGATCACACTGGAATCAAGGTCCCCGGTATCCGAAAAGACGAGGGTGGATCACAGAATGGCAGAGGATTCGACTCGACACCCGTCCGACTGGGACGAGGTGGAAGAGGTGGTGTCGCATGCGTACTTCTCGCATGACCTCACTCCCCTCGAGAAGGTCGAACCTCGCCTGAACCTGCGCACATTGCCTTTGGGGCCGATCCGGTTGGCCCGGATCGGCTGGGGTGCCGAGGCGTCGGTGCACAGTTCGCACCCGGGCGCCTATGCCGTGAACATTCCCTTGTCGGGCACGATCGAGTCGATCGCCAGTGGCGTCGAGACCGAGTCCGGGGTGGGGCAGGCAACCGTGTTCGAGCCGGACATCGACGCGACGATCCGTCGGTGGAGTGGCGACTGCGAGATCGTCGGGGTCAAGCTCGAGCGCGACTACCTGCACCGGGAGATGGCCCGTATCCTCGGGCGCCCCGACCTGCGCCTTCCCCCTCAGGTCGACCTGTCGACCGACGCGGGGCAGAGTTGGATGTCGTTGCTGCGTTCGATCATCGAGCAGCTCAAGTCCGATGAGTCGCTCTGGGGTAATCCGTTGGTCGCCGATCAACTCTCCGGTGCCCTGACCTCGTCGTTCATTCTCGCGGTGATGCCCGACGACGCTGACCCGACGGGAGGTGCGCGGCCTCGGATCATCAAGCGGGTCCTCGACCGAGTGCACGACGATCCGTCACTGCCGTGGACGTCGGCGGACATGGCCGAGGTCGCCGGGGTGAGCGTGCGTCGTCTGCAGGAGGGATTCCGGGAGTACCTCGGTGTCTGCCCTCGCGACTACCTGCTCGACCTGCGGTTGTCGCGCATCCACGAGGAACTCTCTGCCGGAAACGGTGGGAATCTGTCGGTGACCGATGTGGCGCTGAAATGGGGAATCACACACACCGGCCGATTTTCGGCCGCCTACAAGCGCAAGTACGGAGAAGCGCCGTCGGCGACGCTGCGCGCCTGATCCTGCGTATCTGCGATGTTCAGCGGTGTCGATATCCGAGTTCGGCGCTCAAGGTTTCCGCGCACTCCATCACGCGCTTCGCGCACAGGTCGCGGAACGAGTCGAGGGTGTGCCGTCCCGTCGAGGTCGAACATGCGAGCACGCCGACCGCGCGACCCGCAGGATCGAATACGGGTGCTGCGATCGAGATCAATCCCTCCTCGAGCTCCGCAGAGGCCATGGCGTAACCCTGGCTGCGCACCTCCGCGAGTTCGACGCGGAATGCGTCGGCGTTGTCGATGGTGGTGGGGGTGAGTTTCTCGAATCGGGTCTCCGCGATCACGGCGTCGACCTGTTCGCGTGGTGACCAGGCGAGCAGGGCACGACCCATCGAGGTTGCATATGCGGGTACGCGGGTGCCGACCGAGACGTTGATGCTCATGATCCGTCGCACCGGTACGCGTGCCGCGTACACGACTTCGGTCCCGTCGAGCACACCAAGCGACGCCGATTCGTGTGTGTGGTCGGCGATCTCCACCAATTTGGGCAGGGCAGAATCCACGAGGGTGTGCGAAGCCGTGTAGTGCTGCCCTATGCTCAGGACGCGCGGAGTCAGTGACCAGCGCGTTCCGGTCGAAGTGACGTAACCTAGGCGCTGCAGCGTCAGCAGGATTCGACGCACTGCCGGCCGTGACAGGTCGGTCTTGGTTGCAACTTCGGCCAACGTCGGTTTCGGATCCTTGTCGTCGAAGGCATGCAATACCGCAAATCCGCGTTCGATGCTCTGAACGAAGTCGCGGTCGTTACTCCGGTTGTTGCCTAGGCCGGTGCTCGGCATTGCATCTCCTACCTGCGGGACTTGTCGATGTTGCCCTATTCGGTGTTGACAAGCGATGTGACAACACGCACAGTATGTGGTGTACGCACAGCGATCCACAAGTACGCACAGCGTACTTTCGGTCAGTCCGCAGCCCCGGAACCGACCGGACCAGTGCTTTTGCTACCTGCTTTCCACACCGTTCTCAGCCCCGACGAGGAGAGTCCATGACCACCACCGAGAACCCCACCGCTCACGGTTCCGGCAACGCCGCCACCGACAAGTTCAAGTCCGAGCGGGCCACGTCCGACACGTCCGTCGAGCGTGCGGCCGCGATCTACAAGGACGTGCTCGAGGCTCTCGCCGGCATCGTCCACAAGCACGAGGTGACGTACGACGAGTACCGGGTGCTCAAGCAGTGGATGATCGACGTCGGCGAGTACGGCGAGTGGCCGCTGTGGCTGGACGTCTTCCTCGAGCACGAGGTCGAGGAAGTGCATTACAACCGCAAGCACTTCACCGGAACCAAGGGATCCATCGAAGGCCCGTACTACGTGCCGAACGCCCCGAAGCTGCCGTCGAAGTGCACCATGCCGATGCGTGAGAAGGACAAGGTTGCGCCTCCGCTGATCTTCAAGGGCAAGGTGACCGACCTCGAAGGCAACGGCATCCCCGGTGCCACCGTGGAACTGTGGCACGCGGACGAGGACGGCTTCTACTCGCAGTTCGCCCCCGATATCCCGGAGTGGAACCTGCGCGGCACCATCGAGGTCGACGAAGACGGCAACTACGAGATCACCACGCTCAAGCCGGCGCCGTACCAGATTCCGAACGACGGCCCGACCGGTTGGTTCATCAAGTCCTACGGCGGTCACCCGTGGCGTCCCGCCCACCTGCACCTGCTGGTGTCGGCCCCGGGCAAGCGTGCCGTCACCACTCAGCTCTACTTCCAGGGTGGCGAATGGGTCGAGAACGATGTCGCGACCGCGACCAAGCCGGAGCTGATCCTGGATCCGGAGACGAACGCCGACGGCATCGCAGAGGTGACGTACAACTTCGCCCTCGATCCCGAAGCGTGATCCACATCTGACCTCGAATGCCGGTGTCCCGCAGGGGGCGCCGGCATTCGCCGCGAGTGCACCTGCGCCGTATCGACCGTCACACCCAGAACTGATTGTGAGCTGACCGAAGATGTCCGACCCCGATCTGGCGATCGTCTCCGTCGAATCGACGATCGTCGACGTACCCCTGATTCGTCCGCACAAGTTCGCGACCACGACCTCGGAAGTGCAGCCGATCCTGTTCGTCGCCGTCACCACCGCCGGCGGAGTCACCGGCTACGGCGAAGGCGTCGTGCCCGGAGGCCCGTGGTGGGGAGGCGAATCCGTCGAAACGATGAAGCAGATCGTCGATCGTTACATCGGCCCGTACATCATCGGTCGCGGTGTCGACGAGATCAGCGGCGTCATGCTCGACATCGAACGGATCGTCGCGAATGCACGTTTCGCGAAGGCCGCGGTCGACGTGGCCATGCACGACGCGTGGGGTCGCAGCCTCGGTATCCCGGTCGCGTCGCTGCTCGGCGGTGCTTTCCGTACTGGAGTCGACGTGCGCTGGGCGCTCGGCGCGGCACCTCTCGAGGAGATCGTCGACGAGGTCACCCACAAGATGGAGCAGCGCCTCAACTTCTCCTTCAAGCTCAAGATGGGTGCCCTCGATCCCGTTGTCGACACCGAGCGTGTCGTGAAGATCGTGGAAGCGTTCGACGGCAAGGTCGGATTCAGCATCGACGTCAATGCCCGCTGGGATCGCTTCACCGCACTGCGTCAGGTTCCGCAACTCGTCGACGGCGGTGTCGAACTCATCGAGCAGCCCACCCCGGCCGACCAGCTCGACGTCCTCGCCGAGATCAACCGCCGTGTCTCCGCGCCGGTGATGGCCGACGAATCCGTCCAGACCCCGCACGACGCGTACGAGGTCGCCAAGCTCGCCGCGGCCGACGTCATTGCCCTCAAGACCACGAAATGCGGTGGCCTGCAGCGGAGCAAGGAAGTAGTTGCGGTCGCGAAGGCTGCCGGGTTGCGCTGCCACGGCGCGACGTCCATCGAAGGCCCCATCGGCACCGCCGCGTCCATTCACTTCGCGTGCTCCGAGCCCGGAATCAACTACGGCACCGAGCTGTTCGGCCCGCAGCTGTTCGCGGTCGAGTTACTGAAGAAGCCGCTCGAATACTCCGAAGGACAGGTACATCTCCCCGAGGGCCCCGGCCTCGGCGTCGAGCTCGACATGGATGTCGTGAAGAAGTACGCACGCGACTGACGTCGCACCCCTTTTGTCAGAGTCACATTGGATTCGAAGGAGAAACCCCATGGCACTGTTCCACGTTCGGATGGATGTCAATATTCCGCGCGACCTCGACCCCGAAGTGCGCGCCGAGACGCTCGCCAAGGAGAAGGCCTACAGCCAGGAACTCCAACGGTCGGGAAAGTGGCCCGAGATTTGGCGCATCGTCGGAAAGTACAGCAACATCTCTATCTTCGACGTGGACTCGGCCGATGAGCTGCACGAGATCCTGTTCAATCTGCCGCTGTTCCCGTACATGGACATCGAGGTCATGGCGCTGACGAAGCACGGGTCGGACGTCAAGTAGTCGCCTCCCACAATTCGCGCCGCTTGTTCGTCGCGAGATCCTTTCGAGTGTGCAGTTCTTGACGTGTTTCTTCACTGAAACCGACAATAACTGCACGCTCGATCGTGACAGCAGCGGGTGGTGTTCTCGCGAGGACAATCACGACGAGAATCTGTGCGGGTGCGGACAGAGCGCGGCGGTCGGGGCCATACTCGGGGTATGAGCCTGCCGCTTCGCGACGTGTACGCCGAGCCCACCCTCGCCGACCTCCTGCCGTCGGTACTCGCCTCCGCGGGTGTTGCCGGCGAGATGAACCGCCTCGAACTTGCCGAGTGCTCCCGGACCGTAGTCCTGCTCGTCGACGGTATGGGGTGGGAACTACTGCAACGGAACCAGAAGGCCGCACCGTTCCTCACCTCCGCCCCCGGATACTCGATTCGCGCCGGGTTCCCCACCACCACCGCGGTGAGCATCGCGTCGCTCGGCACCGGCCTCCCGTCGGGCCGCCACGGCATCACCGGCTACCAGTCGTACGTCGACGAGATCGAAGCACCCGTCAACTGGCTGCGCTGGACCCTCGCGGGCACTTCCATAGACAAACGGGACGACTTCGTTCCCGAGGACGTACAGCCGCATCCGACGGCATTCGAACGAGGCAGTGATGCAGGCGTCGCTGTCACCACCGTGGTGCCGAAACTCTTCGACGGCAGTGGCCTCACCCGCGCAGTTCTCCGCGGCGGCGCGTTCGTCGGGGTTTCCGCATACGGTGACCTGCTCGCCCGCGTGGTGTCGGCGATCGGCGCCGACGAACGCAGTCTCGTCTATTGCTATCTGGGCGAGGTCGACACGCTCGGCCACGTGTACGGGCCCGAATCGGATGCGTGGCTCGCGCAACTCACCATCGTCGACCGGTTCGTCGAGCAACTCTCCGGAGCGCTTCCCCGCGACGCCCGCCTGCTCGTCACCGCAGATCACGGCATGGTCGACGCCTCGCGCGGGCGCCGCGTCGACTTCGACCACACTCCCGGGCTCGGTGAGGGGGTGAGCGTCATCGCCGGTGAACCGCGCTGCAGGCACGTCTACACCGGCAGCGTCGGCGCGGTGCTCGAACGCTGGCGGAACGAACTCGGCGACGACATGTGGGTCGGCACCCGCGACGACGTGCTCACCGCCGGTCTGTTCGGCCCCGACCCTACGCCGTCGCTCGTCGGCCGGATCGGCGACATCGTCGCCATCGGTCGGGGAGAGTCGTCCGTGATCCGCACCGACGGCGAGCGTGTGATGTCGGAATTGCCCGGGCAACACGGTGCGCTTACCGATGATGAACTACTCGTGCCACTTCTGCATCTCCAGTGACAGGCCAAGTGTGGTGAGCCGCAAAGGGGGTCGTGACGTGTGCAATGTCGCGTACCTGCGCCCGAATTTGTCGCATAGTGTGTGCACATGAGCTCGAGTGCTTCTGTGACCTGGCACGATCGGACGAGTCGGATCGCGTTGATCCTGCTCTGGGTCGTCCGGATCCTCGTCAAGCCGATCCTGAGCATCTGGCCGAGCAACGACTTCGGGATCGGCCTCCTCGGTCGTCTCTCCTGGGTGGTCGACAAGGTCACGCCCAGACCGCGATCGGTCCAGATCGTCGACACCGATCTCGGTGGGGTGCCCGGCGAGTGCATCATCTCGCCCAAACCCGTCGACGACCCGCTCGAAGACGCCACCATCCTGTATTTCCACGGCGGCGGCTTCATCTTCTGCGGGCCCTCGACGCACCGTCAGCTGTGCGTGCAACTTGCGCTCGACTCGGGTGCACCCGTGTATTCGATGGATTATCGGCAGGTCCCCGTCGTTCCGATCGCGGGATCGGTCCACGACGCGATGAATGCGTACACAGCACTGCTCGAGACGGCCGTCGATCCCACCCGGATCATCGTGGGCGGTGACTCGGCCGGTGGATATCTTGCCGTCAAGGTCGCCGAGATCGCGGCGAGGCGCGGCATCCAGCGACCGGCCGCTGTCATCGGTTACTCGCCGCTGCTGAGTCTGGACCTCGACGACTCCGGCCACGACCTCGAGTACATGAAGAAGGATGCCTATTTGCCGATCGAGGCCCTCGAAAAGTTGCGACCGCGCTGGCTGGCGGGGCAGGAAGCGATCGAGGGCGAGATGAACCCGGTCGACGCCGACCCGGCGCTCTTCCCTCCGATGTTCCTGTGTGCAGCCGAATTCGAGCTGACCCGACCCGACGTCGAGGACATGACCGAGCGACTCACCGATGCGAGTAAGACGGTGGAAACGCACCTGTGGCGCGAGCAGATCCACGCGTGGCCGGTCCTCGCCCGAGCCCTGCCCGAGGCGATGGAACTCATCGGGTTGAGCACCCGGTTCGCGCGGCGTGCCGTCGTCGCAGTCGACGACGACCGTGCCGCTTGATGTACTACTGTGCTGCTTGATGTACGACAGGGCCGCTTGATCCACTACAGGTTCGTGTTCAACGGATCCGTCGAATCGGGAAGGCCCGCACCGCGGTCGCCGTTCTCGACACCGGGCGGGCACTGCGCACCCGCCGTATAGGAGGTCATCGACAACGATCCGTAGTCGACCCCGCCGACGAGAGTGTCGGGCTGCTCTCCGGATGCAGCGAGCAAGCCCGCGAAATGCAGCATCGGCAGAAAATGGTCCGGTGTCGGAACGGCTTTCGCGAAATCGGGATGTTCCTGCAATGCGGGTGCGTCGCCGGGCCGGTCACGTAGGAGTTCGCCGGCGGTCTCGTCGAAACGCTGGGCCCAGTCGAACCCTTCACTCGGCTTCGACGGGTCCATGCTGCGCAGGTTGTGCACGATGTTGCCGCTGCCGACGATCAGCACGCCGGAATCCCGCAGTGCGGTGAGCGAAGCGCCGAGCTCGACGTGATACTCGAGGGGCTTGTACGCGTTGAGGCTCAACTGCACCACCGGCACGTTCGCATCGGGGAACATGTGGGTGAGCACAGACCACGTACCGTGGTCGATTCCCCACGAATCGACATCGCCGCCCACCCATTTCGGTCGGGCAAGATCGGCGATCTCCTCGGTCAGTTCGGGGAGACCGGGTGCCGGATACTCGACGTCGAACAATTCCTGCGGGAACCCGAAGAAGTCGTGGATCGTGCGCGGCGACGGCATCGCGGTGACCGCGGTGGCATTGATGAACCAGTGCGCCGAGATCGACAGGATCGCGCGGGGAACAGACACCGATTGGCCGAATGCGGCCCACGACTGCGTGTACCGGTTCGATTCGAGTGCATTGAGGGGACTGCCGTGGCCGATGAACGCGACAGGCATGCGTGTCGTCATGGAATATCACTCACCTTTCAGGGGAGATGCGGGGGCGCAACCATTCCACGAGATCGCCCAGTACCCGGTCGTTCTCGGGCTCGTTGAACACTTCGTGGAACAGCCCGTCGTACAGCTTCAATGTCAGATCTTCCGAGCCGGCACGGTCGGCGATCAGTTGTGAACCGGCCGGGTCTGCGAGAGTGTCCGCAGTGCCGTGCTGGACCAGCACCGGCAGTGTCAGGGACGGCAGCCGCGACGCCACACTCTGCTCGTTGTCGATCAATACCCGTGCGATCCCCGCCGGAACCAACCCGTGATGCACGAGCGGATCGGCCTGGTACGCCGCGACGACCGCAGGATCGCGCGACACGGCGTTGCTGTCGAGCTTCTGCACCGGCACGTCCGGGAGGATGCGGCCGATTATCTTGCCGATCTCCACGACGATGCCCGGAGTGCCGGACGTAACGACCACCGCTGGTCCGGACAGCGCGAGCGCGGTCAGACGATCCTGGTGGTCGAGTGCATACGCCAGGGCGATGGCCCCGCCCATCGAATGCCCGAGCAGGAACACCGGCAGGCCGGGGTAGGCCTGCGTTGCGATATCGAAAAGGGCGTCGAGGTCGTCGGTGAACTCCGACATCGCGCGGGCGTGCAGCCGCTTGCCGCCGGAACGGCCGTGACCGCGATGGTCGGGTGCGAACACGACCAATCCCAGCTCGGTCAGGCGCTCAGCGACGTGGTCGTAGCGGCGCGCGTGCTCGCCGAGCCCGTGTGACAGCACGAGCACCCCGACGAGCTCGGCGTTGTCGGGCGACCACAGGTCGTACACGATCCGAGTGTCGTTGCCCCCGCTGAACGAGGATTCGGTGTGCTGCATGGGCGTCTCCTGCCGGGTAGTCGACCTGCTGTCCTCCGCATCCTTGCACGAGGACACGCTGCGGGCTTGTGGACTGGAAGAGACCCGAGGAGCATTCGCGCACTCGCGGACCTGCAACCGCGCACCCTCGCGCCGATGCATGCGCCGGCCTTCGAAGGCGACTGCGGTGCGGCACTCGGCGGACTCGCTGCGGCCTACGAGGAGCGGTTCACCGCTGCGCTCCAAGGCGTCCGCATGACGCCGTGAACAAATCGATTGACGTCGTCCGGGGCGTCGGTATCCTGGACGACGTGATTCAAGCGCTTCTTTTCCACTGACGACACCGGCCCCGCAACCCGTGATGTAGCCGGGCGGGGGCCGACGTGTGTCCAGAGGCCGTTCATCCGGCTGTTCGTCAGAAGCGCAGTCCTCCACCATTCGTGGACGACGCGCCTCCATTCGGAGGAAGAATGTCCATCACTATGACCCTGCCCCAACGAGCTCGGGCGCAACTCGGCGCGATCGACGTGCACATCGCACGCGGTGGTCGTCCCGTGCTGCAGGGCGTCGACCTTGCCGTGACGCCCGGATCCCGGCTCGGAGTCGTCGGCGACAACGGTCGCGGTAAGACGACGCTGATCGATGTGCTGGCGGGCCGGCTCGAACCCGATCAGGGCACGGTGCGGTGCTTCGGGTCGCTCGGTGTTGCCGAGCAGGAAATGGCAGTCACCGAGAGTCGCACGGTCGGCGATCTCATCGACATCGAACTCGTCCATGTCCGTGAGGCGTTGCGCCTGCTCGACGAGGCAACAGAGGCTCTCGCCGAGGAACAGCCCGGTGCTGCGGATGCGTATGCCGACGCCCTGGATGCAGCCGAACAACTCGATGCGTGGGACGCCGACCGGCGCGTCGATACCGCACTCGAGGCGCTGGGTGCGGTCACCGACCGATCATGTTTGCTCGCAGAGATGTCGGTGGGGCAGCGCTATCGCGTCCGGCTGGCTGCGCTGCTCGGTGCAGAGCACGATTTCCTGCTCCTCGACGAGCCGACCAACCACCTGGATGCGTCGGGGCTCGAATATCTCACCGAACGGCTGCAGCAGACCCGCAGCGGTGTCGTGCTCGTCAGCCACGATCGGGCGCTCCTCACGGATGTCGCGACGTCGATCCTCGATTTGGATCCCAGCGTGGACGGTCGCCCTCGCCTGTACGGCGGAGGGTACGCCGGATATCGCAAAGGTCGTGTCGCCGAATATGATCGATGGGTCGATCAATACGCGCGACAGCAGGCCGAGCATGCGCGTCTCGCCGTCGATCTGGAGGCGGCGCAAGACCGGCTCGTCACGGGGTGGCGGCCGGGCAAGGGCACCGGCAAGCACCAGCGCGCGACTCGCGCACCGGCGCTCGTGCAGTCGGTGCACCGGCGACAGGAAGCACTCGACGAGCATGCGGTGACCACTCCACCACCACCCCTGCGGTTCTCGATGCCTGCGCTCGGTGTCGCATTGGACGGGATCGATCCCGATGCGCCGTTGATCCGAGCGGCGGATGTCGAGGTGTCGGGTCGGCTCATCGCACCGGTGTCCCTCTCGCTCGGCGCGGGCGCGAGGCTTGCGGT
Organism: Rhodococcus sp. NPDC060090; assembly: GCF_042729855.1. NCBI lineage: Bacteria > Bacillati > Actinomycetota > Actinomycetes > Mycobacteriales > Nocardiaceae > Rhodococcus > Rhodococcus sp. NPDC060090. The sequence goes on along the minus strand of NZ_JBHWXB010000002.1, from coordinate 130,689 downwards.
CACCGGGCCCAACGGTGCCGGAAAGTCGTCGTTCCTCGCTGTGCTGGCAGGTGAACTGGAGCCCACCTCCGGCGATGTGGATATCGCGGAGCTCGTGCGGGTGGGACGGCTCGCGCAGGAGTCACCCGCGCCCTCGGGGGTACGTGTGCGCGAGGCGTACGACAGGCACGTGGGAGTGCTCGCGTCCTCCGGCGTTGTGCCGGAGGGGGAATCGGTGACACTCGAAGATCTGGGTCTGTTCACCGATCATGATCTCGACCAACGAGTTCGAGATCTGTCGATGGGGCAGCAGCGCAGGCTCGATCTGGCGCTGGTACTCGCGTCCCGCCCGCATGTCCTGCTTCTCGACGAGCCGACCAACCATCTGTCGATCACGCTCGTGGACGAGTTGACCGAGGCACTCGGGGCAACCGACGCGGTGGTGGTGCTCGCGACACACGACCGGCAACTGCGACGCGACATCGCTGAGTGGCCGACCTTGGCGCTCCCGTGAACGGTGTGGAGTCGAGCCCGGAATCCGCTATTCCGGGTTCGACTCCACACTTTCTCAGCCGTACACCTGCGCGTAGAGGTCGCGGATCTCGGCGTCGGTCGGGATCAGGGGGTTGTTGTTCGGCGACCCCGAAGCCAGGGCCTGCTCGGCCATGAGCGGGATCAGCTCGTCCCACTCGGCTTTGCCGATGCCGTAGACCTTGGGCGTCGGCACCTGCACATCGCGGCACAGTTCGCTCAGCGCTTCGACGAGGTTGTTCGCGGCAGTGGTGTCGTCGTCGGTGAGTGTCGCGACCCCGAGCGCGCGGGCACAATCGGCGTAGCGGGCTTCGGCGGCGCCCACGGAGAACGCGGTCACTGCAGGGAAGAGCATTGCATTGGACAACCCGTGCGCCACATGGAAATGCGCGCCGATCGGGCGGCTCATGCCGTGCACCAGCGCGACCGACGAGTTGGAGAATGCGATGCCGGCCTGGGTGGCGGCGAGCATCATCTGTTCTCGCGCTTCGGCATCGGTGCCGTCGGTATAGACCCGTCGCAGCACCTTCCCGATCGTGCCGATGGCGATGAGCGCGAGGCTGTCGGAGAACGGATTGGCCTTGCGGCTGACGTATGCCTCGATGGCATGAGTGAGGGCGTCGACACCGGTATCGGCGGTCAGACGCGGCGGCATCGACAGGGTCAGCTCGTAATCGATCACCGCGGCGACCGGTAGGAACGCCAGGCCGGGGCACAGCATCTTCTCGTCGTCGGCACTGTCGGTGATGACGGTGAACTGGGTTGCTTCCGAACCGCTTCCGGCGGTGGTGGGTACGGCGATGATCGGCAGGGCAGGCCCGACGTTGTTGCGTGGCGCCTTGTAGTCGCGCATCCGCCCGCCCTGTCGCCCGAGAATGCCGAGGGCCTTGGCGGTGTCCATCGGACTTCCGCCACCGAACCCGATGACCGAGTCGGCGTCGTGTTCGGTGAGCGCGGAAACACCTGCGTCGAGGGAGTCAGTGGTGGGATCGGGGACAGCATCGGCGAACAAGCGGGGTGTGGCGCCTGCGGCTTCGAGGTCGTCGAGCATCTTCTGAGCGGCGCCGGTACCGACCTGGAACGAATCGGTGACCACCAGCGGACGGGACAACCCGAGGCTCGAGACGACGTCGCCGATGTCGCGGACGGCTCCGCCGCCGATACGCATGATGCGGGGTAGCGCGATGGGTGCGGTCATGTTCGGATCATGTCATCTCACGCCGGCCGAATGTGTGCTGGGACACACTCCGTTCAGCGCCGACACGCCGCTGACGAATCAGTTCCCGGAACCGCGCACGGGGGGCACGCTGTCGGTCGACGGCACGATGGAATGCGCGAGGGCCTGGACCAGGAACTCGAGCTCGGGTGTCGGGGTCGTGCCGGTGCGCACGACACCGCACACCGGCACCCTCAGTAGGTGTCTCTTCTCGCGCATGAACTTGAGCCCCTTGCTCGGGGTCTCGGACGCCGTGCTGGCGAACAGCACCGTCCAGGCACGCGGGTTGGTGAGGACCTCGAGTGTTGCGGTGTGGTCGCTCGCGATCGCCGGACCGAGACGGACGCGTCTTCCCACCTCGACGAAGGCGTCCTCGATGACGCGGTGGAGCAGGACCTGGCTGTTCCGGGGCGGGAGGAGCAGCGGGTAATGGGCCAGTTCACCGATGTCGACGGTCGAGAACGCAGACAGTGGATGGTGGCCCGAGGTGACGACCACCAGGTCCTCGATCCCGAGCCGCACGGTTTCGAGCCCCGGTCGGTCCACCTCCCCGCGGATGAGGGCGAGGTCGGCTTCACCGGAGGCGACAGCGTTGACGCGGTCGGTGAAGTCCTTGATGACGAACTCGACGTCGATGTGGGGGTATCGCTCGCGAACCTGGGAGATCGCGTCGAGGCTCTGCGTCGCGAAGCTCATGTTCGCGGTGATCCGGATGCTGTCGCGAGGTTCGGTGGCCACCTCGAAGGCGCGTGCTTCGAGGCTGAGCACTTCCGATGCGATCGGCATCAGCCGCAGGCCGGCAGAAGTGAGCTTGACCGATCGGGTTGACCTGTCGAAGAGGCTCGTGCCCAGTTCCTGCTCCAGTTTCGCGATCTGGTGGCTGATCGCGGACTGCGAGATGAAGCACCGCTGCGCTGCACGGGAGAAGCTGGACTCCTCGCCGACCGCGAGGAAGTAGCGTAATTGTCGGAAGTCCATCGAACCCCACTTATGAGCGAAACAGATAACAGTTTTTCGAATATCCCAGGTTACTGGATACCAACGTCCCTGGAAACCTAGGTTTGTAGTCATACAAGAACTTCAATGTGGAGGTATCGGCAGCATGGGTGGTGCAGACAAGGGAGAGGCGACCGTCGTCGACCGGACCGAGGTAGTGATCGTCGGGTCCGGGTTCGGTGCCCTTGCCGTGGCGAAGAAGCTCGGCAAGGCAGGCACACCGTTCGTCCTCATCTCGGAGACCACCGAGCACTTGTTCCAGCCCTTGCTGTACCAAGTGGCGACGGGTGTCATCTCGCCCGGCGAGATCGCCCCCTCCGTCCGTGCCATCCTCGCGAAGTACCCGAGCGCCGACGTGCGACTCGGCCGCGTGGTCGACGTGAACCCCGACGACAACATCGTCGTGTACGAGGCGGCAGGCAAGCGCCACACCCTCGGCTACGAGCATCTTGTCGCCGCGACCGGCGCCCGGCAGGCCTACTTCGGCCGCGACGAGTTCGCCGACCTGACCTTCGCTCTCAAGACGGTCAACGACGCCGAGCGCCTGCGTCGCCAGATCATCCGCTGCTTCGAGGAAGCGCACATCACGACCGACGCCGAGCTCCGCAAGAACCTGCTCAGCTTCGTCGTCGTGGGTGCAGGCCCGACCGGCGTCGAGCTGGCAGGCCAGATCAAGGAGCTCGCTCAGCGCTACTTCGCGGAGTCGATCGGCAACATCAAGGGCGAGGACGTCACCGTCACGCTCGTCGAAGGCGCCGACAAGGTCCTCCCGCCCTTCGGCGGCAAGCTCAGCGAATACTCGAAGGTGTCCCTCGAGAAGGCCGGCGTCGATGTCGTTGTCGGCACCATGGTCACCGACATCGACGAGCACGGCGCAACCCTGAAGACGGCGAGCACCGGCGAGACCCGTCGCCTCACGGCCGAGACGATCATCTGGTCGGCCGGAATCCAGGCCAACGATTTCGCCGACGTGCTCGCCGAGCGCACGGGCTGCAAGACCGTCCGGAGTGGGCGACTTCTCGTCGACAACGACTTCACCGTCGGACGCGCCGACAACATCTACGCCATCGGCGACATGGTCACGCTCGACAACCTGCCGGCGCAGTCGCCGTTCGCGATGCAGGGCGGCAGGCACGTCGCGAAGCTGATCCTCGGCAAGGTGCCCGCGGGAACCGCGTTCCAGTACCGCGACAAGGGCAGCATGGCGATCATCAACCGCTTCCGCGCGATCACCCGCGTCGGCAAGATCGAACTCACCGGGTTCATCGCGTGGGTTCTGTGGCTTGCCGTGCACCTGGTGTACCTCGTGGGATTCCGTAACCGGTACATCGCGGTGATGTCGTGGTGCGGTTCGTTCCTCGGCCACCGTCGTCCGCACTTCTACTACGCACAGGAACTCGAACCGGCAGCCCCTGCAGAAGCGGAGAAGCCGGCCGATGCGCCGAAGGCGGATGCATCGAAGGCCGATGCGTCCAAGACGGACGCGGCCAAGCGCCCGAGCAAGCGGGCGAAGAGGAAGGCCGCGGCTGCGGCGCGCGTGCCTGTCCCGGTCTCGTAGGAGTTCGGCGCCCGCACGAAAAGTTCCACGAACGAGGCCCACGACGTGGCAGCAAGAGGTTCCCGGTCGTTGGACGTCGATGCCTTCGAGTGCGACGTTGGGCAGGTCGGGGCCGAGCTGGGCTGGACGCGAGGGCGACGATGTGGACGCACGTGGCGCCCCGGCTACTTCGTCTCGTTCGGGTGGCTGGTGTGGACCTGCTCCAGAAAGACCGTGCCCTCGTAGACGTAGTACCAGATGCGAGCGGTGCCCTGCGCCGTCGGCTTGTGCTGCCAGCGCTCGTGGGTCGCGCCGTGGCGCGAGATCGTGCCGAGCTCGCCTTTGAGTCGGTAGTTCGTCGCCGTGGTGACCAGGGGCGTCTGCGTGAGGAAGTCCCACGTCTCGGTCATCGGGTTGCGGATCGTCGCGACGAGGTCTCGCCATCCCTTCTTGGCGTCGGTGGTGGCGAAGCGGATTTCGTACTCGATCTTCTTCGGAGGACGGGGGACCAGCTCGCCTTTCTTGGCGGCGGCCACGATTACGGACGCTCCACGGTTTCGTCCTCGTCGAGCCATTCGAGGTCTGCGCTGCCGAGTCCCGCGGCGATGGCCGTGGCGGTCTCCTTCCATGACGTCAGCTCGGCGATCGCCAGGTGCGGCTGATTGGTGGAGAACGAGGCGCGCGCCGCGTCCACGAGGTCCTGTGCGCAGGACTCTCGGTCTGCGGGCGACAGGGCGAGCATCCACGGGAAGGCCTTGGCCATGCGTTCGGCGAGCGAGCCGCTGTCGTCGAGGGTGACGGTGATGAGCTGCGCGGCGAAGTTCAGCAGTCGTGAGCGGCCCTCGGCCTCGCGTTGCGACATCAGGACCAGTGCCTCGCCGTCGCGGCGGGTCACGGTGACGGGGTGGTCCTCGGCCTCGGCGAAGACCTCGGCGGAGTGCTTGCTCAGGTCCGAGGAGCGCCGGGTCCGGGCGGGGAGGTCTGCTGCGATGGCCATGGATTCATGGTATTCGGAACGTGTTCGGAAGTCTAGTATGCGGGGTCGCGGCACGTCGCGATGCTGATTGGCGAGCACGTATCGACGGGGGTTGCGGGTGTAGTCGGTCGCGCTCGACCGCGGAGGCCTTGGGCGCGCAGCCGATTGGGAAGTGTTCGGGCCGGTGGTTGCTGAGTGGATCGAGAGTGCACGGTGACCGCTGCGGTGGTCGTGCACAGCAACGATGTGGTGTGCATGCCGCGACTGGAAGACGAGAACCTGGACGAGAGTGCCCCGCGGCCCATGTGGATCGGATGGGCGCCGCAGCGGCTGCGGTATAGTTTTACACATGTCAAATAGTGAAGGTGCACGGTTGCCTCCGGAAGAGCGTCGATTCCAGATCCTCGATGTCGCCGCCGAGCACTTCGCCAGACATGGTTACGAGAGTGCGTCCATGAGTCGCATCGCGGCAGACGCCGGAATCACCCGGGCGCTCGTCTATCACTACTTTCCCAACAAGGGGACCCTGCTCGACGCCGTGCTGCGGCGGGAGGGTCAGACGTTACTGGAGGCGACGGCCCCGCAGGGTGGGACGTCGGTGAGCGACGCGCTCGGGCGAGCCCTGAAGGCATACTTTTCGCACTTCGCCTCGAGCGCAGGCGATCTGCGTGATCTGTATGCCCCCACGGCCGTGTCACCAGCTGTGGTTTGGGAGATCGCCGCGTCCAACCACGAGGTCCAGGTCGAGCGGCTGATCGCAGCCACAGGCCAGAAGGACTCACCGTCTACCCGATTGGTGTTCTCCGCGTGGCTGGCATTCGTCGAGACCGCCGCTCGAGGCGCGGCGCAGAGCGGCGACGTCGACACCGACGAAGTCCTCCGGCTCTGCCTGACCGTGTTCGAAGCATCGACCGGCCTCGATCCGGCGGCGCTCGGTGCGGAAGTCACCACCACCCATCCGAACCAGGAGGAGATATGAAGATCGCATTGCTCGGTGCCACCGGCAACGTCGGCTCGCGCACCCTCGCAGAGGCGGTATCCGCAGGACACGAGGTCGTCGCCTACGTTCGGCGTCCCGAGGCCGTCCCATCCGGTCCTGGGGTGACCGTCGTGAAGGGGGAACTGGACGACGGACCGGCCCTGACCCGCGCCCTCGAAGGGAGCGAGGTCCTCATTGTGGCGGTGACCGGATCGATGAGGGATACGAGCTTCACGCAGCGCATGTACCCCACGGTGGTGAAGGCAGCAAAGGATGCGGGCGTGGCGCGACTCGTCGTCGTGTCCGTGTTCGGTGCCGGTGACACGGCAGACAAGGCGTTCGGTATCGCCAAGCTGGTCTACCGCACTGTCCTGCGGGGGTTCCTCAGCGACAAGGCGAAATCCGAGAGTCTCGTCGTCGAATCAGGACTCGAGTGGGCGCTCGTCTATCCGGTGAATCTGAAGGACGCGCCTGTGCGCGCCGAGTGGACCGCCGTCCCACTCGATCGTGTCGCGAAAGTTCCCGGGATGCCGACACTCCCGTTCGGGAATGTGGCAAAGACCTTGGTCGACCTGGCCGGCGGACGCGGAGGCTCGGGGCAGCGGATCCTCGTCACGACAGCAGACGGCTGGAAGTCTGTCTGAGATGCGGGCTACTGCGCCGCCGCCAGGACCATGTTCGTGATCCGCTGCGACAATTCGTCGGCGTCCGTTGTGAACCGAGTCGGCGGCAGGTCTGCGAACAACGCGGATTGCTGCAGCAGCGCGAGTGCGGCGCGCACGGCGAAGTCCAGATCCCGCTCGGCTGTGTCCCTGACCTCGTCCTCGATGCTGGAGAGGAGCCGCGCCGCAAGGGATTCGGAGATCGCCCGGGCCAGCTCCGCCGCCTGTTCGTACATGACCGTGTTGTCGGCGAGCAGCACGCTGCGCAGCATGTGGTGGTGTGTGTCGTAGAGCTCGACGAGTTCGCTCACGGCGGTGGACACGAACTTCTCGTCGGTCCAGTCGGCCCTTTCGGGGGAGTCGAAGGCGACGGCGATTGCGTCGACGATGCGTTGCTTGAATCGCTCGTGCACTTCGAACAGTAGCGCGTCCTTGTCGGAGAACCGCGCGTAGATCGCGGTGGGCGCGCTGCCTGCACGCTTCGAGATCTCGGTGATCGTGATCTGCTCGAACGGCTTGAAGGCCAGCAGTTCCTCTGTGGCGGTCACGATGCGCTCCATCGTGGCGCGACTGCGTGACTGTCGCGGGGCGATGACTCGCGGGTCGGTCGACTTTCTGGGCATGGGATCACTCTAACCGCTTGACTGTAACGGTAATCTCATTACAGTTTCCCTCGACAGCACTGACTGCCGCGAACCGCAGAGGGCGGAGACGACATGACACAACCGGTGATAGTGGTGGGAGCCGGGCCTGTCGGCCTGGGAACGTCCCTGGAACTGGCCCGATTCGGCGTGCCCAGCGTGGTGCTCGAGCAACGGCCGGCCCCGTCCACGCATCCGAAGACCCGTAACTTCAACACCCGCACGATGGAGATCACGCGGGGGTGGGGGTCGCTGGCCTATCCGCGTTTCCGGGCCGTCGACACACCTCCGGGTTGGAAGAGCCCGATCCGCTTCTTCGACAACGTGACCTCCCGCGAATTCGGGCATCTGGACACCGCAGGATTCGAAGGACCGGGCCCGGCGATCAGTCCCGCGTTGCCGGTCATGTCGTCGCAGGACCGGTTGGAGGCGATCCTGCGCGACGCCGCCGCCGCGACCGGTCTCGTCGATCTGCGGCTCGGTCATCGCGTGACGGCACTGCTCGCGGGGAGCGCACCCACCGACGATCACGCGACCGTGCGCGTCGAAACCGGCGACTGCGAATACGAACTCACCGGATCGGCACTTGTGGCCGCAGACGGTGTCGACAGCTTCGTCCGGAATGCGATCGGCGTGCCACTCGAGGGGCCGCAGGGCATCCACCACTTCGTCAACTGCTACTTCCACGCCGATCTCGAATCACACCTCGGTGACCGCAAAGGCGTTCTCCTCTATGTCGCAGGATCCGCCGCCGGAGTTCTCCAGCCACTCGACGCACGCGGTCGATGGCTGTGCCAGATCACGGTGCAGCCCGACGACTGGGACCGCGCCAAATGGGGCGACGAACGTGTGACCGCGTGGGTGCGGGCCGCGATGGGCGTCGACGACCTCGAGGTCGACGTGCGCAGCGTCGGCACGTGGCGGATGAACGTCACCGTCGCCGAGCGGTTCGTGCACGGTCGCGTGGTGCTCTGCGGCGATGCAGCACACCAGTTCCCGCCGACCGGTGGCCTCGGGGTGAACACCGGAATCCAGGGCATGCACAACGTGGCGTGGAAGCTGGCACTGCACGTGCTGGGTATCGCGGACCACTCGTTGCTGGACACCTACGACGACGAGCGACGCGGCCCGGCCCGCCGAACTGCGGACCAGAGCTACGAGAATTTCCAGAACGTCGCTCGGCTGGGTGCGGCGATCTACGGTTTCGGCGAGCAGGGTCTGAGTGCGGATGCGATCCTGACCGAGACACGCCGCTACGGGAACCACCTGGGCGTCGAATTCGGCACGCGATACAGTTCGGCGGCCGTCGTCCCCGACGGAACGACGCCTCCCACAGTCGCGGACGACTACTCGGACTACATCCAGAGCGCCACACCCGGATGCCGGGCACCGCACGTGTGGATAGGCCCGGATCACGCCATCTCCACCGTCGACCTGTTCACCTCGGGAGGATTCACGTTGCTGACCGGGAGCGACGGCGGCACCTGGCTCGACGCGGTGGCCGAGCTCCGGAGAAACCTCAGGATCCCGCTCGCGGCCTACACGATCGGTTCGGTCGGGCTCGACGACGACGGCACATTCTTCGAGACGTACGGCATCGACACCGGCGGGGCGGTCCTGGTCCGGCCGGACGGCTATGTGGCCTGGAGATCGTCGCGCGGCGGACCGGCGAACACGCTCGTCGACGCACTGATCACGATACTGGGAAGGAACCAGCCATGAGCGACGTCATCATCGTGGGAGCAGGACTGGCAGGCCTGGTCGCCGCTCACGAACTCACCTCGCGGGGCCGTTCGGTGACAGTGGTGGACCAGGAAAACCACCGCAATCTCGGCGGACAGGCATTCTGGTCGTTCGGCGGCCTGTTACTCGTGGACTCACCGGAGCAGCGCAGGCTGCGCGTACGGGACTCCTTCGATCTCGCGTGGCGGGACTGGCAGGGCAGTGCACAATTCGATCGACTCGCCGACGAAGACACATGGGCGGCGCGCTGGGCGCGCGCCTACGTCGAATTCGCTGCGGGCGAGAAGCGTTCGTGGATCTCTGAACACGGTATCGAACTGACGCCGCTGGTCGGTTGGGCCGAACGTGGTGACCTGCGCGCCGATGGGCACGGTAACTCGGTACCCCGATTCCACGTGCCGTGGGGAACCGGCACCGGCGTGGTCGAGCCGTTCATCGCGAGTGCCCGACGCGCCACGAACACCGGAGCGCTCACCTTCGCCCACCGCCACCGAGTCGACGAGATCGTCGTCACCGCAGGCACGGTCACCGGGGTTCGCGGCAAGATACTCGCCCCCGACGACTCACCGCGCGGGGTGGCCTCCAACCGAGACGAGATCGACGATTTCGAACTCACCGCGCAAGCGGTGATCGTCACCACCGGAGGGATCGGCGGCAACCATGATCTCGTACGCAGATACTGGCCCGACGACCTCGGGACGCCACCGGCCCACATGGCGACGGGGGTTCCCGCCTACGTCGACGGGCGGGGTCTCGACATCGCGGCGGAAGCCGGTGCGCGACTGGTCAACCGGGATCGGATGTGGCACTACACCGAAGGGCTCCACAACTGGGATCCGATCTGGCCCGGCCACGGAATCCGCATCCTCCCCGGACCCTCCTCGTTGTGGCTGGACGCGCTGGGACGGCGGCTACCCGCACCGTTCTACCCCGGCTACGACACCATCGGGACACTTCGACATCTGCGCACCACGCCGGACATCGCCGGTTACGACCACTCGTGGCTGGTGCTCACCCAGCGGATCATCGAGAAGGAGTTCGCGCTCTCCGGATCCGAGCAGAACCCCGACATCACCAGTGGCAGTAAGAAAGCCGTACTGCGGGAGCGGATCTCCAGAGGTGCCCCCTCGCCTGTCGAGGCATTCAAGCGACACGGAGAGGACTTCGTCGTCGCCGACACCCTCGACGAACTCGTCGCCGGCATGAACGCGCTCACCGACGAACCGCTGCTCGACCTCGCACGCGTGGAGGCCCAGATCGATGCGCGAGACTCCCAGGTCGCCAATCCGTATGCCAAGGACGCGCAGATCCAGGGCATCGCCAACTCGCGACGGTTCCTCGGCGACAAGATCAGCCGTACCGTCCCGCCGCACCGTCTTCTCGATCCGGCCGCGGGACCGCTCATCGGTGTCAAGATCCATGTGCTGACCCGAAAGACACTCGGGGGCATACAGACCGATCTCGAATCTCGGGCTCTCGGGGCGGACGGCAACCCGGTTCCGGGTCTGTACGCCGCCGGTGAGGTAGCCGGATTCGGCGGTGGCGGAGTCCACGGGTACAACGCCCTCGAGGGCACGTTCCTGGGAGGGTGCCTGTTCTCCGGTCGCGCAGCAGGTCGCGCTGCCGCACAGGAGGTCCTGTGATGGCGGGCCCGGGACTGTGGGCAATCCTGCGAGGTCTGCGAACCCCCTCCCTCGATCCGTGGCGGCATCTCGACGAGCCTGCTACCGCCGACGAACCGGGTGCGTTGCGCGTGTCCTTCCTGGGCGTCTCGACGATGCTGCTGACCGACGGTGACACCACGATCCTCACCGATGGCTTCTTCACCCGTCCGGGACTTCTGCGGGTGAAAGCCGGAAAGGTCGCCCCGCACCGCGACACAGTTGAGTCCGCGCTGCGGCGCTTCGGGGTGGGGAAGGTCGATGCGCTGTTCGTCGTTCATTCCCATTTCGATCACGCACTCGATGCGCCACTCGTCGCCGAGTTGACCGGCGCGCGGCTCCTCGGATCGGAATCTACGCGGAACATCGCCCGCGGCTACGGTTTCCCCGATTCCCGTGTCGACGTCGTCGTTCCGGGTGAACCGATCGAGGTCGGCCGGTTCACGCTCACCCCGTTGCCGGCCGTGCACAGCCCCGGAGATCTCGCGCCGGGACGGATCGAGCAGCCGCTTGCGCCGGGCGCGAAGGCCCTGGACTACCGCACCGGCGATTGTTATGCGCTCCACATCCGGCACGACGATCGGACGATCCTGATCCAGGCGAGTGCCAACATGCTCGCCGGCGACTTCGATGCACGCGGTGCCGAGACCGTCTACCTCGGAATCGGTGTGCTCGGCAAGCAGGACCCGGAATTCCGCGAAGCCTACTGGCGACAGTTCGTCCTCGGCACCGGGGCGAGGCGGGTCGTGCCGATCCACTGGGACAACTTCACGGTCGGTCTGGATCGCCCGCTGGTACCTTTTCCGTCGTTCTTCGACGACTTCACCGTCACGATGGAGTTCCTCACCCAGCGCGCGGCGGCGGACGGTGTCGAAGTTGCCATGCCGGTTCTCGGCCGGCGCACAGATCCGTTCCGGGCACGGTCGGGGTAGCGTCCCGGCTCGTGTGCGACGGGGGCACGGCCGTGCACAAGCCGATCGGGACTCGTTCCGTTTGGCGCGCGGGACTGATGGGTGCGCCCCGGGATCCGACCGGGTATATGTATGCGAAGGGGGGCGCACACCAGGTCACACACGGTGTTCGGTGGTCAGCACTCTCCTCCCACATCCGAGAGGAGTCGATGTGTCGATCCGATCCACGTCCGATACCGCGGCCAGGTCCCAGGCCAGGTCCCAGACCCAGCGGCCGCTGCCGCCCCGCGCCGTCGAGCACGAAGGGCCCTCGTTCACCGAGGCCATCCATTCCCGTCTGTTCTCGAACTACGAGCCGCCGCGGGGGGATCGACCCGGAGCTGCCTGACGTCGACCCGGCCGTAAGGCAGACTGTCGGAGTATGAGTGCACCGTCGAAAAACCAGAGCACACGTATCGTCCTGGCGTCTCGCCCCAACGGAACACCGACGGCCGACAACTTCCGTACCGAGGTCGTCGACCTTCCTGCACTGTCCGACGGGCAGGTCCTGCTGCGCACCGTCTATCTCTCCCTCGATCCCTATATGCGCGGCCGCATGAGTACCGCGAAGTCGTATGCCGAGCCTGTGGAAATCGACGACGTGATGGTCGGCGGCACGGTCGGCCAGGTCGTCGAATCGCGACACGCGAACCTCACCGTGGGTGACTATGTCCTCGCGGGCGCAGGCTGGCAGTCGCACGCGGTCATCAGTGGTGATGAGGTGCGCAAGCTCGACCCCGACGCAGCACCGCTGTCCACGGCGCTCGGCGTGCTGGGGATGCCGGGCTTCACGGCCTACTCGGGACTGTTGAAGATCGGGCAGCCCAAGGAAGGCGAGACCGTCGTTGTGGCGGCTGCGACCGGGCCTGTCGGATCTGCGGTCGGTCAGATCGCGAAACTGAAGGGTGCCCGCGCAGTGGGTATCGCGGGTGGGCCGGAGAAGTGCAAGGCACTCATCGATGAATTCGGGTTCGACGCCGCCATCGATCACCGCGACCCCGACTTCGCGCAGAAACTGGCCGACGCGGTGCCGGACGGCATCGATGTGTACTTCGAGAACGTCGGCGGGCATGTGGCCGATGCGGTGATGCCGTTGCTCAATCTCTATGCGCGCATCCCGGTGTGCGGTCTGGCGGCCCAGTACAACGGTGTCGACCTCGACCGACGCGACCGCCTTCCGGGATTCTTCTCTCTGGTGCTGGTCAAGAGCCTCACGATCCGCGGGTTCATCCAGTCCGAGTTCGTGTCGGAGATGTACCGCGACTTCATGAACGACGCGTCGGGCTGGGTGCGCAGCGGCGATCTGAAATTCCGCGAGGACATCGTCGACGGTTTGGAGAACGCACCCGAGGCGTTCATCGGTCTGCTCGGGGGAAAGAACTTCGGGAAGCTGCTGGTACAGGTGGCGCCGGAACAGTAGTGCTCAGCGCCGTGGAGTGGCAGTCGACCAGAGCGCCCACAGAATCAGAACGGGCTGGAAGAACAGTCGGATGAGCCGCTTGCGATCGGTGTCGAGGCCGAATGCATCGCGGCTGTGGCGGTATTGCGCCACGTTGCCGGGGAAGACCGCGAGGAAGAACAACGCGGCGATCCGGCCGATGCGGACGCGGTCGCGTGGAAGGACCGCGAGGCCCGCTCCGAGCATGATCTCGACACCTCCCGACGCCATCACCACGCCGTCCTTGTCCATCGGCACCCAATCGGGAACCTGCGCCTGAAAGTCTTTTCGGGCCCAGAAGAGGTGACTCATACCGGCGAAGACGAGGGCAGCGGCGAGGAGATTTCGAGCAATCGTCCTCGGACGAGTGGTGGCTGGTGTTTCTGTGTGCTGATCACTCATATCGCGATCGTACGGACCGGGCGGCCCCCCGCAGCGGGTTCTCGACATCTTCGCGGCGGGGGCCGGCCGGATGGATCAGGCGATGCGCTCGAATACCGCGGCGAGGCCCTGCCCGCCGCCGATGCACATCGTCTCGAGTCCGTAACGGCCTTCGCGGCGGTCCAACTCGCGCAGCAGGGTCGCGAGGATGCGCCCGCCGGTCGCGCCGACGGGGTGACCGAGCGAGATGCCGGAACCGTTGGGGTTGAGACGGGTGTCGTCCGCGTCGATGCCCCAGGTGCGGATCACTGCGAGGGCCTGCGCGGCGAACGCCTCGTTGAGTTCGATGACGTCGATGTCGGCGAGGGTCAGGCCGAGACGGCCGAGTGCCTTCTCGGTGGCGGGGACCGGGCCGATTCCCATGGTGCGGGGCGGCACTCCGGCCACTGCCCAGCTTGCGAGCCGAGCAAGTGGACGCAGGCCGAGCTTCGCGGCCTTCTCCGCTGTCGTGACGATCGTGAGGGCGGCGCCGTCGTTCTGGCCGCTCGCGTTCCCGGCGGTCACCGTGGATTCGGGGTCGGCCTTGCCGCGGATCGGACGCAGCTTCGCGAGCGTCTCGAGGGTGGTGTCGGCGCGGGGATGTTCGTCGGTGTCGACGACCAGCGCATCACCCTTACGTTGCGGCACTGTCACGGGCACGATCTCCTGCGCGAACACACCGTTCTTCTGTGCGGCGACGGCACGCTGGTGCGATTGGACGGCGAGCGCGTCCTGATCCGCACGGCTGATGGAGAATTCGGCGCGTAGGTTCTCGGCGGTCTCGATCATGCCGCCGGGGACGGGGAAGTCGCGGCCACCGGCGGTGACGCGGGCACGCGCGAGCCGGTCGTTGAGGGCGACTGCCTCACCCTTGACGCCCCAGCGCATCCCGGTCGCGTAGAACTCGGCCTGACTCATGGACTCGGTGCCGCCGGCGAGGATCAGGTCGCTGCCACCGGTCTGCACCTGCATGACGGCCTGCAGGATCGCCTGGAGGCCGGAGCCGCAGCGTCGATCCACCTGAATGCCCGGAACCTCGACGCCGAGACCGGCATTGAGTGCGGCGATGCGTCCGATCGCCGGGTTCTCGCCGCTCGGGGAAGCCTGTCCGAGGATGACGTCGTCGACGTCGGAGCCCGAGATGCCGGTGCGCGACACGAGCTCGCGGATGACGGTGGCGGCGAGGTCTTCCGGTGTCATGTCCTTCAGGACGCCGCCGAAGCGTCCGACCGGGGTGCGAAGCGGTTCGCAGATCACTACATCGGTCATGGTGTCTCTCCGATCAATTGGTCTGGGTGCGGGCGTAATCCGACGTGATCTCGTCCGCGGTGGAAACAAGGGCGGGGACCAGCCGGTCGTGCAGGGTTTCGACCGGGTAGCGGGCGGCGTGGGTGGAGATGTTCACCGCGGCCACCACGGTGCCGGATGCGTCGCGGATCGGTGCGGCCAGCGACCGCAATCCCTCTTCGAGTTCCTGGTCGACGATGCAGAATCCGTCGCGTCGCACCCTGTCGAGTTCGGTGCGCAACGTGTCGCGGGTCTGCATGGTGGTACCGGTGATGGGAGCCAGGTCGGCGCGAGCGAGATAGTCGTCGAGTTCGGCGTCGGGCAGACCGGCGAGCAGGACGCGACCCATCGACGTCGCATAGGCGGGGAACCGCGTGCCCAGGGTGATCGTGACGGTCATGATGCGGTTGACCGGCACCCGCGCGACGTAGACGACATCGTCGCGGTCGAGCACCGACACCGACGTCGACTCGTGGATCTTCTGGGCGAGTGCCTCGAGGTGCGGCCGCGCGACCTCGGGCAGCGACAATGCCGACAGGTAGCTGTATCCCAGTTCGAGGACCCTTGGGGTGAGCCAGAATTGGGATCCGTCGGTGCGCACGTAGCCGAGTTCGGTCAACGTGAGCAGGAAGCGGCGCGCGGTGGCGCGGGTGAGTCCAGTGGCGCGCGCGACGTCGGACAGGGTGCGACGCGGATTTTCGACGCCGAACGCCTTGATGACGGAGAGGCCCCGGGCGAGCGACTGGACGTAGTCGGGAGAGGCGTCCTTGGCGGGGACGTCCTTCACGGCCGGGTCCGTGTCGGTGTCGGTCACGACCGGTTCTTCTTCAGGTGGTCGGTGATCAACTGCGTGACCTTGTCTGCCTGTTCGACGTTCGCGAGGTGCGCGCCGGGCGCCACGACGTGGAACTCGGAGGTCGCGATGCCCTCGGCGAGGGTCTGCATGACGGTGGGCGGGGTGGCGGGGTCTTCTTCGCCGGCGATCACCAGTGTGGGTGCGGTGATGCGGGCGAGGTCGTCGCGTCCGTCCCAGGTCGCGAGGGCTTCGCAGCATGCGGCGTAGCCCTCGTCGGTGGTGTTCTTCACCATCGTGACGTGCCGGTCGACGAGATCCCGGTCACTGTCGAGGAGGCCGGGGCTGAACCAGCGCGACACGATGGATTCGGCGATGGAGGCCACTCCGTCGGTGCGCACGGTCTGGGCACGATCGAGCCACGGCTGCGCGGGCAGGAACGCCGACGATGTGCACAGCAGCGTGAGTGAGCTGATGCGGTCGGGGTGGTTGGCGGCGAGCCATTGGCCGACAGCGCCGCCGAGTGAGAGTCCGATGTAGTGCGCGACCTGCACGTCCAGTGAATCGAGCACCGCGATGATGTCGGCGCCCAGCTCGCTCATCGTGTAGGGACCCTGCGGTGTGGGCGAGGAGCCGTGGCCGCGGTGGTCGACGGCGATGACGTGCCAGTTCGCGGACAGTGCGTCGATCTGCGGCTCCCACATGGACAGGTCGGATCCGAGCGAGCCGAGGAGGAGTACCGCCGGCGCCGACGGGTCTCCGTGCTGTTCGTAGTGCAGCGTGGCAGTCAATTCGTGCTCCATTTGTTCGCGATGAGGACGGGTGGACGCTATGCGGACAAGGCTAGAACGGACCGACGTGCGAAGCAACGGTTCGGCCTCATTTTGTTCGCATTGCGGACGAGGGTTCACATTACGTACGTTGCCGGTTATTCTGGCATGCATGGACAAAGTCGTTGCCTCCGCCGCCGAGGCAGTAGTCGACATTCCCGACGGTGTGACCATCGCCGTCGGCGGATTCGGCCTGGTCGGCATCCCCGAGTTCCTCATCAATGCGCTGCTCGATCAGGGCGCCACCAACCTGGAGACCGTGAGCAACAACTGCGGTACCGATGGGTTCGGTCTCGGCCTGCTCCTCGAGAAGGGTCGAATCCGACGCACCATCTCGTCGTACGTCGGTGCCAACAAGGAGTTCGCCCGCCAGTACCTCTCGGGTGAACTCGAAGTCGAGCTCACGCCGCAGGGCACACTCGCCGAGCGGTTGCGCGCCGGTGGTGCGGGCATCCCCGCGTTCTTCACTCCCGCGGGAGTCGGCACGGCCGTCGAAGAAGGCGGCCTGCCGCTGCGCTACGACGGGCACGGAGGCATCAAGATCGCCTCCAAGGCGAAGGAAGTCCGCGAGTTCGACGGAGAGACCTACGTCATGGAACGCGGCATCGTCGCCGACTACGCGCTCGTGCACGCCTGGAAGGGCGACCGGCACGGCAACCTCGTCTACCGGGCCTCGGCCCGCAACTTCAACCCGCCCGCTGCAGCCTCGGGCCGGGTCACAATCGCTCAGGTCGAGCATCTCGTCGAGCCCGGCGAACTGGATCCCAACGAGATCCACACCCCCGGCATCCACGTGCAGCGAGTGGTGCACGTCGGCAAGATCGAGGTCGGAATCGAGAATCGGACGGTGCGCTCATGACTCAGACCGCCAAGGGCATGACCCGCGAAGAGATGGCCGCGCGCGTCGCCGAGGAACTCCGCGACGGTCAGTACGTCAACCTCGGTATCGGCATGCCCACGCTGGTGCCGAACTTCATCGAGCCCGGCATCGAGGTCATCCTGCACGCCGAGAACGGCGTGCTGGGCGTCGGCCCGTACCCGACCGAGGACGAGCTCGACCCGGAGCTCATCAACGCGGGTAAGGAAACGATCACCGCGATCCCTGGCGCGTCGTATTTCGACTCGTCGCAGTCGTTCGGCATGATCCGCGGCGGCCAGATCGATGTGGCCGTCCTCGGTGCGATGCAGGTGTCGGCCACGGGTGACATCGCCAACTGGATGATTCCGGGTGCCATGGTCAAGGGCATGGGCGGCGCGATGGATCTCGTGCACGGCGCCAAGCGTGTCATCGTGATGATGGATCACGTCACCAAGAAGGGCGAGCCCAAGATCCTCGAGGAGTGCGCCCTTCCCCTCACCGGAAAGCGGTGCGTGCAGCGGATCATCACTGATCTCGCCGTCATCGATGTCACCGACGAGGGATTGAAACTCGTCGAGACCGCACCGGGCGTGACCACCGAAGAAGTGGTGGCCGCGACGGCTGCGAAGCTCATCGTCTGACGATCCGACTCTATCGATTCGGCGTCAGCGCGCCTCCGGTCCCTCTGGGTCCGGAGGCGCTTTGCTGTCCGCGGCGGGTGGCTCCTTCGTCGGCTCGGGTTGTTCGACCAGCGCATAGCGTGTTCCGTAGGATTCGACGAGAGCCTGCAGGATCGCGACCACCGGAACCGACACCAGCGCTCCGATCGGTCCGAACAGCGTCGCCCCGACGATCACCGATCCGAACGCCACGGCGGGGTGGATCGCCACCGTCCGTGCGGTGATCCGCGGATGCAACACGTAGTTCTCGACCTGTTGGTAGAGCGTGCCGAACACGATCACCCACACCCCGTCCAACGGTTGCGCTGCGGCAGCGATGATCGCGGGTAGCGCGATGGCCAGATACGTCCCGAGGGTGGGGATGAACTGCGAGACGACGCCGGTCCAGATCGCGAGTGGCAACCAGTAGGGCACACCGATGACCAGCAGGAAGATGCCCGTGAAGAAGGTGCTGAACGCGGCGAGAATGAGCCGTGAGACCACGTAGCCGCCGGCCTTGTCGACCGACGTCTCCCACACCTCGGCGATCACCTTCTGCTGACGTGCGGGGAACCAGCTCGAGATGGTTCGCCGCATCTGCGGTCCCTCGGCCGACATGTAGAAGACGAACAGAAGGATCGTCAACAGCTGGAAGAGCGTGCCGACCAGGGTGCTGACGACGCCGAGCACACCCGGTGTGAATCGCTGCGCGAGATCCCGGACCGTGTCGGGCGTGATGTGGAGCAGATCGTCGCCGGTCTTGAAGTTGGTATCGAACGTCCGGTTCGCCCAGTCCGTCACACGGGACAAGGCGTCCGGAAGCGTGGTGAGCAGCTGCGCCACCTGTTCGGCGAGGAGCGCACCGAACAACGCAAAGAACCCGACCACGAGGATGAAGAGGCTGACCAGCACGATCCCGGTGCCCGCACCTCGTCGGAGGCCGCGCCGTTCGAGCAGGTCGACGATCGGTTCGATCGTGACGCTGAAGAGCCATGCCAGGAACAGCAGGCCGAGAAAGCCTTTCAAGTTGTGGAACAGCCACCCCGACATCTGGTAGAACGCGATCGCGAAGAGCGCTGCGATGATGGTCGGGCGCAACCAGCGAGGGGCATGCGGACGGCCTGCAGCATCGTCGTCGCTCATCGCACCTCCTCGGGCGATCGGCTCTGACGCGGAATTTACCCGCCGTGTCTGCTTCGCGTGGCGGTACCGACCTCCGTGGCCTGAACGAACCGGGCGGTGAGCGCGGCCACTTCATCGGCGTGTGACCGCGGCGACCAGTGCCCGGCGTCGAGGGGCACGCGATGAAGATCCGTCACCCACCGGTCGGTGTCTTCGTACCCGACGGGTCGTACGGCCAGGTCGCGGAGATTCTGGACGAGCTGGACGGGAACGTCGGTTCGACGTTCTCGCGGCCGGAACAGATGCCTCCGGATATTCGCCCGGTACAACTTGAGGCCGTGCACCATGTCGTCGGCCACTGTGGGTGAGAGCGGGCCGATCACCGACGGATCGGTCCGGTCGAAGGCGCCGACGAAGCCCGGCCAGTGCCTGGCGAACCACCACCGCAGCGCGGGGACCGGGAGACCCGGGATCTGGAAGAGGACGGTGTACGCCGAGGCCAATGCCTGTTCGAGCGGCCCCCGGGGGTGAAATTCCCTGAGGCGTCGTCGCATCCACATCCCCAGATGGTCGAGGTTGGGTCCGGACACCGAGGTGTACGACGCGATCCGCGCGGCGGCGTCCGGCTCACACACCGCCTCCCAACACAGCACCGCGCCCCAGTCGTGCCCGAGTAGGTGGACGGGCGCGTCGGGGCTCATCGCGTCGATCACCGCGAACAGGTCGGAGGCGAGGTGCGCCAACCGGTAGTCGTCAACGTTGCGGGGGACCGTGGAGGCTCCGGCGCCGCGGTTGTCGAATCGGATGATGCGGAATTCGTCGGCCAGGTGCGGCACGACCCTGTCCCATAGGGCGTGGGTGTCGGGCCAGCCGTGGACGAGGATCAGGGTCGGGCCGCCGGGGTTTCCTTCTTCGATGACGTGCAGCTCGATCGGGCCGTTGACGACGGTGTGTGCGGGGAGCGCCATGGGGCCAGGTTAGCGTAACTGGTAGTTATAGTTAATAGGGGAACGTTAGGAGATCGACCTGAGTCGTGCTCGGTTGCTGGGAATTTCTACGATGACGTGGCCTTTGTGGTGCTCAGAAGGAGGTCGTTGCATGACCACGCTCAGTGAAGCAGTGCTCCCACTCGTCAGAACGAAGACCGACCTGCATCGGTGGAGCGCCGCGAACGCCCACGGCCGGCGAATGCACGAGGCCGTCGACATTCTCGAATCAGCGATCCCGACGACAGACGCGGTCGAGATCTACGCCGTCACCAGCATGGCGCTCGCGAGCGCAATCAGGGTGATCGCCCGAGCCGACGACTCCAGCGGAATCATCGGTGACGCGTGTCGTCGTCTTCTTGAACTTCACCCGCGGGTTGCTGCCGTCGCGAAAACTCCACAGGGAAAGCTTGTCGACTGGATGATGAAGTTCCAGTTCGACGGCGAAGTCGACTACTTCGAGATCGATCCGGTCGCGTATGCGCCGGCTCTCGGTGACCAGGGGATGGCCGACTACCGAACCAGGCTGCGCGAGGTCGAAGCGGGGCTCGGAGCGCGTCCGTCGGAGGGGGAGCGCTGGTCGTCTCCGCATTCTCACGAGTGGTTCACGCTCGACTGGAATGCGCGACGTCTGGCGATCTTGGACCGCGACATCGACGCAATCGTTCGTACACACGCCAGGGATCGAAAGGTCGCGGCCTGGCTGGAAGACACTGCCGAAGCGTTCGAGGAAATCGGCGAGATCGATCTTGCGATCGAGTGGGCGAAACAGGCGACCGACTTCGACCGGGGGCACCAGTCGCTCAGGGCAGCGGACTACTGGTGCGGGCTTCTCGAGAAACACCGGCCGGACGATCTGCTGGACGCGCGACTCCTGGTGTTCCGCCGCTGGCCGTCTTCGGCAGCGGCCTCTCGCGTGTACAAGTCGGCAGGCGAGGCCTGGCCCGAATACAGTGACGAGGTCCTGAGTGTTCTTGCTGCCAACCCGAGCGACTCTGTGGCCTTCGCTCTCGTGACACTTCGTGACGCGCGCTTCGCGTGGAGTCTTGCCCACTCGCTCGGCCTCGGCGACGATCGCACGTGGAACGAGTTGGCCAAGGCATACGAGAAGGTCGAACCTCTAGCCGTTCTTCCGGTTCATCGGAGACTCGTCGAGAACGAGTTGGTCGAAGCCGGAGCCCAGCACTACCGCCTCGCGGCTCGTCGCCTTGCGAAGATGCGCACGCTTGCTGCGGGGTCCGACGAGGCTGTCGCGGTGGACGACTTCATCGCAGAGCTCCGCGGGACTCATCGGAGAAGGCCGCGCCTGCAGCAGGAGTTCGACCGCGCGGGGCTTCCTCGGTGATATTCGGGCCTGCTTGCGTGCCCGTTCACGTGTACTTCGGTCGTGACGCCTCATCCTCTTCATCGGTGAGTGCGGTGTCCGCGTCAGCGAACAGTGGCCCGAGGGAAGCCCCCACTGAGGGAGAGTGCCCAGTCGACGCCGTCGGGCGCGAGGACACCGGCTCTTGAAAGTCGATTGGCGGCCTCTCCGGGCTTCATCCTCAGGGAGTCGCCGGCTTCTTGGAGTAGATTGTCGGCGAGGTAGGCGGTCTTGCCTCGTCGGACGATCTCGTCGACTCGTTGGATCCAACCCTGAATATGCAACAGTTCTTTTGCGGTCTTGCGGTCCGTTACAGCGGTATCGCTTCACGGCGGATGTCGTCGTCCAGTCGGGGCTTCAGTCCGCCGTAGTCGATCAAGTCGACTTCCCGACCGAGGATGTGCTCGATGAGCTCCTTGAAGCGGATGAACTCGAATGATGATGTTTTGTCGGGTGATTCGACGATCAGATCGATGTCGGAGTCCTCCCGTGCCTCGTGTCGTGCGACCGAGCCGAAGACGGCGAGGCGCGTGAAGCCGTAGTCTGCGGCGAGGGTTTTCAAGATCGGCGCGGCGGCTTCGATCAGAACCTCGGGGTGTACGTCGTCGAGCTCAGGGGCTGACTCGAGTTTGCTGGCTCACTGCAGGCTGCGTGATGTTCAGTGCTTCGGCGATCTGCCGCTGGCTCATGCCGGTGGCGGCCATCGCCCGCAGTGCGAGTTGGCGGCGCAACCGCGCGACGTATTCGTCGCGGCGGGCATCGCGGTACTCGGCCAGCAGAGTCATAAGGTCATCTTATCGGCGTGTGCCGGTATTGCGGCCGTCACTGGTTCGGCCACGGCATCACCGTCGGCCCCGGCCACTCGGTCTGCCACCGGGCGGCCTTCGCTTCGTACACTTCCCGAGGCGCCATCACGGGATTGGGTCGCAGCGCCATGTTGAAGAGGTCGTCGAAACCGTGCGGGGCGTATACCTGAAGACCTGCGCCGGCCTTTCGCGTTACGCCGAAACAACATGTGGTGGAAGCGAAGCCGGCGCCAGGACCTGCGGCGGACCGAACTCGGACAGCATCCCGACCTGCATCGGTTGTGCCCTTCTTCGCGCCGCTCCGCGTCGGTGAGGATCGTCATGCGGAGGACTCTGAAACCTCGAGTGCAGTTGAGGTCAAGACGGAACAGAACCGGAGGGTCGACAACAAAACCGGCCCGGACTCGTATGAGTCCGGGCCGGCGGTGGTAGCGGGGACAGGATTTGAACCTGCGACCTCTGGGTTATGAGCCCAGCGAGCTACCGAGCTGCTCCACCCCGCGTTGCATTGCTAACAGTACACGATGTTTCGGGGTGCGATTACCAGGGTCGTTCTACGCCCGATCCGAGCCCAAGGTTTCGGAGTAGTACCCGCGGATGTGACCCTCGATCCGCCGGCGTGCGAGGTCGGGGTCACCGGCTCGAACCGCCTCGACCAGCCCACGATGTTCGTGACGCAGCCGCCCGCAGGTCACCGGCCAGATCGCGAGTGGTGCCCCGGCCAGGACGTATCCCTCGATCGACTCACGCAACCCGGCCATCATCGCCGCGATCACCTGGTTTCCTGCGGCGTCGGCCATCGCGATGTGGAACTGCGAATCGAGTACCAGGAACTCGTTCGCTGCCAGCTCGGTGTCGTCCATCGCGTCGAGCAACTCCTCGGCGTTGCCGAGATCCGGTGTGGGGTTGCGAGTGGCGAGCAACTGCATCACCTCGGTTTCGAGAACGAGGCGCGTCTGTACGACGTCGGCGACCGGGAAATTCTGGGCCGCGACCTGCATACGCATGAGCATCGTCATCCCGCCCGTCGGCCGCGACACGATCATCGCACCTGAGGTGGGCCCCGACCCGGTCTGCGACTTGAGCAGGCCCAGCGCCTCCATCACGCGCAGTGCCTCCCGAACCGACGACCGCCCGACACCGAGCTCGGCGGCGAGTACACGTTCACCGGGCAGACGCTGGCCCGGGGAGAGCTCCCCGGATACCAGCATCTGCTCGAGGTGGTTCAGCACGTGTTCCCACGCGCGTGGCTCGGACTGTGACGACATGACTCGACAGCCTATGTGTCGGGGCAGGTCAGGGCAGCATCCAGGACAGCACCGGAGTCGACTGCAGGTACACCAGCACACACAGGGCCGCGAGCATGACGATGCTGTACCAGACCACCTTGCGCAACAGTTCCGGCTCACTACCGGGCCGGTCGACGGCGGTTGCCGCGATGGTGAGGTTCTGCGGACTGATCAACTTGCCGACCACACCACCGGAGGTGTTCGCTGCAACCAGCAGCGTCGGATCGATACCGGCGGTCTGGCCCGCAGCCTGCTGCAGGCGAGCGAACAGCGCATTGGCCGAGGTGTCGGATCCGGTGACGGCGGTGCCCAGCCAGCCGAGAATCGGTGAGAACAGTGCGAAGATCGCCCCGGTTCCCGCGAGCCACGTGCCGATCGCGACGGTCTGCCCGGACTGGTTCATCACGTACGACAAGCCCAGCACCGTCGCGACGGTGGCGATAGCGAGGCGCATCTTCCACGCGGTGCTCCCCAGGGTGACCACGGCCAGACGACCGGTCATCGGGAACTTTCCGGCGTGGTTCCATATCGCGTAGACGACGGTGACGATGGCGCCCGAGAGGAGCAGGAGTGTGCCCGGAGTGGACAGCCACGGCAGCGTGTAGATCGCGCCGGTCGACGCGGATCCGTCCTCGTTGAGCAGATTTCCGTACAGGCCGGGCCACTCGATCTTGATATCGGTGGAGGCCAGCCACTTCGGGATGTCGACTCCGAGGGTCCACAGCTTGGCGATGCCGAACACCACGATGACGAGCAGGTATGGGAAGAGGGCGAACATCGTGCGGGTGGGGCCGATGGCTTCGGCCGACGTCTGTGAGAGCTGGTCGTCAGGGGTGTGCGGACCCCAGAAGCGCAGCATGATCACTGCGGCGGCCAGGCCTACCAGCGAGGCGACGACGTCGGTCAGTTCGTACGAGAAGTGGCTCGAGCACCAGAACTGGGCAAGCGCGAACGCGGCACCGGTGACCAGTGCGATCGGCCATACCTGGCGGAAGCCGCGGCGACCGTCCACGAGGAACAGCAGCAGCATCGGCACGAAGAGCGCCAGCACCGGGGTCTGGCGTCCGACGACGGCGGCGATCTCGGTGGCGGGGATGCCGGTGAGGTTGCCGGCGGTGGTGATCGGAATTGCCATGGCGCCGAAGGCGACCGGTGCGGTATTCGCGACCAGGACGGTGACGGCGGCGCGGATGGGAGGCATTCCGATCGCGATGAGCATCGCACCGGTGATCGCCACGGGAGCACCGAAACCGGCGAGAGCCTCGAGCATTCCGCCGAAGCAGAACGCGATGAGCATCGCCTGCACACGCATGTCGCCGCGGCCGACCGAGTTGAACACCTGCCGGAGGTCTTCGAACCGGCCGCTGACGACGGTGAGTTCGTAGAACCAGATCGCGGTGACCACGATCCACATCACGGGGAACAGGCCGAACGCGACGCCTTGCAGGGCGGACAGTCCGGCGAGCGGGGCGGGCATTCCGAACCCGAGCACCGCGATGATCAGCGCAACTGCGAGTGCGCCGAGCCCGGAATACCAGGCCTTGAGCTTGAATCCGGCGAGCAGGACGAAGAACGTCAGCAGCGGCACCAGGCCGAGTAGCGCGGAGGCAGTGAGGCTACCGGCGACGGCGGTCGTCGACGGGGTGAAGGTCACCGCAAGCAGATCGGTTTCCACAAGGGGCTCCTGAGGTCGCGGCCGCAGTGCGCGGCGACTGGCTGTGTGGTCGGACCACGTGGTCAGACCACAGGGGAAGCTACATCATGATGCGGGTCACAATCGAGTCCGGAGGCGAAATCGGAAGAATTCGAAATCCCGTGACGGGCCCCACGGTCATCGGCTAGGGTGTGGTCAGACCACATAAACCGATGCGGAGTTCCCATGCGAGTTGCGCTGTTCGCCACGTGTCTGGGCGACACGTTGTTTCCGGATGCAGTCAAGTCCACCGCCCTCCTGCTCGCGAGGCTCGGACACGAGGTCGTCTTCCCCGAAAGGCAGACGTGCTGTGGGCAGATGCACATCAACACCGGTTACCAGCCCGACGCGCTGCCACTCGTCGAGAACTACGCCGACGCGTTCGGCGACACCGGTATCGACGCAGTCGTCGCGCCATCCGGCTCCTGCGTCGGATCGGTGCGGCATCAGCACGAGATCGTCGCGTCGCGCTACGGAAGCGCGAGCCTCTGCGGGCGTGTGGACACGGTCAAGGCCAAGACGTACGAGCTGTCGGAGTTCCTCGTCGACGTCCTCGGCGTCACAGATGTCGGTGCCTACTTCCCGCACCGGGTGACGTACCACCCCACATGTCACTCGCTGCGGATGCTCCGCGTCGGCGACAAACCCCTCCAGCTCCTGCGCGAGGTCCGTGGGATCGACCTCGTCGAACTTCCCGAGGCCGACTCGTGCTGCGGCTTCGGCGGCACCTTCGCGCTCAAGAACGCCGAGACCTCCACCGCGATGCTCGCCGACAAGATCCGCAACGTCTCGGCCACGGGCGCCGAGTTCTGCAGCGCGAGCGACTCGTCGTGCCTGATGCATATCGGCGGCGGAATGTCGCGGTTGCAGACCGGAACGCGGACGGTCCACCTCGCCGAGATACTCTGCGCCACCGAGTCGACGGCGGTGCCGGCATGACATCCACCGAACTCGGCCTCCCCTCGATCCCGCCGCGCGGGTTCGGGAATCTCCGCGGTACCGAAACCTTCCCGGCCGCGGCACATCACGAACTTGCCAACGGGCAACTGCGCCGCAACATCGGCAAGGCGACCCGCACCATCCGTGCCAAGCGACTCGACGTCACCGGCGAGATACCCGACTGGGAACAGCTGCGCGACGCAGGTGCCGCTGTGAAAACCGATGTACTGAACCGGCTTCCCGAGTTGCTCGAGCAACTCGAAGCTGCGGTGATCGCACGCGGCGGGGTCGTGCACTGGGCCACGGACGCCGCCGAAGCCAACGCCATCGTGACGCGGCTCGTCCGCGAGACCGGATCCGACGAGGTCATCAAGGTCAAATCGATGGCCACGCAAGAAATCGGGCTCAACGAACACCTCGAAGACGAGGGGATCCACGCATACGAGACCGACCTCGCCGAGCTCATCGTCCAGCTCGGACACGACAAGCCGTCACACATCCTGGTCCCGGCCATCCACCGGAACCGCACCGAGATCCGCGAGATATTTCTGCGCGAGATGGCCGGCGTGGACCCGAACCTCGACGACGATCCCGCACATCTTGCCGAAGCGGCACGCAAGTTCCTGCGCCGGAAGTTCATGACGGTTCCGGTCGCGGTGTCGGGGGCGAACTTCGGGATCGCGGAGACCGGCACGCTCGCTGTCGTGGAGTCCGAAGGCAACGGCCGCATGTGCCTGACTCTGCCCGACACACTGATCACCGTCATGGGTATCGAGAAGCTGCTGCCTTCGTATCGCGATCTCGAAGTGTTCCTGCAGTTGCTGCCCCGGTCGTCCACGGGTGAGCGGATGAATCCCTACACCTCCATGTGGACGGGTGTTACTCCCGGCGACGGACCGCAGAACTTCCACCTCGTGCTCCTCGACAACGGCCGCACCGCCGCGCTCGCCGACCGCGTGGGACGCGAAGCACTGCACTGCATCCGGTGCTCGGCGTGCCTGAACGTGTGCCCCGTGTACGAGCGCACCGGCGGGCATGCCTATGGCTCTACTTACCCCGGCCCGATCGGTGCGGTGCTCAGCCCCCAATTGGCCGGCATGAGCGAACCCGACGACCCCAACGCGACCCTGCCGTTCGCGTCGAGTCTGTGCGGAGCCTGTTACGACGCCTGCCCGGTGAAGATCGACATCCCTTCGCTCCTGGTCGAATTGCGGCACCAAAAGGTCGAACAGGCCAAGTTCGGACCTGAGGCCGCGCTGATGAAGGCCGCTTCGGTGGCGATGTCGTCGTCTACGCGCTGGACCGCGGCACAGAAGGCCGCCGGAGCGTTGCGGATCGTTGCAGGTAAGAAGGGCAAGATCTCCAACCTCCCCGGCCCACTCGCGGGATGGACGGCGGCCCGTGACATCCCGGCTCCTCCGAAGCAGACCTTCCGGCAATGGTGGCAGTCCGACGAGGGCGCCGCGGCGATCGCGCAGGCGCGCCAGAACGGAGAGACGCAATGACGTCGCGCGAGACGATCCTGGGGCGCATCCGCGACGCCGGGGTGCTGGCGCCACCGACGCCCGTGGACATTCCACGCGAGTACCGCACCGGGCGAGTGCTTTCCGACGCTGAGCGCTACGAGTTGTTCGTAGATCGCCTCGTCGACTACAAGGCTTATGTGCATCGCAGCACCGTCGAGGAACTGCCTGCCACGATTGCGCGTGTGCTATCCGAACGAGGCGTCCGCCGTGTGGGGATACCTGCGGGACTGGATGCCTCGTGGCTGTCGGAATTCGACGGTGAGATCGTCGTCGACAGCGCCGACGTCCCTGCGCCCGACCTCGAGAGTCTCGACGGTGTCGTGACCGCGTCGACGGTATCGTGCGCCGAGACCGGCACGATCTTCCTCGACGGCAATCCCGACCAGGGCCGCCGGGCTCTGACGCTGGTGCCCGACCTCCATGTGTGCGTGGTGCCGATGAGCAGCGTCGAGGTCGGGGTGCCGGAGGCTCTGGCCAGATTGGTGCCGGAGCGGCCCACCACGATGATCAGCGGGCCGTCGGCGACATCCGACATCGAACTCGAACGCGTCGAGGGGGTGCACGGTCCGCGGACCCTCGACGTCGTGATCGTCTGAACACCTCGGCGATACGGTTGTCAGGTGGGCACCGGTCAGCCGTTCTTCAACTGCCACTCCGCGAGGTCGATTGTGTTCGAGATGGATTCGCTGAGAGCATCGAGCCTCTCCTTGGGGCCCGGCGCGCTGAGTATCGCGTAGCGATCGGCTTCACCCATCGGGATGTGCCGGGCGAGAGCGAACAGGCGGGCGCCGGGATCATCCGGAAGATCGTCCGGTGGGGGCGTCGCACGACCCTCGGTGAGTCTGTCGAGCAGACCGTAGAGGCGACCCAGATGCACGGTGAGTTCGCTCAGATCGACGGGGTTGGAGTTCGTGTCGGGCCACGGCTCGATCTCTGCGCGCGGATACGGATCGTCGGGAAGCCACTCGAGGATGCGAATACGTTCTTCAGCAATACATTCCAGCGTGTGCCGTCCACCGCCGAGCTCGGTGTCGACCATGATGCGGGCTACGGTGCCGACGTCGGTGCGTTGGTCGCCGCCACCCACCTCGTGCCCGCGGGAGATGAGCACGACCCCGAACCGCGGGCCGTCGGGTGCGGCCATGCAGTCGCGGACCAGTTCCTGATACCTCGGTTCGAACACCCGCAGGGGAAGGTGGTCGCCGGGAAGCAGGGCTGTACCCAGGGGAAACATGGGGAGAATCGGCATCAGGGCATCCTCAACCGCGGTGTCGGAGGTTCGGGGATCGGCCCGCCGCGTTCGATCTCGGTGAGCAGATGGTCGGCCCACGCGGAGAGCCCGTCGATGTCGAGACCGTGTGGTGGTTCGTCCTCGTAGTGACGTATTCGCGCCTGTCCCTGCCTCAGCACTGACGTCGCGCCCTTCTGATTGCCGCGCAGCAGGTGGGTGAGGCCGACGGAGAGCTGGGCGAGTCCCTGCCACAGGGGGCGTTCCTCGGGCTCGCAGGACTTCCAGACCGACTCGAACACCTCGTGGGCGTGGAACGGGTACCCGTGGTCGAAGAGGCGTTGACCTTCGGTGATCGCTTCGTCCGGGTCGAACTGTGCGTCCTCCGGGATTCCCTCGACGCCCTCTTCGCCGTAGGGGAGGGGACGGCCCAATGCGTCGCGAGGTCGCGCGTTCTGGGGTTTCCCCTCCGGGGTGCGGTCCCGATCAGACATGTACTCAGGTTAGACGACGTGTCGGCTTGGGGAAGGTAGCCGCGAGGACGTTGGCTTCCCACATCAGCAATTGCAGCCGCGGGAAACGAATCCGCGCGCGAGTACGCGTCGACCTCGAACGCATAGGGCTGCGTCACGCGCGGTGAGGCGCCAGGATCGGCAACAGCCTTTCTCTCGCGAAGGAGGCCAGATCCTCCCTTGCCTGCAAGGGGACCAGTGCCTGGGGGGTGAGGACGACGGAGTGCGCCACCCGCACGACGACTTCGGCACGGCCGACGAGATCGTCGACAGGTGGCAGAAGGCCGGACCTGACTGCATCGTCGAGAATCGCGACGGCAGCGTGGATCGCGGTCGTCAGGAGCGGGCCCCCATCGGTCGTCAACCGAGGTAACGAACTTGCGGTCTCGAGGGTGAGCATCCGATTCCAGACCGGGTGTTCGCGCATACGCATGATGGTGGTGGCGAAGACGTTGCCGATCAGGTCGTCGATGGTCTCGGCCGCGCGGGCCGTGGCGACGACCTCCTCGATCAGGCGCGCCGAGCTGCGGGTGGTCACAGCATGCGCGATCTCGTCCCGCCCGCCGATTCGTCGATAGATCGTCACCCGTCCCACGCCGGCGCGTCGAGCGATGTCGTTGATCGTCGTCAGCTTGACCCCGACTTCGCTGAACTGAGCCTCGGCCGCATCGAGGATCGACTCGATTTCCGGCGGGTTGGTGGCGCCGACGGTGGGCGCGACATCGGCGGCGGGCGGTTGTTCAGCAGGCATCGTCCTAGGCTATCCCGATCGTTCAGACTGAAACATTGATACACGAGGCGTCCTAATGTATCTTCGCTGTATCTTCCAGTAACACGTAACAATCGAGGAGTCAGGCATGTCGTCACATCACGGTGTTCCGACGCCCTACACCGAAGAGGCGCTTGCGATCACCGCTCGCAACGTGCGCTTCGACTGGTCCGGGGTGCCACTGCAGTACGTTCCCGGCGACTCGTACGCGACGCAGTTCTGGAACGTCATGCACCTCGTGCTCCCCGAGGGGGAACGCGCCATGGCCGACGTCTTCGGCCAGTCCCTGGCCTACATCGACGACCCGCGCCTGCACGAAGAGGTCGTCGGGTTCGTCGGCCAGGAGGCCACCCACGCGACCTCACACGAGAGCTTCCGCAAATACCTCGCCGAGCACGACGTCGACATCGCCCCCGTGCTGGACCGCATCGGATACATCGTCGACCAGATCTTCGGCGACCACGGCCTCGAGGGCCGCGCGGGACGGATCTGGCTGCGCGAACGCCTCGGCGTCTACGCCGCAGCCGAGCACTTCACCGCCGTCGTCGGCGAGTGGCTCATCGACAATGCCCCGTTCGACCGGCGCGGCGTCGACCCGACGATGCTCGATCTCCTGCGGTGGCACGGCGCAGAGGAGATGGAACACCGCAACGTCGCCTACGACGCGTTCCAGTACGTCGACGGCAGCTACGCGCGCCGCGTACGCACCGCGTTCATTGCGTTCGCGGGTCTGGCGATCCTGTGGTTCAGCACCACCGCTTACCTGTACCGCATCGACACCACCGAAACCCGGCGACTGTCCTGGCCGCGCGCCTACCGGCGCTCGGCGAAGGCGTCGATGATCCCCACTCTGACCTTCCTCGCGAAGCAGATCCCGCCGTACCTGAAGCGCGACTTCCACCCCTCGCGGATGGGTGACATCGGCAAGGCCGTCCGCTACCTCGCCCAGTCGCCCGCAGCCCGGGAGGCCGCGGCATGAGCACCGTCACCACACCGTCGCCGTTCCTCGGCGCGGTGATGCACGCGACCCGCGCCTACTCGAAGCTGTTCAGTGAGAGCCGCCTCGCCCCGATCCTGTCGCGGCCCGCCCCCGTGCGGCATACCGACTACGACCGGCTGCTCCACGTCGAGACCCGCACGGTCGAAGCAGACGGAGTTGTCTCCCTGACACTGGCCTCGCTCGACAATGGGTCGCTGCCCGCCTGGATTCCCGGTGCGCATCTCGACGTCTTCCTGCCCTCGGGCCTGCAACGCCAGTACTCGTTGTGTGGAGACCCCTCGGATCGAGGCCGCTATCGCATCGCTGTGCGGCGCGTCGACCACGGCGTCGGATCCGCTGAGATCCACGATGCGGTCGGCGAAGGCGGCACATTGCGAATACGTGGTCCCCGCAATGCCTTTCCGATTGCCGCCGCGCCGTCCTACCTCTTCGTCGCCGCAGGCATCGGGATCACGCCGATCCTGCCGATGATCGGCAACGTCGCCGGCGCCGGGACACCGTGGACGCTGCTCTACCTCGGCCGGTCCCGCGACACCATGCCGTTCCTGGATGAACTGTCGGCACTCCCCGGTGGCGACGTCCTGATCCGGCCCGACGACGAAGTCGGCATCACCCCGATCGCCGATATCCTCGGCCACGCCCGGCCGAACGGTGCCATCTACCTGTGCGGTCCGTCGCCCCTCATCAAGGACGCATACCAGCAGGCCCCTCTCGTGGCACCGACCTGCTCGCTGCACACCGAACGATTCAGCCCGCCGCCCGTGGTCGGGGGCGAACCGTTCGCGCTGCGTCTCGCACGGACCGGGACCACCGTCGACGTCGCAGCGGACGAGACCGCCCTCTCGGCACTGCGGCGTGCCGTCCCGTCCGCGGCCTATTCGTGCCGGCAAGGCTTCTGCGGAAGCTGCAAGGTGCGCGTGGTGTCCGGCGACGTCGACCACCGCGACACGCGTCTCCTCGACGAGGAGCGCGCAGAATCGATGCTCCCGTGCGTGTCGCGCGCTGCCGGATCCACACTCGAAATCGACCTGTGAAACGAGTCGGACCATGACTGACACACACCTACGCGTCGCCATCATCGGTGCCGGCTTCGGCGGCCTGGGGGCGGCAATCAGACTCCAGCAGGACGGAATAGACGACTTCGCGGTCTTCGAACGCGCGGAGACCCTCGGCGGAACCTGGCAGGCCAACACCTACCCGGGCGCCCAATGCGACATCCCGTCGATCCTCTACTCGTTCTCGTTCGCGCCCAAACCCGACTGGAGCAGGCTCTACCCGCTGCAGGAAGAAATTCAGCAGTACCTCGAGGACTGCGCCGACAAGCACCACCTCCGCCCCCACCTGCATCTGGGGACCGAGGTGGTCGAGGCAGCCTGGAACGACGCGGCGAAGCACTGGCGCGTGGAGACCGATCGCGGGACCTACACCGCAGACATCCTCGTCGCCGCCATGGGCCCGTTCAGCGAACCTTCCGTGCCGAACCTTCCCGGCCTCGACTCGTTCGACGGTGCCACCTACCACTCGGCCGACTGGAACCACGAGCACGACGTCGCCGGGCGCCGCGTCGCGGTGGTCGGCACCGGAGCATCTGCCGTGCAGTTCATTCCGCGCCTGCAACCGCAGGTTGAGCACATGACGGTGTTCCAGCGGACCCCCACCTGGATCCTTCCGCACCCCGACCGTCCGGTCGCTCCCCGTGTGCAGCGCCTCTTCGCGAAAGTGCCGGCCACTCAGCGTGCCGCCCGCAAGGCCCTGGATCTCGTCCAGGAAGCCCTGGTGCCCGGGCTCGTCTACCGCCCCGGATTGCTCAGCGGCGCTGCTGCACTCGGACGGTGGCACCTGCGCCGCCAGGTACAAAATCCCGAACTCGTCGACAAGCTCACGCCCACCTACGCTTTCGGGTGCAAGCGTCCGACCTTCTCCAACAAGTACTATCCGGCGCTGGCGGCGCAGAACGTCGACGTGGTCACCTCGGGCATCGATCATGTGGAACACGACGCAGTGGTGACTACCGACGGTGTCCGGCACGAGGTCGACACCATCGTGTTCGGCACCGGTTTCAAGCTCACAGGCAACAGCGGCTTCTCCCGACTGCGCGGGCGCGACGGCCGGCTGTTGGCGGAGCAGTGGGCGGGCGGGGAGATGACCGCCTATCTGGGAACCACCATCGAGAACTTCCCCAACCTGTTCATGCTCCTCGGCCCGAACTCCGTTGTCTACACCTCGCAGGTCGTGACCATCGAAACGCAGATCGACTATCTGATGGCAGGACTCGACGCGATGCACTCCCACGGCATCGACAGTGTCGAGGTGCGCGCCGAGGTACAGCAGGACTTCGTGGAGGACACCGATCGGCGACTCGCGGGGTCGGTGTGGAACTCCGGCGGGTGCAGCAGTTACTACCTGAGCCCCTCGGGCCGTAACTTCACGTTCTGGCCGGGGTTCAACGCATCGTTCCGTCGACGGATGTCGAGGTTCGACCTCGCCGATTACCGG
This sequence comes from Rhodococcus sp. NPDC060090, assembly GCF_042729855.1. NCBI lineage: Bacteria > Bacillati > Actinomycetota > Actinomycetes > Mycobacteriales > Nocardiaceae > Rhodococcus > Rhodococcus sp. NPDC060090. The sequence goes on along the minus strand of NZ_JBHWXB010000002.1, from coordinate 96,803 downwards.
CTCGGGAAGGTTCTCGACCCTCCCGCGCGTGCCGTATCGGAGGAGGCGTCGATATGACACGTTCTCTGAACCTCGCTGGAAGGGTCGCTCTCGTGACCGGCGCTGCCCAGGGCATCGGATTATCCATGGTCCGCGAACTTCTCGGGCGCGGCGCCCGCGTGGTGCTCGTCGACCGCGACGAGATCACGCTGAAGAAGGCCGCCGAGACGCTCGATGCGAACGCGACCCTCGTCGCGGTCGCCGACGTCACCGATCGCGACGCGATGGCCGAGGTGGTCGCTCGCTCTTCGGCCCAGTTCGGGCCGATCGACGTGGTGATCGCCAATGCCGGTATCACCCCACCGCCCGCGACGATCCGCACCTCGAACCTTGCCGACTTCGACCGCGTGATGGCGGTCAACCTCACCGGTGTCCTGAACACCATCCACCCGACCCTCGAGGGCATCGTCGCACGCAGTGGCCATATCGTCGTCGTCGCGTCGGCCGCTGCGTTCAGTCCGGGCCTCGGTGGCTCCGCGTACATGTCGAGCAAGGCCGCCGTCGAACAGGTCGGGCGCGCGTTGCGTCTCGAACTCGCCCACACCCCCGCGACCGTCACCGTGGCGTACTACGGCTTCGTCGACACCGAACTCGCCCGCAATACCCTCGATCGCGATCCACTGGGAGCACGTGTCGGCGAGTTGCTTCCGTGGCCGATGAACCGGCGGGTCAGCGCGGAGCATGCCGCCGCCGTGACCGTCCGCGCGATCGAACGGCGGGCGCCTCGCGTCGTCACCCCGAGGCTGTGGAGTGCGTACTCGGCCCTGCGCGGGATCGTCAACCCGGTGATCGACGAGTGGATCGTGCGAAATCGCACGGTGCACACCCTCATCGGAGACCTCGAGCGGCGCGAGTCGCTCGACCGGTGAACGCGCGGGAAGGCGTCGGAAAAATGTGAGTCGTTGTTCTATCGACTTCCTTACGGAATGGTATACGGTATGGGTGTCCGGGCACGTGCGGATCAGCGCGGTCCAGTGCTCCACCCATAGCTTCATCGCCATAACCAACCGGTATCCGGAGGTAGCATGAGCAACGCCTCCACTGCGTCGACTCGGCCGTACCACTCGCTGGACATCTCCGCATCGTCGTTCTGGGACCTGGACTTCCTCGAGCGCGAGAAAACCTTCGCGCAGCTGCGCGCACTCGACGGGCTCACGTGGCATCGCCCCACGGAATCGCTTTTCCCGCACGAGGAGAAGGGGTACTGGGCCGTCACTCGTCACGCCGATATCCGTTATGTGAGTGCCCATCCCGAACTGTTCTGCTCCTCGGCGGGCATCAGCATGGACCCGATGCCCGCCGAGATCCAGAAGGGCATCAGCTTCTTCCTCACCATGGATCCCCCGGAACACACTCGCTATCGGCGTTTGATCAGCATGGCGTTCACGCCCAAGCAGGTGCGCACGATCGAAGAGCAGATCATTGCGAACTGCAAGGAGATCGTCGACGAGTTCCTCAGCGATCTCGACTCGGGCGAACCCGTCGACTTCGTTCAGTCGGTGTCCAAGAAGCTGCCGATGCGGACCGTGTCGCAGATGATCGGGATCGATCCGGCCAACCACGAAGCGGTCGCATACGCAGCGGAAGCGCTGTTCAGCACCAGCGACGACGAATACGCGAACATTGAAGAGCGCGCAACGCACATGATGGCCCAGCTCGGCGTGCTCACGCAGGTCGGAGTCGAACTCGCCCAGAAGCGCAGAGCCGACCCGCAGGACGACCTGATGACCAACATCGTGCAGGCCGAAGTCGACGGTCACCGACTCACCGACGACGAGGCCGGATCGTTCATGGTCCTCCTGGCCTCTGCAGGCAACGACACCACCAAGCAGGCGACCTCGCACGCATTCAAGGCGCTGACCGACAATCCCGAGAAGATCTCGTGGCTGCTCGAAGACTGGGACGAGCGCGGTCCGGACGCCGTCGACGAGTTCGTCAGGTGGTCGACCCCGGTGATCGAGTTCGCGCGTCACGCGGTGGTCGACACCGAGGTCGCGGGCACCCAGGTCGAGGCCGGCGAGAAGCTCGTACTGTTCTACTGCTCCGGCAACTTCGATGCCGATGTCTTCGACCGTCCACTCGAGTTCGATGTGGGGCGAACACCCAATCCGCACGTCGGCTTCGGTGGTGGCGGGCCGCATTTCTGTCTCGGCAAACAGTTGGCCGTCCTGGAACTGAAGCACCTGTTCCGTGAGCTTCTGACGCGGCTCCCGAAGGTCGAGGTATCCGACCCCGAATACGTACACAGCGATTTCGTTCACGGCATCAAGAGGATGTCGGTCAGAAAGCTCTGACCCCCTTCAGCGATCTACTTCCTCAACCGGGGTGGGGCACTGCCACCCCCTGATCATGCGAGGTTCCGTTCATGCGAGGTTCAACCGTGCCGCAACCCGTCATCGTCGGTGCGGTCCGCACCCCGATCGCGCGTTCGTTCAAAGGTTCTCTGGTCAACACATCGGCGGAGGAACTGGCCACGGCCATCCTCCCGGAAGTGATCCGCCGCTCTCGGCTCGATGTTGCGGACATCGACGACATCATCCTGGCCGAAGCCAACTACGGCGGCGGCGACCTCGCCCGGTACGCCGCGGTTGCCGCAGGGCTGGAAGGTGTTCCGGGGCAGGCCGTCAACCGTCACTGCGCGGGCAGCCTGACCGCGATAGGAAACGCCTCCGCGCAGATCGTTTCCGGTATGGAGCGTGCCCTCATAGCCGGGGGCGTCCAGTCGCTCTCGACCGGTCCGCTGATGAAATGGCGTGTCCCCACTCCCGGCGGTACCGAATTCAGGGAACCCTGGATCCCGCCGAGCCATCCCGAGACCCCCGATGCTCCGACCATGGACATGGCGATCACCGTCGGCTGGAACACCGCGAAGGCCGTCGGCATCTCCCGCGAGGACATGGATGCGTGGGCCGCGCGATCACATCAGCGTGCCGTTGCCGCAATCGATGCCGGGAAGTTCGTCGACGAGATCATGCCGCTCAAAGTTGCCGGTGCCGACGGTTCGCTCATCGATTTCAGTGTGGACGAGCATCCGCGTCGCGACACCACGGTCGAGCGTCTTGCGGGACTTCGCGTCCTGCATCCGGAGATCGAAGGGTTCTCGGTGACCGCGGGCAACAGCAGCGGAATCAACGACGCTGCAGCTGCTGTTGCTCTTGCGAGCAGCGACCACGCCCGCGACAGGGGACTGACGGTCCTCGGCACCGTGAAAGCGTGGGCGGCGTCCGCGGTACCGCCGCGCGACTGCGGGCTCGGGGCGCTCGCGGTGATCGGCAAGGTACTCGACCGCGCCGGGCTCGCCGTGTCCGACGTCGACCTGTGGGAGATCAACGAGGCGTTCGCGTCCGTCCCGATCGCTGCGTGTCGCGAGTTCGGTATCGACGAAGACATCGTGAATGTGTCCGGAAGCGGTTGCAGCCTCGGTCATCCCATCTCGGCGTCGGGTGCACGCATGGTGACGACGATGGTCTACGAACTGGCACGCCGCGGCGGAGGAATCGGCGTCGCAGCGATGTGCGCCGGTGGCGGCCAGGGCGGCGCCGTGGTGTTCGAAGTCGAAGGCTGAGAGGAGCCGGAATGTCCGACGAAGTACTGCTCGAGCGCCGAGGGCGCATCCTGATCATCACGATCAATCGGCCGGAGGCGCGTAATGCTGTGAACCTGGCCGTCAGTCAGCAGCTCGCCGACGCAATGGACGAGCTCGACGACAGCGCGGATCTTTCCGTCGGCATCCTGCAGGGGGCAGGTGGGAACTTCAGTGCGGGAATGGATCTGAAGGCCTTCGCTGCCGGTGAGATCGTCGCGATCGAGGGGCGCGGACTCGGGTTCACCGAGAAGCCGCCGAAGAAGCCGCTGATCGCGGCCGTCGAAGGAAACGCCTTGGCGGGAGGAACCGAGATCGTCCTCGCCACCGATCTCGTCGTCGCGTCGAAGGACGCGAAGTTCGGTCTGCCGGAGGTCAAGCGCGGCCTCGTCGCAGGCGGTGGCGGACTCCTCCGGCTGCCCGACAGAATCCCGTACCAGAAGGCTGTCGAGCTGGCGTTGACCGGCGACACGTTCAGCGCGGAGGAAGGCGCCGGCTACGGGTTCGTCAACGTGGTCGCGGAACCGGGACAGGCTCTGGACGAGGCGATTCGCCTGGCCGAGCGCATCACCGAGAACGGCCCGTTGGCCGTTGCCGCAACCAAGCAGATCCTTGCCGAGTCGCGGGGCTGGTCGGACGAGGAGAAGTGGAAGAAGCAACTCGACCTCCTCATCCCGGTCTTCATGTCGAAGGATGCCGCCGAGGGTGCGAAGGCCTTCGCGGAGAAGCGGAAGCCGAACTGGACCGGTAGCTGAATCCCGGAACGAACCAACCGATCACGCAGGAGGGGAACACATGTCTTTCGAAGGTGAAGTCGTACTGGTCACCGGTGGTGCCGGGGGTCTGGGGGCGGCGACCGTGCGGAAGCTGCACGCAGAGGGGGCGTCGGTGGTGATCGCCGACATCGCCGACGAGCAGGCGCAGAAGTTGGCCGACGAACTCGGCAACAAGGCCGTGTACGTACGGACCGACGTGCTCGACGACGACTCCGTGGAGGCGACGCTGGCGAAGGCCGACGAGCTGGGCACACTCAGGTACGCGGTCATCGCCCACGGCGGTATCGGGGTGCTGGAGAAGGTGGTCAATCGTGACGGCACCCCGCATTCGCGCAAAGGGTTCACCGACACGATTTCGCTCTACCTCACGGGCACGTACAACGTGCTTCGCCTGGCGGCAGCCAAGATCGCGAAGCTGGAGCCCAAACCGAACGGTGAACGGGGCGCCATTGTCATGACCAGCTCCATCGCCGGGTTCGAAGGGCAGATGGGGCAGTCCGCGTACTCGGCGGCGAAGGCCGGTGTCATCGGTCTGACCTTGACCGGTGCCCGTGATCTGAGCTCGGTCGGTATCCGCCTCAACTCCATCGCACCGGGCACCATGCGCACGCCGCTGCTCGAGCTGATCGGCGAAGAAGGGCTCGAGAAGTTCGCCAAGAACATCCCGTTCCCGAAGCGTCTCGGCACACCCGACGAGTACGCGTTCCTTGCCCAGCACCTGCTGGAGAACTCGTACATCAACGGTGAGGTCGTGCGTCTCGACGGAGCGCAGCGGTTCCAGACTCGCTGAGCCGAGATCTGCGAAAGGGAGTTTCCACCCGCCGGGCGGGGGGAAACTCCCTTCGACGTTCTGGAGCTATCGCTATTCGGTCCCGAGGGACGCGGCCTGTGCTCGCGCCCACCGGTAGTCGGCCTTGCCGACGGGGCTTCGCTGAATCGCTTCGGTGAAGATCACCGACTTCGGAAGTTTGTACCGTGCAACCGACTTCGCTGCATGGTCCACCAGCTCGTCTGCGTCCACTTCATGGCCCGGGAGTAGTTGAACGATCGCGACGACTGCCTCACCCCACGTGTCGCTCGGGCGTCCGGCGACGAGAACGTCGGCAACGGCGGGGTGCGAGCTGATCGCCATCTCCACTTCTTCGACGAAGATCTTCTCGCCACCGGAGTTGATGGTCACCGAGTCGCGGCCGAGCAGATGGATCGATCCATCGTCGAGTCGTTGCGCTCGATCTCCGGGCAGGACGAATCGCTCGCCACCGACCACGGGAAATGTTGCGGCGGTCTTCTTTGCGTCACCCTTGTAGCCGAGCGGGACGTGTCCGCGTTGTGCGAGCCACCCCAGGTCGTCGTGCCCAGGCGCGGCGAGTCCGTCGAGATCCTCGGTGAGGACGCAGGTGTTCGACCCGGGAGTGAATCGTCCGGTCGACACAGAACCTGCGCTCGAGACGTGGGTCATCTGCGTTCCGGACTCCGAGGAACCGACACCGTCGATCACCACGGAGCCTGGTACGAGGTCGAGGAGGCGCTGCTTGACCGTGGGTGACAGGATCGCACCGCCGTTCGCCAGGATCGACAGCGACGACAGGTCGGCATCGGTCTTTTCGAACTCGGCGGCGAGCGGCCGGGCGATGGCGTCGCCGACCATCATCAACGCGGTGGGACGCTCTGCCTCGATCGTCTGTGCCACTGCCGCCGGATCCAATCGGTCGACCACCGGTGAGTACACCAGGGTCTGCCCGGTGAGGATGCCGGTCAGTGACGCCCACTGAGCGGCGCCGTGGATCAGGGGGGGAAGCACGAACATCGTGAATCCGGAATTGTCGGCTGCGGTGGACGCGACTTGGTCGGGTGAGGCGATGCACTCGCCGGTGTAGACGTTTCGACCGCCGCAGGACGCCATGTAGATATCGTGCTGGCGCCACAGCACGCCCTTGGGCATACCGGTGGTTCCGCCGGTGTAGAGGATGTAGAGATCGTCCGGTGACTGTGCGGCAGGCGCTGGGTCCGGGGACGTTTCGGCCAGCACGGTTTCGTAGTCCACCGCGCCGGGAAGCAGAGCGTTGCCCGAATCGTCGGCGATCTGGATCAGCACTTCGACGTGGGGAAGCGCCGGCAGAACCTGCGCCAGCTGCGGTGCGAATGCCGCGTTGTAGACGATGGCGCTCGCCTCCGCGTCGGCGAGCAGGTATTCGAGTTCCTTCTCCACGTAGCGATAGTTGACGTTGAACGGCGCAACGCGAGCGCGGAAAGCACCGAGCATCGACTCGAGGTACTCGTTGCCGTTGTAGGCGTAGATCCCGAGGGTGTCCTGGCCGATCTCGTGTCCGTCGAGCCGGTCGCGTTCGGTGTGGGCGCCGAGCCCACGGGAAGTCAGGTAGGCGGCGAGCCGGCGTGATCGATCTGCCAGCATGGCCTGCGTGATCCGCCGATCGCGGAAGACGACGACTTCTCTGTCTGGGATGGACGACGCGACAGCGTCCACGAGTTCCGGGATGGTGAACTCCCGGGTGACTGTCGGGGGCTGGGCGGTGAGATCGGTCAAGGTGACTCCTGTGGGATCAGCTAACCCGTCACATGAACTATTCGACAAACTGTAATGTATACGGCAACCCCTGCGATAGGGTTCGGGCCTGGCAATGCACAGTCGAATGGGGGATGACGATGAGCACGGTCGAGAACCTCGGCGTCACAACACCGAACGGAACCGGTGAGGAATTGTCGCGGATCCTCGAACTGCAGCGACGAGCGTTCCTCGCCGACGGATTCCCCTCAGTAGAGACGAGGCGTCACCGCATCGACCGACTCGTCGCGCTCATGCTCGACAACGCCGATGCACTCGTCGACGCACTGGTCCGGGATTTCGGCAGCAAATCCAGGACCGGCACGATGTCGATGGAATTCGTCGGCATCATCGACGCGATCGAGCACACCCGTGCACACGTGGCGAAGTGGATGAGAACCACGCCGCTGATGCGTGCGGGCAGACTGGCAGGGCTGCGGGCCGAGGTGGTGCCGTCGCCACTCGGGGTGGTCGGGATCATCGGTCCCTGGAACTTCCCGCTGCATCTGGTGATCATGCCCGCGGCGGCGGCGTTCGCGGCGGGAAATCGGGTGATGATCAAGATGTCCGAGATCACCCCTGCAACATCCGACCTGTTCGCCTCCCTCGCTCCGAAGTACTTCGACGAGTCGGAACTGGCGGTCGTGACCGGGGGAGCCGACGTGGGTACCGCCTTCTCGGCTCTCCCGCTCGACCATCTGTTCTTCACCGGTTCGCCAGGTGTCGGGAAGCGAATCCAGGCTGCGGCTGCGCAGAACCTGGTGCCCGTGACGCTCGAACTCGGCGGGAAGAATCCCGCTGTGGTGGGGCCACGCGCAAATATCGAGCGGGCTGCCGAACGAGTGGCTCTCGGGCGCATGGTCAACGGCGGTCAGGTCTGCGTCTGTCCCGACTACGTAATGGTGCAGGAGAGTGAGGTCGAAAAGTTCTCCGCCGCAGTGCTGTCCGCGTGGCGCAAGCGATTCCCCACCATGGTGGCCAACTCTGAATATCCCTCGAGTGTCAATGTCGCGAACTACGACCGAGTGGTGGGCTTGATCGACGATGCACGTTCCCTCGGTGCGCACGTGCAGTCGGTCGCACCCAGCGGTGAGCGGCTTCCCGATCCGGAGACGCGAAAGGTTCCCCCCACTCTCGTATCGAATGTCTCCGACGATATGCGCATCGCGCAGGAGGAGGCCTTCGGCCCGGTGCTCACGCTCGTCACTTATCGCGACCTCGCTGATGTTGTCGACTACGTGAACGCGCGCCCCTCGCCGCTGGTTGCCTACTGGTTCGGTCCGGACGACGACGACTTCCGCCGGTTCGTTCGCAGCACTCGCACCGGTGGGGTGGCGCGAAACGAGTTCGGAATTCACATGCTTCCGGCTGCCGCGCCGTTCGGTGGAGTGGGCAACAGCGGCATGGGCGCCTACCACGGCAAGGCGGGATTCGACACGTTCAGTCATCACCGATCTGTCGTGGGCACCGATCTTCCCTTCATGCTCGCGACATCGAGCGCTGTCCCGCCGTTCGGGCGGGTGCCTCGTTTGATCGTGGATCTGACGATGCGTCGCGCTCGCCGACGGACCGCCCGCCGACTGCGGGGCTAGATACTGTATGGACAACAGTAAGTATGTGGCCTAGTGTTCGACGTGAGGAAATCTGCGCGTCCGCCGTGTACTGAAACTTCGACCGGAGGTGAACGACGATGACCGTCGTGCCCGAGAACTCCACCCGCAGCGACGAAGTCGTGTACGATCGGCCCGTCGACTGCGACAATCACTACTACGAGAAGGTCGACGCCTTCACTCGGTACCTCGAGCCGGCGTTCAAGGACCGCGGTGTCGAAGTGATCACACGCGGCAAGCACACCGAATTGCTCGCCGGGGGAAAGCTTCTCGAATTCGTTCCGAATCCGACCTTCGATCCCGTGATCGTCCCCGGCGCTCTGGATCTGTTGTTCCGCGGGCAGATTCCGGAAGGAGTCGACCCACGAAGCCTGATGAAAGTCGAGCCGCTCAACCCCGCGTACCAGGATCACGACATCCGACTCGACATGATCGAGCAGCAGGAAATGTCGGGGGTAATCCTCCTTCCGACGCTCGCGTGCGGCGTCGAAGAGGCGCTCAAAGAGGACATTCCGGCAACGATGGCGAGTGTCACCGCATTCAACAGATGGCTGGACGAAGACTGGGGATACAACTACAAGGGCCGCATCTTCTCGGCGCCGATGCTGGCGCTGGCCGATCCCGATGAAGCAGTCGCAGAGATCGACCGACTCCTCGAACGCGACGTCAAGCTCGTCTACATCCGTCCCGCACCGGTGCCTGCCGGGCACGGCACCTCCAAGTCGCTCGGCGACATGATGTACGACAAGGTGTGGGCGAAGCTGGAAGAATCCGACATCCCCGTCGCGTTTCATCTCAGCGACAGCGGATACAACGGCTCGATCGCCCGTGCCTGGGGTGCGCCGGCACGGTTCGTGCCCTTCAAGACGTCCAACCCGCTCGCGAATATCGTCGTCTCCGATCGTGCAATCCACGACACGATGGCGAGCCTGATCCTCGGCGGCGTGTTCACGCGCCACCCGAAGCTGCGTGTCGCCAGCATCGAGAACGGATCGGACTGGGTGCAGCTGCTGGTCAAACGCCTGAAGAAGCAGGCGAACCAGACTCCGTGGGCGTTCGCCGAGTCGCCCGTCGACACGATCCGCAGGCACCTGTGGGTGGCGCCGTACTACGAGGACGACGTTCGGGCGCTGGCCGATCTCGTCGGATCCGATCGCGTCCTGTTCGGCTCCGATTGGCCGCACGGCGAAGGTCTCGAGAAGCCCACGGATTTCATCAAGGAACTGGGCGATTTCGACGAGGGTGAGAAAGACCGGATCATGCGTACCAACGTGCTGGACTACCTGGGCATCACGTCCGGACGCTGAATGCCGCGTGGGTGCACTCGGCCCACCAGGCGAGTGCACCCACGCGAATGTTCTGTCCGCAGACGCCTACTTCGCGCGAGACGAGCGCGCGGTGGCCTTCTTCGCCTTGCTCTTCGCTGCGGGCTCCTCCTGCTCGAGGAGCCTGCTGGTGTAGTCGAGGATGCAGTTGAGCCCGTACTCGAAGTTGTAGTCGTCCGGTACACCGCCCACACGCCCCCGACCTGCCGCTTCCGCAAGAAGCGGGGTCTTCTCCGGGGTGATGACCAGATTCTCGTAGTACGCCTGCGACGTCGGATCGTACTTCTTGCCGCGCTCCTGCAGTCGCGCGAGCACGACCGAACCTCGGACGTGCAACTGGACGGCGGAGTAGGCATCGAAGGCGTCGTCGAGCGATAGGCCGCCCTTGACGAGATCGTCGATGATGTGCTCGATCTCGCGTGCGCCGAGAGTGGCGCTCTTGGGGCTGAGCGATGATCTGATCAGGATCAGATCGCACAGGATCGGGTTTGCCAGGAACGCGCTCCGCGCCGCGTGGGCGTGGTTGTAGAGGCGTTCGCGCCAGTCCGAGCCGGAGTCGCCCATCACGGCTTCGACCTGTATTTGCGCGAGGGCGCGATCCGTCATCGCGTTGAGCAGTTCGTCCTTCTTGCGGAAATACCAGTAGATGCTCGTGACACCGACGCCGAGATGTTTGGCGAGTTGCGGCATGCTCAGGTTGTCGACCGGGACGTCCTCGGCGAGTTCGAACGCGCCGGCGATGATGTCCTCGGGGTTGATGGATCCGCGCTCGCGACGTTCGCGCTTCTGAGGCTCTTCTTTACGCGCCATTGCTCTCCGACTTTCCGTCCAGTTCGTCCGTCAGGACGGCAGCACAGGCGTGAAGCGGCCCGTGCGGTGGTACGCCACTGCCGGTGGCACTGAGTGCTGCCGACCATTTCGGCTCACTGTAGCGCATACCGGATCGCCGCCGGGATGTGCCGTCAGTCGATGATGCTGAGTGCAGCGGACGGGCAATTGCTCACCGCGGTACGCAGATCGGCTTCGCTGCATGCGGCCGCGGCGTCGTCGTCGATCAGGACGTACCCTCCGTCGCCCACCTCGAAAACGGCTGGTGCAGTCGCTTCGCACAGGCCGTGGCCTACACACCTGTCGCCATCGACAACAACGCGCATCGTCTCGCTCCTTGCTCGGGTACTCGGATTCCGCGACTGTGGTTCGGAGGTCAATAGGCCATGAAGAGGATCTCGTCCCGGCTGTAGTCGTGGTCGGGATGGCGTTCGCCGAGATGGTGCCGGACCTTCTCGACGAGGTCGTCCTCGTCGGTGCCGCGTAGGTATTCGCCGCACGGGCAGGTCAATCGCTTCTTCATAACTTTCCTTTCGTTGTGACCGAACAGATTTCACACGTTGCGAGCAAGCAGTTCGCGAAGTCGGGTCGCGTCGACCTTCCCTGTGCCACCGCGCGGAATCTTCTCGTCGGAATCGAGCAGGAGCCATACCGTCGGAACCTTGAACGAGCTCAGCAGTTCTTTTGCTGCCGAGCGTAGTTCGACAGGGTCGAATGCGCGTGAGCAGATCACCGCGGCGCTCACCCGTGGTCCGACTTCGCCGTCGATCTGCGTGACGAAGGCGTTCTCGACTCCGTCGATCGTCTTCAATGCCGCCTGCACCTCGCTCGGATACACGGTGGCTCCGTTGACCTTGAACATGTCGTCGATCCGGCCCCGGTGGAAGAGGAATCCCGCGTCGTCGAGGAGGCCGAGATCGCCCGTGGGGTAGAAGCCGTCGGGTGTGAACACGTTTTCCCGGCTGCGGCCGCAGATGCCCTGCATGACATGGGGTCCTCGAACTTCGATCCGGCCTTCCATGCCGCGGCAAAGAGGGCTTCCTGTGTCGATATCTGTGACGCGGACTTCCATACCGTCGAACGGGGTGCCGCAGCTTCCCCAGGATTCCCGAGGCATCGGAGTGTCCAACCGGTAGCCCGAGTACGGCCCGAATGTCTCGGTCATGCCGAACAGGTTCGCGCGCGAGCCCGGTTCGCCGCGCTCCGCGGCAGGCATCAGCGCGGGGAGGCTGCCCGGCTGCAGCGACGACAGGTCGACGTCCGTCGATCCGGACCTGCGTGCCAGTGCTTCGGCCTGGTCGGGCCAGCCGCGGAACAACGTCACTTTCTCGGCTTCGAGGAGTTGCAGCGTCGTGTCGGGCGCCGGGATTTCCTCGGTGACCAGGGTGGCGCCCGCGATCAGGGCCGACAGGATTCCCGCACCGAAACCCCCGACCCAGAAGAACGGCATCGGCAGGTAGAGCCGGCTGTCGGAGGTGATGCACCGCGCGGCCAGACCGGAGGCAACGGCCGCCAGCGCGCCGCCGTGCGAGTGCAGGACGCCCTTCGGTGGTCCGCTGCTGCCCGACGTGAAGATGATGACCATGGTGTCGGACGGTGACACGGCGTCTTCCAGCGCGGCGGCAACCGCTCGAGTCCGGGCAGTGGGCTCCGCACCGGTTACTTCCTCGACGCCCCAGGTTCTTCGCAGGGACGGCAGGCCGGGGTGGAGAATGTCGCCCGGTTCGAGTGCGGGTTCGCCGATCGTGGTTGCCAGAGCATCGAGGTATCGGTGCCCCCGGAATTCGTCGGCGCTGATGAGATGACCGATCGACGCAGCGTGGATCTGTGCGCGGAGTTCGGCGCCCGAAAGCAAGGTACTCAGCGGAACGAGCACCGCACCGATCCGGGTGATCGCCACGGCGATCTGCACCCACCCGGTGTTGTTCGGCATGATCAGCCCCACCCGGGTGCCTGCGGTGACTCCGCCGTCGACGAGCGTCGCGGCGATGCGGCGGCTGGATGCGTCGAGCTCGCGGTAGCCGACTCGGGTGGCGGGGTCGACGACCATGTCCTTAGTCGGCGTCGCGTCCGCTCGTGCGCGGATCAGTGCCGCCATCGTGGTCGGAGACGGAAGGTCGGAAGGCTTGTTCAGCCTGCTCCGGACGGCCCTCAGATCCGCCTTGCCGGACGGCGTGCGAGGGATGGAGTCGACGACGGCGATCTCGGTCGGGATTTCGTAACGAGCAAGATGCGTCGACAGGTATTCGGCGAGTTCGCCGGGCGTGGCACGCGCATCGGCGCGACATTCGACCATTGCCACGGGTGTTTCACCCAATCGGGCATCGGGACGCCCGACCACTGCCGCGTTCTCCACCGCGGGATGGGTTTCGAGAGCCACCCGGATGTCGTCGGGCATGATCTTGAATCCGCCCCGGATGATCGCTTGGTCGGCGCGACCGTGGATCCACACGAACCCGTCGGCGTCGATCCGTGCGAGATCGGTGGTCCGCATCCAGCCCGCCGTCGGTCCACGCTGCGCCGGCTTGACCTCGAGGAGCCCGACCGTATCGGTGTCGACCTCGCGTCCGGACTCGTCGACGACGCGGAGCAGCGAGCCCGGCTCGGCGCGCCCTACGCTGCCCCGCTTACCTGACCAGTGTCTGCGGTGGTCGGCGAGGCTCCACCCGGCGACACCACCGCCGAACTCTGTTGCGGCATAGGACGTGAGGACCGGGATGCCGAACTTGCCGGTGAACGCATCGGCGTCGTCGGCGGACAGTGGCGCGGTGCCGGAGGTGACGACACGCAGACTCGACAGGTCGTCGCGGGTGAGATCGGAGTGCAGCACCATGCGGAGCGCCGTCGGCACCAGGGATGCGGCGCGGGGACGGTGGCGGCGGACCGCATCGGCCCACGTGGCGAGTTCGAAACGCGGCAACAACACGTAGGGTCGCGCAGCGACGATGCACTGCAGCGTCCGGTACACCCCGCAGATATGGACCAGGGGTGCGTTGACGATCGCGACACCGGAACTGAGGCGTTCGGGCGTCGAGCCCTTCCCGATGGGGCCCAGCACGCTGTGGGCGAGCATGTCGTAGGTGAGTTCGACGCGCTTGGGGGGCCCGGTCGTTCCGCTGGTCAGCATCAGGACCGCGGTTCCGGAGCGGTTGTCGGACGGCACCGGGGGCCCTCCGGCAGTGGCCACCTGGGGTTCGTCGGAGATGTCCGCGACTGCGACGGTGGTCGTGGCGGGCGGCCGTCCGACGAGGGTGTCGAGGTCGGCGGATTCTCCGATGACGACGCGAAGGTTCAGTGCGGCGAGGTCGGCTCGTGTGCGTGCGTCGCCCCTGGATGGATTGATGACGACGAGGCATCGTCCGGAGAGCAGCACTCCGAGAAGGACAGCGACGTGTACAGGTCGGTTGTGGAGCAGCACTCCGATTCCCGTTCCTTCGTCGGGCCCGTGCTGCCTGCAGATCGTGTTGATGCGGTCGGCGCAGCGGGCGATCTGCGCCCAGGTCGTCCATTCACCCTCGTACTCGATCGCACCGGCGTCGGGATCGATGCCGACCACCACTTCGATCCGGTGTGCGAGGCGGTGGTCGGTGACGGATTCGGTGAGCACGCTGTGGTTCGTCATCGGATCCTCGGGCGTATCGTGTCGTGGGAGGGCGCGGCGAGTTCGTCCTTCGCGATCGGGTTTCCGAGCCGCGTGTAGATCAAGCCCTGATCCATCGCGGCTCGATAGGGTTTGTCGAGGGATTCCCAGATCGCCTTCACCGTCCCCTGAGTTGCGGTCGGAGGTTTCGCGGCAATCTGGACGGCGATCTCGTGTGCTCGTATCCAGAGTTGTTCGCGCGAGCTGATTTCGGTGACGAGCCCTATGCGGAGGGCAGTGTCGGCGCTCACGCGCTCGTCGTTGCCCATCAGTGCGATCCGCAGACTCTCTCCGAGGCCGACACGGCGCATCAGCCCGACAGGCTCGAGGGCGGAGACCAGACCGGCCGAGACGTGCGAGTCGAAGAAGGTGGCATCCGTGGAGCAGATCACCACATCGGATTCGTTGACGAAGTACAGCGCGCCCGCCGTGCACATTCCATGGATTGCGCACACCACGGGCTTCCACATCTTCTGCCACTTGGGGCTGAGGAGCTCGCCGGGATCCTCGTGGTTCCAGATGTTGTCCGGCTGACCGTAGACGGACTTGATGTCGAGGCCGGTACTGAAGGCGCGGTCGCCTGCGGCGCGAAGCACCACAGCGTGCACCCGCTCGTCGAATTTGACGAGGCTCCATGCCTCCCGCATTTCGTTGCACATGGTCCGATCGAACGCGTTCAACCGGTCCGGCCGATTCAGAGTGATCGTGGCGACGTGGTGGTCGGCATCGACGTCGAGGAGGATCGTCTCGAACTCGGGAATCGCCGACTCGTCGACGGCCGTCGGTAATGCCATTGCGGGTCTCCGATTCTCGGTGATGTCGGTTGTGGGCTATCGGCCGCGGAACTCGGGTTCGGTGCGTTCCTTGAATGCGCGCAGTCCTTCTTTGAAATCCTCGGTTCGACACGCTAATTCAAGGGAATAGAGCTCCTGGTTCATGGCGTCGGTCAACGATGCCGTGTGACTGCGATTGATGGCCTGCTTGGCCAGGCCGAGGGCGACGGTGGGGCCGGATGCGAGCCGATCCAGTAGTTGGGCGGCGACGGCATCGAGATCGGGTTCGGGTGTGGAGCGGTAGATCAGCCCCCAGTTGCACGCGTCGGGTGCTCCGATCTTCTCTCCGAGCATCAGCATCTGTTTTGCCCGTGCCGTTCCTGCGAGTCGGGGGACGAGCCAGGTGGCCCCGGAGTCGGGGCTGAACCCGCGCGTGATGAACGGCTCCCAGAACACTGCGTCGTCGGCGGCGACAGTGAAGTCGGCCGCGAATGCGAGGTTGCAGCCTAGGCCCACGGCCCATCCGCGGACGGTGCAGACTACGGGAAGGTGGAGGTCGTGGATCAGTTCGACGATGCGATGAGCCTGGTGGGGGACGCGACGCACCAGGTTTCCGGCGCGCGGCCGCGATGCATCGTTGCGGTTCGTCGCGACCCAGTCGGCACCGCCGCAGAAGTTCTCACCGGCGCCCGTGATGTGCACCGCGCGAAGTGAATCATCGTGTGCCGCATCGGTGAGTTCACGGATGAGGGTCTGGACCATCGCGGAACTCAGTGAATTGAGTGCCTCGGTGCGGTCGAGGGTGAGCCGCAGGATCGGTCCGTCGCGCTCGACACGCACCGCTTCGGATCGTCTGCGCGAACCGTCGTCGTTGCTCACCGTGGTAACCACCCCTCACAACCTATACTGTTACATATACGGTATGTAGTACCGTTGCGTTCTACACAAGTTAGCAAGGAACCCGGGCCGACGGAACCGGGACGGCCGAAAGAGGCGCGATGACCAGCTACGAGGTGGAACCGACGACGTCCCGCCCCGACGGGCGTTATGTTCCGGGGCGGTTCGGCGAGGCGCCACTGCCGCAGACCCGACATGCTGCGAGCGCACTCCGCCGGCTCACAGGGCTGCTGCTCTCACTCGAACACGAACACGAGGTCGTCGACGAGATGCTCACCCGCTTCGCGGAATGGGAGCAGATTCTGGCAGCAGCCGTGCCTGCCGATCTTCGGCTCCGGCGCGCAGACGACACCAGTGGCGACCGGCGCGTCTACCTCGACCATGCCATCGACATCGGCGCATTCAACCCGGCCTTCCCCGACTACGATCTCCGGACGTTCGACGCCGACACCGCGTCCGGCACGGTGAACTTCCCCCTGGTGTACGAGGGGCCACCCGGGCTGGTTCACGGTGGCTTTCTCGCCGTGTTCTTCGATTGCATGATTCAGCACCACAATTGCGAGGTCGGGATCGCGGGGAAGACACGTCTGCTCAGTATTCGCTATCGGCGACCCACCCCGTTGCTCACCACGCTGGATTTCGATGTCGTCCGACGGACGACGGAACGTGGCCTGGTATCCGAAGCGCGCCTCGTGCGGGACGGCGAAGTGTTGTGTATCGCCGAGCTCGACTGCGTCGCCATGCAGATCGACCAGCTGGAGACCACGGCATTCGGCCACCGCCGATGACGCACTTTCGGCTGTATCCCGCGGCAGGAAACACCATTCGGAAGGACTACAGATGACCGAGGCCAGTGCGTCCGACGGCAGGGTGTTGTTCGACATCGACCGCGATACCCGAATCGCGACGATCACCCTGAACAATCCGTCGCAGCGAAACTCCTACGATCAGACGATGCGCGACGAGCTCGCGCGATACCTGGACATCGTGGTCGATGACGACGACCTCACCGTCGTGCTGCTGCGGGGAGCGGAAGGCGTGTTCAGCACCGGAGCGAACATGAACAACGCCTACGGCTGGTACGGCGAGGGGCGAGGCGGCAACGGTGACAGTTCGGCGCCGGACAAGCGCAGGCCGAGTCAACGACGCCGATTGACCGTGGACCGCAAAACCTTCGATTTCTATCACGAATTCCTGGGATTTCCGAAGGTCACCGTCGGCGAGATCAGCGGATTCGCATTGGGCGGCGGCTTCGAGATGGCCCTGATGACCGACATCTCCGTCATCGCGCGCGACACACGAATCGGCATGCCCGCGACCCGTTTTCTCGGTCCGGCGCTCGGAAGCCTGCACATGTTCTTCCACCGCCTGGGGCCCGTCCTGGCGAGGCAATTGCTCCTCACCGGCGACATCGTCACCGCCGAATCCGTCGAGCACCGTGGTGTGTTCACCGAAACCTGCGAATCCGCGCACGTGACGGCGCGCGCACGGTATTGGGCCGAGAAGGCCGCGAAGATGCCGGCCGACGGGGTCGTCATCGCCAAGGAAGCATTTCGACTGGTCGAGCAGAGCCAGGCGTACCAGGGAGAAGAGGTCGCGAGCTACCTCTTCCACGCATTCGGCACCAACCTCCAGTTCTCCTCCGGCGAATTCAATTTCGTGAAGACACGTGCCCAGCACGGGACGAAGCACGCCTTCCGTCTTCGCGACGAGCACTTCCACGTCCCCGAGCCGGACCTGACGTGAGTTCCCCACAGGAGGATGCAGTGACCCACACGAAGCTCGTCTTCGACCCGTTCTCGCAGGAATTCTTCGACGGTCCATACGACATCTACACCAGGATGCGCGACGAGGCACCCGTCTACTACAGCGAGGAATACGACTTCTATGCATTGAGCCGGTACGAGGACGTCGCTCCGGCATATCGAGATTTCGAAACCTATTCCTCGGCACGAGGACTCGATCTGGCCACCGTGCGCAAAGGCGAGATCTCCTCGTTCAAGTCGATCATCGTCCTCGACCCACCCGAGCACCGGCACATGCGACGACTCGTGAGCAAGGTGTTCACGCCCCGAGCGATCAACGACCTGCGCGAGATGGTCGACGCACAGATCGTCCGTTTTCTCGACCGCGTGGACCCCGCGGGTTTCGATATGGTCCAGGATTTCTCGGCATACTTCCCGATGGAGATCATCTCGGAGATGCTCGGTGTTCCAGAGGAGTACCGGACTCGGCTGCGTCTGTGGACCGATGCGTCGCTGCACCGTGAGATCGGGCAGATCGAGATGGATGAGGCCGGAACCGACGCGGTCGTCGAAGCGATGCGGTTCTACTACGGGCTCGTCAAAGAGCGTCGTGATAATCCCCAGGACGACATGATCAGCAAGCTCATCGAGGCCGAGATCGAACGCGACGACGATCAGCCGCCGGCACTGACCACAATGGAGATCGCGATGTTCGCGTCGTTGCTCGGCGGCGCCGGAGCCGAGACCGTAGCCAAGCTCATCGGCGGAGCGCCGGTGACGTTCGCGCGATTCCCGGATCAGTGGGCCAAGTTGCGGGAGGATCGCTCGCTCATTCCGGATGCGGTCGAAGAACTGCTGCGTTTCGAATCCCCGAATCAGTACAACGTGCGGTACTCCATGCGCGATGTCGAACTGCACGGGGTGACCATTCCCGCAGGCAAGCCGGTGTTTTTGATGCTGGGTGCGGCGAATCGTGACCCTGCTGCCTTCGACGAACCGGATGTCTTCGACATCGAGCGGGATCGTGCGGGCCGGCAGAGCCTCGCTTTCGGGCTCGGGATCCACAGCTGTCTCGGTGCGGCACTTGCGCGGATGGAAAGCGCACTGGCCCTCGGTCATCTACTCGATTTCATGCCCGAGTTCGAGGTCGATTTCGACAACTGCACCCGTGTGAGTATGCAGAATGTGGCGGGTTACGAGAGCGTGCCGGTCAGGGTTCGCACCAGGTTGCACTGACGCCGGGTGGCGATCACACCGTAAATAGACAGAAGCAACCTTCCGGAAAGGTTGTTTCTGTCTATTCGTGCCGCGGCGGTGTTCGATCGCTTCTATGTGGACACAACGGTTGCGCCCGCGGTCCCCGGCGCACCGTAGAGCAATGCGAATCCCGCTTTCGGATTCCCTGGTACCTGCCGTGGTCCGGCGTCGCCGCGCAGCTGAAGCACGAGTTCGTGGAGTTGCCGCAGCCCCGAGGCGCCGATCGGCTCGCCATTGGCGATCAATCCGCCGTCGGTGTTGACGGGGAGACTTCCCCCGATCTCGGTGGCGCCGTCCGCGATCAGCTTCTCCTGGTCGCCGTCGGCGCAGAATCCGGCTTCCGCCATGTGGATCACCTCGGCACCGGCGTCGGTGTCCTGGAGTTGGACCACATCGATGTCCTGGGGCGAGATGCCTGCAGCCTCGAAGGCTGCGCGCGAGGCGAACACAGACGGTGACGGGACTTCGTCGACCGGCGCGTAGGTGGTGTTGACCTCGTAGGCGCCGTAGGTGCGTGTGCGGACCTCTACCGAACGGACATGGACCGGCTTGGACGTGAAGCGGTGGGCGATGTCGGCTCGGCACATGATGACCGCGGCCGCGCCTTCATCCGGGGCACAGAACATGTAGTGCGTCAGTGGGTAGTTGAGCATCGGGGAGTCGAGAATCTGCTGTTCCGAGATGGGCTTGCGCCTGAACGCATTCGGGTTGTCCACGCCGTTGCGGTAGTTCTTCGCAGCAACTTTGGCCAGGGTCCGGACGGAGATGTCGTGGTCGTGAAGGTATCGGTTCGCCTTCATTCCGAAGAATTGTGTGGTGAGGTACTGGCCGTTCTCGCCGTACCAGGAGGGCATACCGACCAGCGTGGGATCCACGGTGAATGCGCCGCGAGGGTGCTTGTCGAGTCCGATGGCGATTCCGATGTCGTACTTGCCGAGCCTGATCGCATCCGCGCACGCCTCGGTGGTGCTTGCGGCCGTGGCGCAGGCGTTGAACACGTTGGTGAAAGGAATCCCCGTGAGCCCCATGAGGCCTACGATCGCGTCGGGATTCGCGATCTCCCAGCTGCCGCCGACCGCGAATTGCATGTCTTTCCACTCCAGGCCGGCATCGGTGAGCGCGGCGCGGATGGCATCGGTGCCCATCTGCATCGCCGTCTTGTCGAATCGACCGAAGGGATGCATACCCACGCCGATGATCGCTACCTCATTCATTCGGACGCTCCCTTCGAGTCGACAGGGCGGAATGCGAAAGTGATGACTTCGTCGCCTTTCTCGTCGTGACCGAGCGGGATCATCGTCAACTCGACGTCCATGCCGAAGCTCAGGTTCGACGGGCTGTTCTCCGTGAGGCGCCCCTCGACTCGAACCACGTCGCCCAGTTGCACGAGCCCGACGCCGAACGGTACGAACGTCTCGGGGGTCTCGTCTCCGAGATATGGCGCGCCCGGGAGAAAGCCCTGGGTGGTCCAGGCGACGAGTGTTCCGGTGCGGGGGAGCGCGACGTCCGTCATCTGCTCGCGGCTGCACCGGGGACACAGCGGCTGCACCGGGAAGGCCGTCGCGCTGCAGTGGTCGCACGTACTTGCGAGGAGTTGTGGTCGTTCGTCGGGCCAGGTCGATAGTTCTGGGGCGATCGCTCTCTGCATGGTGCGTCCTCGGGTCGTCGGACTGGGAAGAGGCTCGTCGGGGACATGCTCATATCTTGCGGTAGATCATACCGATAGGTATACAGTAGTAGCGGTTGTCGCGCGAGAGACCGCGCTGTTGTCCGAACGGAGTTCATATGCCCCGCAAAGCTATCGACTGCCTGGTCAACGTCCACTTCGGGGAGGCCGATTCGCAGCCGAAGTGGATGACCTCTGTTCGCGACAACTACTTCAAGGGCCCGAAGTCGATGTTCGACCCGGTCGACATGTCGGAGTTGCTCGACGAGATGGACGAAATGGGTGTGCAGAAGGCGATCCTGATGGACTCCATCGCGACACCCCGGCTGACCGCGCGGAAATTCGTCGAAGCACACCCGGAGCGGTTCTCTCTCGCGATGGGCGTCGGACCACTGTTCCGCCCGATGAAGGTGGTCCGGGAACTCGCCGCAATCACACAGGACCTGCCGGTCCGCTACGCAGCGATCGGCCCGAGCTTCTGGGGCGACGGTGACTATTCACCGAGTCACGCCTTGTACTACCCGCTGTACACGAAATGCGCCGAGATGGGCCTGCCGCTGTGCATGAACACCGGTATCCCCGGTCCCGCACTACCCGGCGAAGTTCAGAATCCGATCCACCTCGATCAGGTGTGCGTGCGCTTCCCAGAACTGAAACTCTGCATGATCCACGGAGCGGATCCGTGGTGGGACGTCGCGATCCGGATGTTGCTCAGGTTCCCGAATCTGCGGCTCATGACATCGGCGTGGTCGCCGAAACGACTGCCGGAGAATCTGTTGCACTTCATGCGAACACGCGGGCAGAACAAGGTGATCTTCGCGTCCGATTGGCCGGTGCTCACGCAGCGCCGACTCGTCCCCGAGGCGGTGGAACTCGACCTGACCGAGGAAGCGCTCGGCAATTTCCTCTTCGACAACGCAGAGGACTTCTTCTTCGGCGACCGGCAGCCCCTCAACTGATCTCCGGACGACAACTTTAGGAGTAGAGATGGATCGGTACGAGCTGCGGCGCGAGGACTACAGCCTGAGCGAAGACCAACTGGATCTGCAGAACGCGTACGCCAAGTTCTTCGAGACCCACTGCACGCACGAGACCGTGCACGCCGCCGAGCCCGAGGGGTTCGACCGCGACCTGTGGGAGAGGCTCTGCGCGACCGGTGCAACGACGATGGCTCTTCCGGAACGGGCCGGTGGTGACGGAGCGACGCTGGTCGATCTGACGCTCGTCGCCGAGGAGGTGGGCAGGTATCTGGCGCCGGTTCCGTGGATCGATCATGTGTGTGCTGCGCGGCTTCTGGCATGCCTCGACGTTCAGGAGCTCGCTGCGATCGCGTCAGGAAAGCGCATCGTCGGTCTTGATCCGCACCTCGGCAACGTGACCGGAAGCCGGTTGATCCCCACTGCATCGATCGCCGACGACCTCATCGTGCGCGACGGCGACGACATCGTGCTCCTCACGTTCGATCCGGTCCCGGAACGTATCGAGAATCTCGGGAAGTTGCCGATGGCGTGGGTCGACCCCGCAGATGCAACACATCGGAAGATACTCGCGAGCGGTCCCACCGCCAGTACGGCGTTCGGCCGGGCCCTCGATGAATGGCGCCTGCTGACCGCGTCTGCCCTGGTGGGTCTGGTGGAGCAGGCCATGCGTATTGCCGCCGAGTTCGCGAAGACTCGCTACACGCTGGGAGTCCCCATCTCCTCTCTGCAAGGTATCTCGCATCCGCTCGCGAACATGGCCATCGCAGTGGAGGGAGGACGTGCATTGGCGCGGAAGGCGGCGTGGTTCCTCGACAACGAGCCGGAGGTTCGGCCCGAACTGGCAGGGGCCGCCTTCGTTTTCATGACGGAAGAGGCGTCCCGCGCCGCGACGATGTCGGTGCATGTTCAGGGCGGTCTCGGCGTGTCCACCGAGGCTGCGGCGAGTGCGTATCTGGTGCGGGCGCGCGGCTGGTCGCTGGCCGGCGGGGATCCGGCCGACACCGCGCGACACGTCGCACAGGTCGTGGTGAAGAAACGTTCCGCACAGTCCCCCGTCGCTCCGCTCGCCCCGGCGGGTGCCGATGCGGCCCTGGCTGCGGTGTAGAGGAAGGGACCATGGATTTTTCACGAGTAGAAGTGACCGGCGACGAGCAGGCGTTTCTCGACGAGATTCGCACGTTTCTCGGTAAGCACGTCACCGACGAAGTGCGCAGACGCGATCGGGAGACGGGCGACAACTTCGACGAGGGCGTCCATCTCGCGATGGGAGAGGCCGGATACCTCGAACGCGAGTACCGCAAGCCTGAGGATGGTGGCTTCTCCCGTGTCGAGAGCCGCATCTGGGCACTCGAACGTCGACGTGCGCATGCCCCGTGGGTGACGTGGGGAACCACGATCCTGGTCGCGCACTCGGTCGAGGCATACGGCTCGCCGGAACTGCGTGACGAGGTGATGCCCGGAGTGTTCAGCGGTCACGTGCGTATGTGCCTCGGATACACCGAGCCCGAGGGCGGTTCGGATATCGCGACGTGCAAGACCAGGGCCGTGCGGGACGGCGACGACTGGGTGATCAACGGCTCGAAGATGTTCACCACCGGCGCGCACAACTGCCGATACGCATTCCTGATCACCAACACCGACCCGAACGCGGAGCGGAAACACAAGAGCCTGACCATGTTCCTGGTTCCGCTCGATAGTCCCGGCATCGAGATCCAGGGACTGTGGACCGTGGACGGCGATCGCACGAACATCGTCTACTACAACGACGTGCGCATCTCCGACAAGTACCGTCTCGGGGATGTCAACGGAGGCTGGGCGGTGTTACGTGGGCCGCTCGATGCAGAGCACGGGGTCGTCGCGGCGGCCACCGATGGTCTCGACGACATCGCGATCCTCCAGCACCAGGGCATGTTCATGGGAACGGCTGTCGACACGGTCGCGGCCATCGTGAGCAGGCCCGGGAACGACGGCCGGCGACGCATCGACGACGGAGCTGTCGCCGACCGTCTCGGTAGAGCCGTCGCTCGGATCGAGATGGCGCTGAGTACGCCCAACATGTACGGCCGGGTCGCGATCGCTCAGACGATGCGCGACGTCGCACCCGAACTGATGGATATCCTGGGCTCCGCGTCGGTGTTGCCGACGGACGCCGACGGGGCGATCGACGACGGAGCCAGCGAATACCTCTACCGGTGGGCACCACTGTGCGGAATCTACGGGGGCACCCTCGAAGTGTTCCGCAACATGATCGGGCAGTACATGCTCGGGCTGGGCAGGCCGGTGTACGCGCCGGTCAAGAGCTGAGTCCCACGACAATGCCTGCCGGACCACATACGGTTCGGCAGGCGTCGTCTGTGCCGTCGGTTTACAGCACGGCCCCGGAGACCTTTGCGGCGATGATGTCGTCCCAGCTCATGCCCAGCTCTTCGAGGATCTCGTCGGTGTGTTCGCCGTGTTCGGGCGAGCGTCCCGGAAGCGCGGGGGTCTCGTCGAACTGGATCGGGGCGGCGACCGTCTTGAACACCTCGCCGTCCTCGTCGGCGACGCTCATCAGGTAGCCGTTGGCGACGGCCTGCGGGTCGTCGAGAGCTTCGGCCGGGGTCGCGAGCGGTGCCCACACACCCGGTTCGTCGGCGAGAATCTTCTGCCACTCGGCGAGATCGCGGTCGGCGAAGACCTTCCGCAGGATGGTGGTCGCTTCGTCCTTGTTGGCAACGAGATTGGCGAGCGGGGTGAACCGTTCGTCGACTGCGAGTTCGGGGCGGCCGATCCGCTCGCAGAACCCGTGCCAGAATCGATCGGCCTGCAGGAACACGAGTTGGAGCCACCTGCCGTCGCGGGTCTTGTAGCGGTTCACCACAGGGTTGGGAGCCTCACCCTGGGAATAGGCCGGGATGCGGTCGATTCCGTAGTAGTCGGCCGCGCAGATATCCGGCGCCACGGCCCACATCCCCTGGGCCAGAAGTGATCCGTCGACCGTCCGTGCCACTCCGGTCCGCTCCCGGTGGAACAGGGCCGCGACGATGCCGCCGGCGAGAGTGCTGCCGCCCTGCAGATCGCCGAATGCGGGCCCCTGCGCGAACGGATGTTCTTGACCGTCGGGTGTGAGTGCGTAGGCAACGCCCGCGCGTGCCGTGTATCCGGAGGCGTCGAATCCGCCCTTGTCGCGGTCGGGCCCGAGTGGGCCCTGGCCACTTCCGCGCGCGATGATCACGTTCGGGTTGAACGAGCGGAGGGTCTCGACCGAGAGGTCGGCGCGTTCGAGCGCACCGGGAAGCCAGTTCGTCAGGAAGACATCGGCTTTCGCGATGAGTTTCACGAAGATCTCGCGTCCCTCCGGTGTCTTGACATCGAGTGCGATGCTGCGCTTTCCGTGGTTCCCGATCTCCATCATGAAGTTGGCCTTCACCCGGGATTCTGCGGGATCGAGGCCGCCGACCGTCAGATAGCGGCACGGGTCGCCTCCCCTGGTGTCTTCGATCTTGATGACGTCGGCGCCCCAGTCGCGGAGTACGACGCCGGCGCTCGGCACGTAGGTCCAGGAGGCGAGTTCCACGACAGTGACACCGTTGAGGAGATCGGACATCGACGTTCCCTTCTCGCAAAAGTCGGCTGTACAGCTTCCCCCGACATTACTGTATAGATTACAGTTAGTCATCCGGTTCTGTGGTCGAGGAGGATATATGGGTGAGGTCGTCGACAGTCCCGAGATCACGAGCGTGGAATTGGGGCGGCGCGTTGCACAGCGTGCGGAGACCCGATTGCTCATCGACGGAGTGCTGGCCGAGGCGACGAACGGTGCGACGTACCGAAACCTCAGTCCCGCCACCGGACTCGTACTCGGCGACGCCGCCGCAGCGAACGCACAGGACATGAACCGCGCGATCGGTGCGGCACGTCGCGCATTCGACGAGACCGAGTGGTCGACCGACCGCGTCCTGCGCCGACGTTGTCTCGAGCAACTCCAGGCGGCCATCGAGTCCGAGAAAGAAGATCTACGAGACGAACTCGTGGCAGAGGTCGGATGCCCGGTGATGGCCACGGCCGACGCCCAGCTCGATTGGCCGTTGTCGGAGGCTCTCCGCTATCCGACGTCGCTGATCGATGACTTCGAATGGGAACGGATCCTCGACGGCGGAGGACTGTTCGGGCAGCGAAACATCCGCACCGTGGTCAAGGAAGCGGTCGGGGTGGTTGCAGCCATCACGCCGTCGAACTACCCGATCGAGGTGATCCTCAACAAGATCGGCCCGGCCCTGGCAGCGGGCAATACCGTGGTCCTCAAACCGGACCCGAACACGCCGTGGAACGCAGCTCGTCTCGGTCGTCTCGTTGCGGAGAAGACCGACATCCCGCCCGGGGTGTTCAACGTGGTGACCACACCCGACAACGCCGTTGCCGGTCTGCTCGCCGACGACCCGCGCGTCGACCTCATCTCCTTCACCGGATCGACCGCGGTCGGCCGCACCTTGATGCGCCGGGCAGCCGACACGATGAAGCGGACGTTCCTGGAACTCGGCGGAAAATCGGCTCTCATCGTCACCGACGGCGCCGACCTGTCGAAGGCGATCATGGCGACGATCGGTGCGTGCTCCCACGCGGGGCAGGCCTGCGCGGTCAATACCCGAATCCTCGTGCACCGGTCGCTGTTCGACGACCTGTCCGCCGGTGCAGTCGAGGCGTACAAGCAGCTTCCCGTGGGAGATCCGGCGGCGCCGGGGACATTCGTCGGCCCACTGATCAGTGCCGCACAGAAACAGAAGGTCCTCGACATGCTCGAGCAGGCGCGCATCGACGGCGCACAGTTCCTCGTCGGCGGGGGCGAGGCGGAAGGCCTCGCCGAGCATCTGCGCGGCGGCCACTTCGTGGCACCGACCCTTCTGACGGGCGTCGACAACAGTGCCGCCATCGCGCAGGAGGAGGTCTTCGGGCCGGTTGCGATCCTGATCCCCTTCGACACCGACGACGAAGCGGTCCGGATCGCCAACGACAGTCCGTTCGGCCTCGCCGGTGCAATCATGTCCGACTCGTTCGAACGCGGTGAAGCCATCGCGCGTCGCGTGCGCACCGGAGCGATCGGCATCAACGGCGGCATGTTCTACGGCGCCGACGCACCCTTCGGTGGTTACAAGAACAGCGGTATCGGGAGGCAGTGCGGGATAGAAGGTTTCGAGCAGTACCTCGAAACCAAGACCCTCGCCGCGCGGGTCCCCCGGCAGGCGTGAGAACTGTTCGAGCATCGGATACGAAAGGCATACGGATGGGCAAACTGGACAACAAGGTTGCACTGGTCTCAGGAGCAGCACGCGGGCAGGGGAGATCGCATGCGCTCCACCTCGCGGCCGAGGGCGCGAGCATCATCGCCCTCGACATCTGCGCAGACCTCGACGGCAACACCTACCCGCTGGCGAAGCGGGAGGATCTGGAGGAGACGGCACGTCTCGTCGAGAAGGAAGGGGTTCGTGTCCACACCGTGGTCGCCGATGTCCGTGAACGCCGCGACGTGTGGAACGCGATCGCCGATGGAGTGAGCGAACTCGGCGGACTCGACATCGTCGTCGCCAATGCAGGGATCTGCCCGATGGGCGAAGGACAGACACTGCAGTCCTGGTCCGACACGATCGACACCGATCTGGCCGGGGTGTTCAACGTCGTGCAGGGCAGCATCCCGCACCTCGGTGCTGGGGCGTCGATCATCGCAACCGGTTCCTTGGCCGCTCAACTGGGCAGCGCGACCAACCAGGGACCGGGCGGTTCGGCATACAGTCTCGCGAAGCAGATGGTTGCGCGCTACGTCAACGATCTCGCAGTGCAGCTGGCGAAGAAGGACATTCGCATCAATGCTGTGCATCCGACGAACGTGAACACCGACATGCTTCACAACGAGGGCATGTACCGGGTATTCCGACCCGACCTCGAGCACCCGACGCGGGAAGAGGCCGAGATTGCATTCCCGGCCATGCAGGCGATGCGCGTGCCGTACATCGAACCGTCCGACGTCTCCGAGGCAGTTCTGTTCCTCGCGAGCGACGCGTCGCGCTTCATCACCGGCAGCCAGCTCCGGATCGACGCCGGAGGCTATGTGAAGTCCGTGCCCTGGAAGGGATGAGCACCGCCATGACCGACATCATCGGATTTCTCGGAGCCGGCCAGATGGGCGAGCCCATGGTCCGACGGCTCCTCGATGCGGGACATGACGTCCGCCTCTACGCACGCAAGGAAGAGGTACGTATGCGTCTGGGAGGTGCGGGTGCGTACCTCGCCGACTCGGTCGCGGACGTCGCGCGGCAAGCCGACATTCTCATCGTCTGCCTGTTCTCGGATGCACAGTTGACGGAACTGGCCGCGGGGCCGGACGGTTTCATGGCGAACGCGAAGGCAGGCGCGGTCGTCGTGTCGCACACGACGGGCACCGTCGGCACCCTCGCGAAGATCCGCGCCGATCATCCGGACGGACCGGAGCTCGTCGATGCACCCGTGAGTGGATCTGCAGACGACATCGCCGCAGGGGAACTGACCGTACTCCTGGGCGGCGAGGAGCAGGTGCTCGCCCGTGTGGAAGCAGCGGTGCGCGCCTACGCGGATCCGATCATCAGGACCGGACCTTTCGGCAGTGCTCTGAACGTGAAATTGGTCAACAATCTGCTCTTCGCAGCGAACGCTCAACTTGCCGCAGCTGCAGTCGAGCTCGGTGAGCACCTCGGCATCGGAAGTCGCGAGCTGCTCGATGCGATTGCGTTGTGCAGCGGACGGAGTCATGCGCTGGCATCGATCAGCAAGGTCGGCGGTGTCGAGACCTTCGACGAGTTCGCGTCCCCGTTCCTGCGGAAGGACGTAGCCGCATGTACCGCGGCAGCCGAAGACGCAGGTGTCGATCTGGGCTGGCTTGCTGCTGTGGTGGAAGCCGGTCCGATACCCGGTCTCGGACGCAGGAAGGGATGAACAGGAGATCGTTGGCGTTCACGCGAGGCTGTCAGCTTCCCGCTACTGCGATTGCAGCAGCGGGAAGCTGACAGCCTCGCGAGTGCTGGCGAGACTCACACGGGATCCTTGACGTCCGCGGCCGGTACTTCGTAGAACTGCGTCGCCCACCGGCGCATCGCCATGTACGGCTTGGCATCGATACGGCCCAGTGGGGGATTCTCGACGTAGACCTGGTAGCGCCAGATCCCGAGGTCTTCGAAGACGGTGTTGAGGAACCGACGCTCGACTTTCTCCTGAACGTCCTGAGGTGGGACGTCGGAGTCGTCGCCGTCGTTGCGGGGCCACCAGATCGAATAGAAGAGATCGGAATGCCCGTCGTCGACGGGGGTGCAGGCGAAGATCAGCCGGTAGTTCTGTGCGCCCTCGAACGCGCTCATCGCGTATCCGAGTCCGGAGAAATGACTGTGGATCCGCAGCGCCATCTTGTCGGGATCGTCGCTGGCTTCATCGGGCCAGCCGGTGAGAAATCGCCACTCGTTGTCGACGGCTTCCCATCCGAGAGACACCGGAGTCACGCTTGCGCCGTGCACGTACCGGAAATGCGCACTGTCCGGGCCGTTCTCGGCCACGATCTGCGGGTGCACCGGCTCATACTCCGCGCGGCGTGAGAACTCCGGATAGATGCGGTGGTAACTGTCGGGGCCGGCGGTGATCTCGGGGAACTTGGTGAACGGGTCGGGAAGTTCCCACTGCGGTGGCTTTCCGTCGGGCTGGTGCCACATGTAGACGACGCCGTGCTGCTCCTGGACCGGATAGACCCGCAGCTTCAATGCCTTGTTGGGGCGGTCGGGGTCGTAGGGAATGTACCGGTTGCTCCCGTCCGGCCCCCACCGCCACCCGTGGAACGGGCATTCGATGCAGTCGCCCACCACTTTGCCGCCGTGTCCGAGGTGCGCTCCGAGATGACGGCAGTGCCCGGTCATCACGTGCAGCTCACCGGCCTCGTCGCGATAGGCGACGAGTTCGTCGCCGAAGTAGTGCAGGGCGCGGCTGTGCCCGGTCTCGAACTCCTCCGACCAGCCGATCACGAACCAGCCCGTGACCTTCCACGTGAACGGTACGTCCAACGGATACTCCTCGTTGTCGGGCCGGATGAGTTCAGCTCGAGCGCTGCATCTGGGACGCTGCGCTGATCTGCTGCTCCCAGGCCGCGAGCTTCTCTTCGGCGCTCGTCTGATGATGGCTCAGCGCTCGGATACTCACATCGTGACCTGCGGCTGCCGCTCGCAATGCTCCGACGGTGGCCTGCTCGCGGGGTACGTGTGCGAACGGGTCGAACGAGTACCACCGCATCGCGTTGAGGTGTGTCATCCTGTCGACCTCCCCGTCGGGCACGTGGTCGTCGGTGAAGACACCGCTGAGCTCCTCGGGTGCACCCGGCCACATCGAATCACTGTGCGGGTAGTCCATTTCCCACGCGATGTTGTCGATACCGATGTCGTGGCGGAGTTTCACGCCGAGCGGATCGCTGATGAAGCACGTGAGGAAGTGCTCTCGGAACACCTCGCTGGGGAGCTTTCCCTCGAAGTCCTGCAGCGTCCACGTCGAGTGCATCTCGAAGGTGCGGTCGACGCGTTCGAGGAAGTACGGGATCCAACCCGTGCCGCCCTCGGAGAGCGCGATCTTGAGATCTTTGTATTCCTTGACCGGGCGCGACCACAGAAGATCTGCGGCCGCGTTCACGATGTTCATGGGCTGGAGCGTGATCATCACGTCGGGTGGCGAATCCGTCGACGGGATCGAGAGTTTGCCCGAGGATCCGATGTGGATCGACAGCACGGTATCGGTGTCGACGAGGGCCTTCCACAGCGGATTCCAGTATTCGTCGTGGAAGCTCGGGTATCCGAGCGCGGCCGGGTTCTCGGTGAAGGTGAGGGAGTGCACGCCCTTCTTCGCGAGGCGCCGGACCTCCTGAGCACACAGTTCGGCGTCCCAGATCACGGGTAGACCCATCGGAATGAGCCGGCCGGGGTAGGCACCGCACCACTCTTCGAGGTGCCAGTCGTTGTAGGCCTGCACCAGCGCGAGCGAGAACTCGGAATCCTCGGTCGCGAACAGGCGGGCAGCGAAGCCGGGGAACGACGGGAAGTTCATCTGCGCCAGAACGCCACCGGCATTCATGTCCTTGACGCGTTCGTGCACGTCGTAACAGCCCGGCCGGATCTCATCGAGACCTTCGGGTTCGAGGCCGTACTCCTCCTTCGGGCGCCCGGCGACTGCGTTGAGAGCGACATTGGGAATGATGCGGTCGCGGAACTTCCACATGTCGGCGCCGTTCTCCATGTGCACCAAGCGCGGTGCATCGTCCACGTACTTCTTGGGGAGATGGTTGGCGAACATATCGGGTGGTTCGATGATGTGGTCGTCGACGCTGACCAGGATCATGTCGTTCTTGTCCATGCTCGTTCCCTTCCGAGGGCGGTACGCGGGCTCGTGCGTTCGGGCGGTTACCGTGCCGTGGCGAGCTTCGGTGGGTTCGCGGCCTCCGGATCCGGATTCGCGATCGGCAGGCCCATGAAGCGGCGAGCGTTGTCGCCCATGAAATCCCACGTTCGTCGACGATCCATCCCTTCGGCGTACTTCCAGTAGCCCTTCGGCTCGGGAAGGCCTTCGGGATGTGGATAGTCGGAGCCGAACATGACCTTGTCCCAGCCGACCATGTCGACGACATCGGCCACCGACCCTTCCCAGAAGGGGCTGACCCAGACATTGCGGCGGAATACTTCGAGCGGATCTTCCGGGAAGTTCTGCGGCATCTTCTTCGTCAGATCCTCGAGGTCGTGGAACAGCGGCCGGATCCATGAACTGCCGTTCTCCACGCTTGCGATTCGCAGTTTCGGGAAGCGCGTGAGGGTTCCGTGGCAGATCAGGCTTCCGAGCATGTCGGAGATCTCGCGGTGCCCGAGCGCGAGCCACCGGAACGCGCTCATCGCCATGAAACTCTGAGTGTTCGGCGGTTCCCATTTGTTGACGTACTCGTCGAGTGGTGGCTGGCTTGCGTGGAGCGCAATCGGGAGGCCGGCTTCTTCCACGTCGCGCCAGAAGGGGTCGAACTCGGGGAGTGCGGGAGAGCGCCACCCGTGCAGGCCCTTGACCGGAGCGGGTTTGATCAATGCGGCCTTCGCCCCGTTCTCGACGAGGTAGGCCAATTCGCGGCGGGCTCCGTCGACCTCGGCGCAGTTGATCACGGGTGTGGTGAACACTCGGCCTTTGTGGTCGAAGCCCCAGTGCTCGAGCATCCAGCGGTTCAAGGCGTGGACGATTGCGAGTGTCAGTTCCGGATCGTCGGCGGACGAGTGTTCGACGAGACTGGCGAGAGTGGGGAAGACCAGTGATTCCCGCACTCCCTGGCGGTCCATCTCGACGAGGCGTTCCTCGGGGCCGCGGGTGGCGGGCGGGCAGTCGATGGCGGAACCTTGCATTTCGCGGAGTGTGAGGCCGTCGACGTTCTCGCCGGCGAAGAACTTCTCGTGTGCGCCCGGCGCGGCGACCCTGTCGAAGGTGGGATTCGGGATGAAGTCGGTGATCTTGCCGTTGATGGCGAGGCGCGTGCGACGACCGATCTGTACGTACTGGACGGCGTTCGTGTACTTGTCGGGGAGGTATCTCGTCAGTGCTTCGGACGTCTCGTACATGTGTGTGTCGGCATCGAAGATCGGTGCATCGTCGGACGCTGCCATATGGAGGACTCCTTGTTCGTGCCCGCTCGTGAATTCGAGCCTTGCAGCGCACAACGGTTATGTCAACAGTCGACCTTACGGTAACTTGGGATCATGATGTCGAAAGTGCCTCCCGGTTACGAGGACCTTCTCGAACGGCCGATCGTCGGTGTGCTCGGCACGGTCAGTCCGGACGGGTCGCCGAGCCTGACTCCGATGCGATTCACCTGGGATGGTGCACATCTGAGGGTGAGCCACACCATCCCCCGCAAGAAGTTCGTGAGTCTGCAGGCGAACCCCAATTATTCGTTCCTGATCACCGACCCGGACGAGCCTGTGCGGTGCCTCGAGGTTCGCGGCTGGTTGGTAACGGTGCGGGGGGATCACGACGCGTCGTTCTACCTGTCGTTGGGCAAGCGCTACGGGGAATCCGGCCTACAGCTGCCCGACGACGTCGACGACCGCGTGGTGATGATCCTCGACGCGACACGTTTCACCGTGAAGTGAAACCGCAGGAGGACCGCTCTGGCCCCGATCGGCACACCCGCTTACTCCTGGTGCTTCGCGATCGTCATGTCGAACGTGCGGGGACCGCACCCCGATCCCTTTGCGAAACAAGGACGTCCGCGGCGTGGTCGAGGATGCATTCCAGTCCGTATTCGAAGTTCCGGTCGTTGGGTTCGCCACTCTGCAGGCCACTTTCGCTCGCCTCTGCAAGTAGGGGAGTGGTTTCGGGAGAGATCGACAGGATCTCGTAGTACGCACCCGAGGGTTCCTCGGACTGCCGGTTCTTCTCCTGTAGCCGTTGGAGGACGACCATTCCGTGCACATGCAATTGCACGGCAGAGTAGATGTTCACCGCGTCGGCAAGTGTGAAACCGGACTCGACGAGGTTCGCTATCACGTTCTCGTTGTGCAATGCGCCGAGCCGAGCTGCGTTGGAGCTCAACGACGGGCGGATCAGGACGAGGTCGCACAGGATCGGTCGGTCGAGGATCGTGCGGCGAACAGTGCGCGCATGCGTGCGCAGGGTGTCGCGCCAGTTCGGCGCTTCGACGAGGGGCATGGACCGCATGGATTCGCGCAGTACGTGGTCGGCCATCGCGGTGAGAAGGTCGTCCTTCTTGCGGAAGTACCAGTAGATGCTGGTCACGCCGATGTCGAGGTGTCGTGCCAGCATCGGCATGCTCAGATTGTCGACAGTTACTTCCTCGGAGAGCTCGAATGCGCCCCTGAGGATGTCATCCGGGTTGAGGGACCCTCGCTCGAGCCGGGTTCGCTTCGCCATATCGGGTACCGCCTTACGAGTTACGTCCGGGATGCACGGGCGAGCCGCCGCCCTATGTCCTCTACTGTAGACATGCTTACCGTATAAGCTACGGTATCGGCATAAGTTATGACGTACCGGTAGATGAGGGGCACGATGGATCTCGGACTCGGCGGTGCCGCAGCGGTTGTGGTGGGTGGTACTCGTGGGATGGGATTCGCGTCTGCCCGATGCCTGGCACAAGAGGGTGCGCGCGTTGCGGTCGTGGGCCGGTCGCGTGCCGGCGCAGAGTCGGCCGCGGCGAGCTTGGCCGAATGCGGAAGCCCCGATGCCGTCGGACTCGTGGCCGATGTACGTGACGGGCAGGCTGTGACCGACCTCTTCGAAGAACTCGGAAAGCGCTGGGGCGGTGAACTCAATGTGCTCGTCAACACGGTGGGACCGAGCGCGCAGGGGGCATTCGACATCCTGACCGACGACCAATGGCACGACGCCGTCGAGGACGGCGTGATGTCGATGGTGCGCTGCGTGAGATCGGCCCTTCCGCTCCTGCGTTCCGCGCAGTGGGCACGCGTCGTCAACTTCTCTGCGCAATCCACTCAGCGCCAAAGTGGTCCGCTCGTGGCGTACACTGCGGCGAAGTCGATGTTGACGAGTGCGTCGAAGAATCTTTCGCTACTCCTGGCGCCCGATGAGATTCTGGTGAACGTAGTTTCACCTGGGACTATCGTCACGCCGTCCCTGATCGAGTGGGCGAGGTCGGTGGGCGTCGAATCGAGCGATCCCTACGCTCTGATGGACGCTATCGGAACACATTTCGGACACCCGTCGCAGATGCCTCGTGCGGGTCTGCCGGAGGAAGTAGGGCCATTGGTGGCGTTCCTCGCCTCGCAGCGCAACTCGTACATCACCGGAGCAAACATCAATATCGACGGTGGCTCCGACTTCACCTGACCGCTGATCTGCCCTGAGTCTTCATCGACCCCTGGGTCTTCATCGACCCCTGGGTCTTCATCGACACTGCCACATAGGCGCACGCTTTTCGACGAACGCGCGAGGGCCTTCGAGGGCGTCCTCCGTGCGCGTCACCCGCTCACGGAACGATTCGGCCAGCATCTCGGCCTCGTGTAGCGGTAGGTCCAGTCCCTTGAGGATGGCGAGTCGGGTCCCCCGAACTGCGAGTGGCGCATTGGAGTTGACGATATCGGCGATCTCGTGTGCCCGTTCGAGCAGCAGGTTGTGCTCGACGATCTCGGTGATCATCCCCAGTTCGTATGCGCGCTGGGCGCTCATCCGTTCGTGCTTGCCCATCAGTGCCATGCGCAGTGCCACGTTGCGCGGGAGCACCCGCGCGGCGCGCACCACCTCACGTCCTGCGACAAGACCGATGCTGACATGGGGGTCGAAGAAGGTGGCCTTCTCGGAGGCGATGACGATGTCGCCTGTAGTAACCCAGTCCATGCCTGCACCGCAGCAGATCCCGTTGACCGCAACGATGATCGGCTTCGTCATCGAACGAAACGGGGGTGTGCCTTCTTGCGGTGCCTCCCACTGGTCGTAGGTCGACAGGTACGGCCGTTCGTTGACCACCTTGCCGTCGCCCGGAATCTCTTTGACATCGGCGCCCGTGCAGAACGCCCGACCGTTGGCGGTGACGACGAGGGTCCAGATCTTGTCGTCGTTCTCGGCCTCGGCGTACGCGGCACGCAACTCTGTGATCATGTGCGGGCTAAGGGCATTGAGCGCTTCGGGCCTGTCGAGGGTGAGGGTTGCGGTGTGGCCGTCGACTGCGTATTCGATGGTCTCGAACGTCACTGTTCTTCCTTCTGCAATCAGGCCGGGGCACGGGTGTAGTCGGGGTCGCGCTTCTCGGAGAAGGCAGCGAATGCTTCGATCACGGCGGGGCCTTGGAGGTTCGCGGCCTGTGCCTGTGATTCGGACTCGAGCGCTTCGGTCAGCGTCCGGTCGAGTCCGCGGTTGAGTAGGTCCTTGGTCTGTGCGAGTGCGAGCGGGGGCCCGGAGGCGAGCCGCTCCGCGATGCTGTGGGTGAATTCGTCGAGCGATTCCGGTGCCGCTACCCACGTGACGAGACCGAGCGACTGTGCCTCGTCCGCTCCGATCATGTCGGCCAGGAGTGCCAGCCGCTTTGCCTGCTGCAGCCCGACGAGACGCGGGAGCAGCCACGACCCGCCCGTGTCCAGCGACAACGCGCGTCGCGCGAAGATCTGGCAGAACCGCGCATCCGACGCTGCCACAACCAGGTCGCAGGCAAGGGCGAGATTCCAGCCCGCCCCGGCCGCGACCCCGCTCACCTTCGCGACGGTCGGCACCGGAAGCTCCTGGAGCAGCCGGATGGTGTCGTTTATGGTGCTGATCAGGTCGGATGGGTCGGGGAACTCGTTCATTCCCGAGGTGTCGGCGATGTCGGCGCCGCTGCAGAACGTGCCGCCCGCGCCGGTGAGCACCACCGCGCGAACCCCGTTGTCGACGGCCGCGTCGAAAAGTCGTTCTCGGAGGCGCGCCCACATCTCGGGCGTGATCGCATTCTTCCGTTCGGGGCGGTTGAGGGTGAGTGTCAGGATGCCGGCGTGCAGATCGGAGAGCAGTGGCCGGTCGGGGCTCACGGCGTGGTCGGGCATGGTCACCTCGGGTGTCGAAGGGTGGTCAGAGCTGGATTGGTGCACCGACGGTGAGCGGGGCGACGAAACCGCCGTCGACGTGGATGTCCTGGCCGTTCACCCATCCCGCAGCCGGCGACCCCAGGAACGCGATGACCGGAACGATGTCGGCAACGGTGGCATGCCGGCCGATGAGTGCTTTCACCCCGTCGAGGACGTCCTTGCCCATCGACTCCTCGAAGTCGCCGAGGATCGGGGTCTCGGTGGGTCCGGGGCTCACGGTGTTCACTCGGACGCCGTATTTCTGCCACGCGGTGGGCGCGAGACGCTTCGCGTAGATGATCGCGGCCTGTTTCGACGTGCTGTACACGGGATAGTTCGGATCCTGTTCGGCCTGCCAGCGTTCGACAGCGTCGCCGTCGGTTGCCTCGAGAAGGCCGGCGAGGTCGTTCTGGCGCTCCTGCCACCCGATGGCTGCAACCGACGCGACGGTGACGACGGATCCGCCGTTGCGTAGCAGGGGCAGCATGCCTTCGGCGAACAGCCGCATTCCGAGGTAGTTGACCTTCAGGACGTCGCCGGCAGGTGCGGTTCCGGGTACCCCCGCGACGTAGGCGAGCAGATCCCAGTCTCCTCCGATCGAGCCGAGCAGAGTCTCGATCTGCGCAGCATCACGCAGGTCGCACTGCGCATGTTCCGACGCCGGCGCGCCGTCCGGACGGAGATCGACGGCGAGGACGTGGTGGCCCTGTTCGTGGAAGTGGGCGGCGGTCGCGGCACCGATTCCCGACCCCGCTCCGACGACGACAATCCTGCGCTGATCAGTTGTCATGTGGCTTCGCGCCTTTCCGGGATCAACCCGACGAAAGCTATATAGAATGCTTGACAGTAAGGCGCACTATAAATCACTCTGGGGCGAGAAGACCAGCGTTCGGGTCTGCGACGCCCGACCGAAGCGTCGCCGGAATACCGGGGAACGGAGTGTCGTTCGTGAACCATCGACTCGTCGGAGAGGGCGCCGAGGTCTTGGCTACCCCGACCGCATACAAGGATGAAGACCACCTGCATTCGGTGCTGACGAAGGCGCGCGCAACGGAACCGGTGGTTCGGGTGGAGGCGCCGTCCTATCGGCCGTTCTGGGCACTCCTCAAGCACGCCGACGTCATGGCCGTCGAACGCGAGAACACACTCTTCACCAACTGGCCTCGCCCGGTGCTCATGACGGCGGAGTCGGACGAGATGCAGGCGGCGGCCGGTGTGCGCACCCTCATTCACCTCGACGGTGCACAACATCGTGTGTTGCGCTCCATCGCAACCGACTGGTTTCGCCCGAAAGCCATGAAAGCCATGGAAGTCCGCATCGAGGAACTCGCGAAGCATCACGTCGACCGGATGATGGCTGCCGGAGGTGAATGTGACTTCGTGTCCGAGGTCGCGGTGAACTTCCCGCTCTACGTCATCATGTCGCTGCTCGGCGTACCCGAATCCGACTTCCCCCGAATGCTCCGTCTCACGCAGGAACTCGTGGGTAGTGACGACGACGAACTCAAACGAAGCGAGCCTGCGGACGAAACCATGAATGCGCTCCTCGAGATGTTCGAGTACTTCAGCGCACTCACGGCATCACGTCGCGAGAACCCCACCGGCGACATGGCGTCCGCGATCGCCAATGCTCGTATCGACGGCGAACCCCTCTCCGACATCGAGACCATGTCGTACTACACAATCATCGCCACCGCCGGCCACGACACGACCAGCAGTTCCATCGCCGGCGGGCTTCGTGCGTTGATCGACCATCCCGATCAACGCCGCGCGTTGAGTGCCGATCTCGATCTGCTGCCGCAGGCGGTGGAGGAGATGATCAGGTGGGTCACTCCCGTCAAGGCATTCATGCGGACGGCCGCCGAAGACACCGAGATCCGCGGTGTGCGAATCGCGGCCGGTGATTCCCTCCTGCTGTCCTACGCGTCGGCCAACCGCGACGAAGACGTCTTCGATGATCCCTTCCGCTTCGACATCCGACGCGACCCCAACAACCATGTCGCGTTCGGATTCGGCGTGCACTTCTGCCTGGGCGCCGGGCTGGCCCGGATGGAGATGAAGAAGTTCTTCGCCGAACTCTTGCCGCGTCTGGGTTCGATCGAACTCGCAGGCAAACCCGAACTGACAGCAACGACCTTCGTCGGCGGGCTCAAACACCTGCCGATCAGTTATTCGACGGCCACATGACGACCTCCGAAGGACCTCACATGACACAGGCGCGGATCTGGGACGACACCCTCGCGGATCTCTCCCGTCGTCGTACGCACGCGCACGGAATGGGCGGCCCGGAACGCGTGGCCAAGCACCGCGGCAAAGGCAAACTCGACGCGCGAGCGCGAATCGATCACCTGCTCGACAAAGGTAGTTTCCACGAGTTCGGCACGCTCGTCGGAGGAGAGGTCGCCGCCGACGCGATCATCGCCGGTTCGGGGCTCATTCACGGCATGCCGGTGATGGTGGGAGCCGAAGACTTCACCACGCTCGCGGGCACGATTTCACCGGGCAGCAACTCCAAGCGATACCGGCTCGCGGAACTCGCTGTCCGCAACAAGGTTCCGCTCATCATGCTCCTCGAAGGCGCGGGGTTCCGCGCCACCGGCGACCACTACGGCAGAACCCCGACCGACCTGCTCGCACAGGCTCAGTGCTCGGGGAAGGTACCGGTGGTCACCGCGGTCCTCGGTGCCTCCGCCGGACACGGCGCGCTGATCGCACCGGTCTCCGACTTCGCCATCATGAGTCGGCAAGGTGCGATCTTCACGGCCGGTCCGCCGGTCGTGAAGATGTCCACGGGGGAGGACGTCTCGAAGGAAGATCTCGGCGGACCCGACGTCGCCATCGCCAGCGGACTGATCCACAACGTCGCCGACACCGACGAAGAAGTTCTCGACGAGATCCGCCGCTACCTGTCGTACTTCCCGCCGAGCGCGTGGTCGTACCCCATCGCGACCGAGCCCGACGAGTTCTCCGAACCCCGCGACACCCCCGAACTTCTCGACGTCATCTCCCGCGACAACCGCAGCACCTACGACATGAGATCCGTGATCGACGCGGTGGTCGACACGAAGGACTGGTTCGAGGTGCAACCGGACTTCGGGCGGGCAATCATCTGCGGGTTGGCGCACCTGGGCGGGCATCCCATTGCGGTCGTCGCGAATCAGCCGCAGGTGATCGCCGGCTCGATCGACTCCGATGCGGCCGACAAAGCGGCCCACTTCATCTCGGTCGCAGATGCTTTCCACCTGCCGCTCGTGTTCCTCGCCGACAATCCCGGGATGCTGCCGGGCAGCGAATCCGAACGCGGCGGCGTCCTCCGCAGTGGTGCCCGCATGTTCGTCGCACAGACCACCGCCACGACGATGAAAATGCATGTGACGCTGAGAAAAGCCTATGGATTCGGATCCATGGTGATGTCGCTGATCGGGTTCGACGGGCAGGTCGCCGCGTATGCCTACCCGGGGGCGACGATGGGTGCCATGAGCGCAGACGCCCTCAGTGGCGCATCGAACGCTGACGACGGCCTCTCGGCGTCGCTTCGAGAAATGGAACTCGAGGCGTCCTATCGTTCGGCCGAGCACATGGGTTTCGACGAACTCATCAGTCCCGAGGAAACCCGCAATGCCCTGCTCACATCGTTGCAGCGGGGGATCTACGCACGACAGGCAGTGGCGGAACCCGTCGGCCGCTGCGTGATCGTCCCCTGAATTCACGCCGACCGACAGACTTTCGCTGAACGACAGACTTTCGCTGAACGACCTGCCCAAGGAGAATGCGTTGACCGAATGGACTCTCGGCGAGGTCTTCGACGCCGTCGCAGAAGCAGTACCCGAACGAACCATGACCGTCTGCGGGGATCGTCGGAACACCTTCGGTGAATCCGCGTTGCGCACCCGACGGTTCGCAAACTTCCTCGCCGAACGCGGATTCGGAGCCCATGCCGCAAGGGAGGGACTCGAGCGGTGGGAGTGCGGCCAAGACCGTGTCGCCATGCTCATGTACAACGACCTGTATCCCGATGTGCTGATCGGATGCCTCAAGGCGCGGGTCGTACCGGTCAACATCAACCCTCGCTACACGGCGCAGGAAGTTCGCAGTCTTCTCGAATACATTGCGCCACGAGGAATCGTTTATCACAGGTCGTTCGGTCCGGTGGTATCCGAAGTGATCGACGGTAGTGCAGCGCTGAAGGACGGCGTGGAGCTGCTGGTGTCCGTCGACGACGGCACCGACACGCCCGAACTGAGTAGTGTCGTCACCTTCGACGACGCTGTCGCACAAGGCAACCCGGACCTCAGGATCACAGGATCACCCGACGACCTGATGATGATGTGCACGGGCGGCACGACCGGCCGTCCGAAGGCGGTGCTCTGGCGACAGGGCGACGCGTACGTGTCGTCGATGAACGGCTCCGACCACGAGTCCGCCGAACCGATCAAGGCACTCACCGCATTGACCGGTCAGAGCTGGTTTGCGGTGTCGCCGCTGTCGCACGCGGCAGGGACGTGGACGGCGTTCTCAGGCCTGCTGGCCGGCCAGACCGTGGTGCTCTACGACGATCGGAACACATTCGATGCGCGTACGGCGTTGGAGATCGTCGAGAAGGAGAATGTGCTGCTCATGACCATCGTCGGCGACGCATACGCCGGCCCTCTCGTCGATGAGATGCGCAAGCGCCGACACAACTTCGAGTCGTTGGTGGTCATCGCAAGTGGTGGAGCCGCAACGAATGCGATCCACCGGAAGGCGTTCCTCGAGCTGCTCCCGAACGTGACCATCGTGGAAGGATACGGCTCGACCGAGACAGGCGGGATGGGATTCGGACGGAGCAGCCGCGGTGCCGAGGTAGACACGTTCGCCCCGATGCCGGGGGGATCTGCGGTGTCGCACGATCGCACCCGGCTGCTGAAGCCTGGTGATGACGAGATCGGATGGGCCGCCCGCTCCGGCCGAGTCCCCCTCGGTTACTTCCGCGACCGGCAGGCCACCGAAAACACCTTTCCGGTGGTCGACGGCGAGCGAATGGCGATACCGGGAGATCGCGTGAGGATGGCGGACGATGGGTCGCTGCGCTTGCTCGGCCGCGATTCGCTCGTCATCAACACAGGAGGCGAGAAGGTCTTCGTCGAAGAGGTCGAGGCAGTCCTACGCGCATATCCCGGTGTGGTCGATGCCCTGGTTATCGGTCGTGCGAGTGAACGCTGGGGCCAGGAGGTCGTCGCACTGGTGCACGTCGTGGACGAGATAACGTGCTTTGCAGAGCAATTGAAAGACGCTTGCGGCGCATCGCTCGCAAGGTACAAGATCCCGAAGCACTTCGTGTTCGTCCCTGCGATACGGCGCCTGGGCAACGGAAAACCCGACTACCGGTGGGCTGCCCAACAGGTGCAGGAAGAAGTGCTTTCGTGAGCGCACCCACCACACGCCTGGCGCCGTCGACCTCACCGGAGACGGAGTTCTTCTGGGCCTCCGGCGCCGACGGCCACTTGCGGATACAGGAATGTCGCTCGTGCTCGGCGCTGATCCATCCACCGCGGTCGGCGTGCCGTTACTGCCACGGCAGCGAGATGGGCATTCGCGTCGTCTCGGGTCGCGCGACACTCATCGGCTTCACGGTCAACCACAGGTTTGCGGCACCGGGAATGCCACCGCCGTACATCGTCGCCCAGGTCGCGCTCGAGGACGACCCGCGCGTGCGCTTGACAACGAACGCGGTCGCATGCGCGGAAGACGATCTCACGCTCGGTATGCGGATGGACGTGGTCTTCGAAGAAGCCGACGGAGTGTGGCTCCCACTGTTCCGTCCGGCCGAAGCCGCAGCGGTGACAGAACTACCGGCCGATGAACCGGACGCCGAATCGATTCGCCGAAGTGTGCGCCCGATGGTGAGTACGAACAAGTTCGAGGACGAGGTCGCGCTCACCGGAATCGGTATGTCGCGCATCGGTCGTCGTCTCATGGTCGATCCGTTGTCGCTGACCATCGACGCCTGCCGGGCCGCGATCGACGACGCCGGCCTCACCGTCGGCGACATCGACGGGCTTTCCACCTACCCGGGGGCCGGATCTCTCGGCCCGTTCACCGAAGGTGGGATCGCGGCCGTCGAATCGACACTCGGACTGAGGCCGACCTGGCACAACGGCGCCGCGGAGACGTTCGGTCCCGGAGGCTCGGTGATTGCAGCGATGCTCGCCGTGGCGTCCGGTCTCGCGCGACACGTGCTGTGTTTCCGCACGGTGTGGGAATCGACGTACAGCGAACTCGTGCGCACCGGCCGCACCGCACCGGCAGGCGGACTGCCGGATGAATGGTTCGCGCCGTACGGCGCCGTCTCGGCCGCGCACCTACTGGCACAGACTGCGCAGCGGCACTTTCATCGCTACGGAACGAACCGTGAGACGCTCGGGTGGATTGCGCTCAACCAACGCGCGAACGCCGCCCGGACGTCCGAAGCGATCTACCGCGACCCGCTCACCATGGACGACTACCTGGGTGCCCGCCCGATCACGACACCGTTCGGACTCTACGACTGCGACGTACCGTGCGACGGTGCAGTGGCGGTCATCGTGTCGGCCCGCGACACCGCCCACGACCTCGCGCAACCGCCGGTGTTCGTCGAAGCGGTCGGTACCCAGATACTCGAGCGGCTCGACTGGGACCAGAGCACCCTCGCCCACGAACCCCAGGTCCTGGGGCAGGCCGCGCACCTGTGGAGTCGCACCACGATGCGTCCCGACGATGTAGATGTCGCGGAGCTCTACGACGGATTCACCTTCAACTGTCTGTCGTGGATCGAGGCATTGGGCTTCTGCGACATCGGGGAATCGAAGGACTTCCTCGACAAGGGAACGAACATCGCGCTCGACGGAAGGTTGCCGTTGAACACCCACGGAGGTCAGCTCTCACACGGACGCACCCACGGTATGGGACTCGTGCACGAGGCAGTCACGCAGATGCGCGGCCACGGGGGAGACCGTCAGGTTCGAGACGCGCGTGTCGCGGTGGTGAGCAGCGGAGGGCTCACACCGAGCGGCGTCATGTTGCTGAAAGCCGATCGATGAACGCCGCGGACGCCGGAGCGCTCGCCGACACCGTGACCGCCCGAACCGTCGAGGTAGACGGAGCACAGATCTCGGCCTTGTGTTCGTACGTGGAGCAGCCGCGCGCGGTGATCGTCGCCTTGCATGGCGGAGCCACGACCTCCCGGTACTTCGATCTGGACGGCCATCCGGAACTGTCGCTGCTCCGCACCGCTGCGGCACTCGGCTACACCGTCCTCGCGATCGACCGCCCGGGCTACGCAGACTCGTTCGAATATCAGGAACGGTTCGACGATCCCGCCAACCGTGTCGACGCCGCCTACGGCGCTGTAAATGCACTGCTCGAAGGACATTCGCGCGGCGCCGGTGTCTTCCTTCTCGCGCACTCGGCAGGCTGCGACCTCGGTCTCCGGATGGCAGCAGACCCGCGAGGCGCGTCGCTACTCGGTGTCGAACTCGCGGGCACCGGCACACGTAAGCAACGCGAGGCGCTCGAGATCATCAAGCAGATGCGTACGACGCGGAACCGGGGCGCCATCCGGGATCTGCTGTGGCATCCCGAGGACACCTACCCGCCGGAGGTGCGTGGAGGTCGCAGCCTCACCTGCATCACCCCTCGCTACGAGGCGGTGGTCGCAGCCGAGTGGCCGAAGGACTTCATGCATCTCGCTCCCGATGTCTGCATCCCGGTTCGGTTCACCTATGCCGAGCACGAAAAGGTCTGGGAGACAGACGATGCTCTACGGTCGGAAATCGAGGAAATGTTCGTCGAATCCCCGCGCTTCGTCGAGCATCGGCAGGCAGGCAGCGGACACAACATGAGTGTGGGGTTCGCGGCGTCCGAGTACCACCGCGGTGTGGTGGCATTCGTCGAGGAATGCGCAGCAGGCGAGTAACGACCGTCACCAGGGTGTCGGTGCGTCCTGTCGTCGGCGGTCGCGGGCCCTGTCGATTCGGCGGTCGAGTTCCTCACGCAGAATGTCGTTGGTAGCGGGCACTACTCGCGTGTCGGTGCCCGGGGAGAACATGTAGCGACCGTCGTCGACGACATCGAACCAGCCGATATCCGATTCCGTCGTGAGGCGACCGTGAGCGTTCGGAGCGAGCAGTCGGATGCTGCCCGCACCGGAGCGGTCGCGGAGAAGGAGACGACGCAACGCGCGCGGTTCACTCTCGCCGATCTGCTGCCTCACCGATGTGGTGGCGGTCGGTTCGGTGAGTTCGCGGATGGAGGCGGCTCGGGCCTGCTCGTGTCCTCGGGGTGCAGTAGGTATCTGCGCGACGACGGCGCGGGCGAGGATGCTCGACTGGATTGGGACGATCTGGATGTCGCCGGAGGCATACTGGCGTGCGACAACAGCGAATGCGCCTTCTTTTCCGCCCCTGACTCGAATGTCTGCGGTCCCCGCATTTCCGTACATCTCG
This sequence comes from Rhodococcus sp. NPDC060090, assembly GCF_042729855.1. Classification (NCBI taxonomy): domain Bacteria; kingdom Bacillati; phylum Actinomycetota; class Actinomycetes; order Mycobacteriales; family Nocardiaceae; genus Rhodococcus; species Rhodococcus sp. NPDC060090. The sequence continues at coordinate 52,089 of NZ_JBHWXB010000002.1, read as the reverse complement.
ACGGCGAGCTCTCCGGCCTGCAGGATCCGGATCGCGTGGTCGAGACGCGGATCGGCCAGTTGTCTGCGCCACTCGTCGGCGGCGTGCCGGTCGGCGTCGTATTCGTCCTCCCACATCGACGCCGACCGGTAGCGCAGGGGGAATGGAAACTCGTCGTTTCCCGCCGCAGTCCACAGCGACAGGAAACGGTCGGGGGTCACATGCCAGGTCACAGCGGGTCGACTCCTAGGACGGGCGGGGCGGTGTCGGGGATCGACCCGATGAGTTCGTTTCCGTGATCGTTCGTGACGAGATAACTCGCGACCTGTCGTTCTTCGTCGTTGCCGCGCTGCTGGCCGCCCATCATGCCGGGCATCATTCCCATCGGGCGCATCGAGCCGGCGCGAGCGGCGGCAGTTCCCTGTTGAGATGCGGCGGGTGCCGAGGTGCCGGTCGCGCCGACGCCTCCGGCAACGCCGGGGCCGAGTGCAGGGCCACTTCCGGCTCCGCCCACGCCACCTCCGCTCGAGCCTGAGCCGCCACCGCCATAACCTCCGGTTCCGTACGTCCCGCTCCCGGGCATACCGGAGCCGGCAGCCGAAGAACCATACGGTTGACCTGTGGTGCTTCCGGGGAGGGTCGAAGTCGGGGCCGTCGAGGTCGGTGACGTGCGGGCCGATTCCGAGTCCGGCGAACCTGCCGCCCCGGTTTCAGCAGACTGCGAGGCTCCGCTACGGGAAGAATCCGTCTCGGAACTGTCAGGTGTATTGCCGTCGGCTGCAGCCCCCGCAGATTCGGACGGTTGACCGCCCGCTGCGCCGCTCCCGTTCGAGGCTGCCGCTGCGCTGTTGCCGCCACCGGATGCCGATGGGTTTCCGAAACTCGAGGGAACCGCGCTCGCGGCGCCGGCCCTGGTGGAGTCCTGGGGCGGAGGTAATACCGGAACCGCGGATCCGGAATCGCGGTAGTACGGCTTGTAGAGCGACTCCATGACGCGAATCGCCTGCTGACGCGCGGCCTCCTCCTGGCGCTCCCGGTCGGCGGCGGCGATGGGACTCACCAGGTCCATCGGCATCGGGACAGAGATCGACGGGGGAGTGACCGACGTCTTCACTCGCGCGCCCACATCCGCTGCGATCTGGAGTTTCTGCGACACCGCGAGCGACGCATCGCTCAACCGCTGGGCGGAGGTACCGAACAGTTCCGTCGACGACGACGCCGCGTTCGCAGCGTCGCCTTCCCAATGCTGGGCGATCTTGTCGCGGATCATGGCGGTGGCCACAGAGACCGTGAAGCTGAATACCGTTCCGAGCTTTTGCCATTCATTCGCCAGCGTGGTCATCGCAAGGGGACTGATCGTCTGGCTGAGCTGATAGATCGCGGCGTGATCCATGCCGTGGAAGTTCTCGAACTGCGCGATGTAATCGGGGTCGACACCGCTGTCCACTCGCCCCGCCAATTCATCGTGGCGGGCCTGTCGACGCGCGACCGACTCCGGCGGCACAGGGCCCAACAGTGGGGAGAGGAGTGTCTGGATCGGGTTGTCGGTGTCGGACATCGTCACAACTCCTGTTCGATGGTGGCGAGTTGGCGGGCCCAGTCGAACTCTGCGTCGAGGAAGGCTTCGCCGCCGGAAGCGAAGGCGTCGCGAAGATTGGTGAAGGCGACGATGAACTGGTCGACGCGTTCCTTTGCCGATTCGGGAGTGCCTGCGCCCTTGCGGGCGAAGCCTGCGGCGAGTTGCCTGGCGGACTCGAACTCGCCGAATCCTTCAGCGTTGCCGAGTGTCTTTGCAACCTCGGCTGCGTTCTCGAGTTCGGCGAGCACGGTGTCGCAGATCGCGAGGATCTCGTCGATCACGTGGGGTTCGAGGCGGACGAATTCGCTCACTGCGGCTTCTTTCCGAGATTGTTCTCGATGAACGGTTCGAACAGTGCGACGGTGTCGTGCAGCCCGCCGCAGCGTTCGTCGTAGGTGAGGGTTCGGGTGTGGTCGGGGTGGTAGAGACGGTCGAAGATGACGATCCCGAAGTCGGTCTGCAGCGTGATCGCGCACGCATTGTCCGGTTTGGGGTCGTACTCCAGCAGGGCGCGGCGCCCATTGACAGTCGTTTCGCTGGCGACATCGCCCACCTTGGCGAGTTCTTCATCGATCGTGACGTTTCCGGAGAGGACGATGAGCCCGTAGGCGCGGATGACACCCGGTATAGCGACCGGCGCTCGGTACCGGCACACCATGAAGGTGTACTGCTCCATCAGATAGTCGGCTACGTCTTTTGTGCGCGGGTCGTAACCGGCGTCGACGAGGACGTCGTCGGGGATGTCGAGGCAAGGGTCGAAGGTGATGTCGGGTCGGCCGGACTCATCGGTGAGCCGTGGCGGGCGTGCCGTCGGCGTCGTCGGTGCCGGTTCCTCGGCCACGACCGGTGTCGTATCGCTCGTGGTGGTGCATCCGCTGAGAAGAACACCCGCGATGATGAGCGCCGCCCCCACCCTTGCGGCGTTCAGAAGACGTGGATATGTCATTGCCAAGGATCCCCCCGATCCGTTCGGTCGCGCAGATATTAACGCAGAACCGGGCACGCGTCCGAGCCAGTGCCTCGGCTGCGAAGCTTTCCTCCGCTCACATGGGTTTCCGTTGCCTCATGACCCACGGAAACCCGGACAACGCGAGGAAAGTTCCGCGCGCGGCACTGGGACTTGTATCACAATTGGCTGTTAGGTCATCCGGCAGACAATTGGGTAACCACTGATCACGGCACCGTGTGCCCCGACCCATAGAGGAAGTGCGGCTCGTGAGTACTCCCACCTCGACCGACAGCCCGGAATCCGCCGCCGAGCGGCACCTGTCTGCAGCAGTGAAGGCCGCGGCGCAGGTCGCCGACATTCCCGCGTCGGTGACGCCGCGCCCGATCAAACGTGTCGCGGTGATAGGCGCAGGCACCATGGGCTCCGGCATCGCCATGGCATTCGCCAATGGAGGTCTGTCTGTCGCGTTGATCGAGCAGAGCCCGGAGGCGCTGGACCGGGGGATCGGCACGGTTCGGAAGAACTACGAGTCGTCGGCAGCCAAAGGCAAGATCACCGCTGAGCAGGCGCAGGAGCGCGCGGCGTTGATCGAACCGCACCTCGACTTCTCGGCAGCCTCCGACGCGGATCTCGTCATCGAAGCCGTGTTCGAGGACATGGGCGTCAAGAAGGACGTGTTCGGCAAGCTCGACGCACTGTGCAAGACGGGGGCGATCCTCGCGTCGAACACCTCGCGTCTCGACCTCGATGAGATCGCGCGCAGCACCTCACGCCCGCACGACGTGATCGGGTTGCATTTCTTCAGCCCGGCGCATGTCATGAAGCTCGTCGAGGTGGTGCGCGGCGAGGCGACCGCCGACGATGTCGTCGTCACGTCCATGGCGCTGGCGCAGTCGATCGGCAAGGTTCCGGTGCTGGCCAAGGTCTGCGAAGGTTTCATCGGCAACCGCATGCTCACCCCGTACCGTCGTGAGGCCGACTTCCTCCTGGAAGAGGGGGCGACGCCGCAGCAGGTCGACGCTGCACTGAAGGAATTCGGGCTTGCGATGGGGCCGTTCGCCATGGCGGATCTGGCGGGCAACGATATCTCGTGGGCGGCGCGTAAGCGGCTGGCGCCGACCCGTCCGAAGGATCTTCGCTACTCGCGGGTGGCCGATACGCTCTGCGAGGCAGGACGGTTCGGCCAGAAGACCGGATCCGGTTACTACACGTACGACGAGGGAAGTCGCACCCCGGTTCCGGATCCGGCGGTGGACGAGATCATCCGCACGTGCGCGGCGGAGGACGGTATAGAACGTCGCACCATCACCGACGAGGAGATCGTCGACCGCTGCATGCTCGCACTGGTGAACGAGGGGGCGGCCCTGCTCGGTGAGGGCATCGCCCAGCGGGCATCGGATATCGACGTCGTCTACACCAACGGGTACGGATTCCCGAAGCGCCGTGGTGGTCCGATGCATTACGCGGAAACGGTCGGACTCGACGTGGTGTTGCGGAAGATCCGCGAGTTCGAGTCCGCTCACGGTCGAGTGTGGGCCCCGGCGCCGCTGCTCGTCGAGCGCGTCGAGGGCGGGCACACCACCTTCTCCGGTTAGGCACACAACATGACTGTCGGTGTATCGCAATTTCGGTACACCGACAGTCCCGTCCGGGTAGGGCGCGGTCCGTAGACTGACAGCACGCGGGCGCCGCACGAGATCCCGGCGCCCGACTCCCGATGGGGAGGGGCAATGCGGACACGCACACGGTCGGCGATCGTCGTCGCGGTGGCACTGGTGGTGCTGCTTGCTTTCGTGCCGCCGATGGTGCGGGCCTATACGGATTGGCTGTGGTTCGGCGAGGTCGGCTACCGCGGGGTCTGGACCAGGGTGTTCATCACCCGGTGGGTGTTGTTCTTCGTCATCGGAGCGCTGGTCGGTGGTGCGGTGTTCCTCGGGATGAGGGTGGCATTCCGGGCCAGACCACTTTTCCCGTCCGCGCGCAGCGGAGACCCCCTCGAGCCGTATCGACGGGTGGTGCTGCAGCGGGGCCGTCTGTTCGGCGTAGGCATTCCGGTGATGTTCGGATTGCTTGCCGGGCTGATCGCGCAAGGGAATTGGGCGACCGTTCAGTTGTTCCTCCATGGTGGAGCATTCGATTCCGTCGATCCTGAGTTCGGGCTCGACGTCGGCTTCTTCGTCTTCGACCTGCCGTTCTACCGGTGGGTGCTCAGCTGGTTGTTCGTGGCGGTGTTCTTCGCGGGAATCGCGAATGTCGCCACCAACTACCTGTTCGGCGGGATCACCGTCGGCGGCAAGATGCGAAACGTCTTCTCGTCCTCGGCGTTGATTCAGATCGCCGTCCTGGCCGGAATGTTCGTGTTGCTCAAGGCGCTCGCATACTGGCTCGACCGCTACGCGCTCGTGTCGTCGGGACATCGGGAGCCCGCTTTCACCGGCGCCGGATACACCGACATCAACGCAGTGCTTCCCGCGAAGTTCATCCTCTGCGCCATCGCGTTGCTGTGCGCGGTGGCATGTTTCGCTGTGATCCGACTCCGCGATCTGCGGATCCCGCTGCTGTCCTTGGGATTGCTGTTCCTGTCGTCGATCCTGGTCGGCGGGATCTGGCCGTTGGTGGTCGAACAACTCTCGGTTCGGCCGAACGCGGCCGTGCGCGAAGCCCCCTACATCGAACGCGGCATCGAGGCCACGCGACAGGCATACCGGGTAGGTGACGAGACCGTCGAGTACGTCCCGTACGGGGGTATCGGCACCACGCCGCCCGAGGACACCCCCGCCGACGTCACGACCATCGCGAATATTCGCCTCCTCGACCCCGACGTCCTGTCGCGCACGTTCACGCAGCAACAGCAGCTGAAGAACTTCTACGAATTCCCCGAGAACCTCGATCTCGACCGCTACCGGATCGACGGGGAGCTACGCGACTTCGTCGTCGGAGTACGTGAACTCTCGCCCGAGCGACTCACCGGCAACCAGACCCACTGGGTCAACCAGCACACCGTCTACACCCACGGCAACGGTTTCGTAGCGGCCCCGGCAAACCGTGTCAACGCAGCGGTGCACGACGCGGCCGAGGGCGCCTCGAGCAGCGACAGCGGCTACCCGCTCTATACGGTCAGCGACATCGCGACGCACGGCACCGAGCAGTTGATCCCGGTCGAACAACCGCGCGTGTACTTCGGCGAGGTGCTCGGGCAGTCCGGGCAGGAGTACGTGATTGTGGGCGCCGCACCGGGTGAGGCGCCCCGCGAGTACGACACCGACACCTCGTCGTTCACCTACGACGGTGAGGGCGGCGTCTCGATCGGGAACTGGTTCGACCGCCTCGCGTTCTCGGCTCGGTACGGGGAACGCAACATCATCTTCTCCAGCGAGATCGGCTCGGAATCGAAGATCCTCTTCCACCGCGACCCGGCGAAGCGGGTGAACATGGTGGCGCCCTGGCTCGAGACGGACACGAACCCGTACCCGGCGGTGGTGGACGGCCGGATCGTGTGGATCGTCGACGGATACACCACGGTCGACGGCTATCCGTATTCGCAGCGCAGCACGCTTCCCGAGCCGGATGCGTTGCGCTCCCAGGAGATCAACTACATGCGAAATTCGGTGAAGGCCACCGTCGATGCCTACGACGGCACCGTCACGCTCTACCAGGTGGACTCCGCCGACCCTGTTCTGCAGACGTGGATGCGCGTATTCCCCGGCACCGTCCGGCCCGAGAGCGACGTGCCCGACGGCCTGCGTGCCCACTTCCGATACCCCGAAGATCTCTTCCGGGTACAGCGGGAGATCCTGGCCCGCTATCACGTCGACGATCCGCTGGAGTTCTTCACCACCAACGCGTTCTGGTCGGTGCCGAGCGACCCCACCATCGACACGAATCCGAATCAGCCGCCGTACTACGTGCTCGTCGGTGACGAAGAGACCGCGCAGCCGTCGTTCCGGTTGGCGGGAGCAATGGTCGGATTCCATCGAGAGTTCCTGTCCGCCTACATTTCCGCGCGCTCCGACCCGGAAGGATACGGGAAGATCACGGTACTCGAACTACCGACCGACAGTCTCACCCAGGGCCCGCAGCAAACGCAGAACTCGATGATCTCCGATACCCGCGTCGCGTCGGAGCGCACACTGCTCGAGCGGTCGAATCGCATCCACTACGGCAATCTGCTGACGCTGCCGATCGCCGACGGTGGGTTGCTCTACGTCGAGCCGCTGTACACCGAGCGGATGTCGGCGGCGACCGACGGTTCGACCTTCCCGCAGCTGGCCCGCGTACTGGTGAGCTATCGGGATCCGCAGACGGGTGGGGTGCTCGTCGGTTATGCCCCCACGTTGGCGGAAGCGCTCGACCAGGTGCTCGGCGGCGGTGCAGGCAGCGCAGCGACACCGCCGGGCGGCGACGCGGCGACGCCGGCCGAGGAAGCGCCACCGCCGGCTGAGGGGCCGGCACCCGCCGGAAATCCGGATATCGCGGCTGCCGCGCAGGACCTTCAGATGGCACTCGAGGAGCTGAGGGCTGCGCAACGCGACGGCGACTTCCGGTCGCTGGGCGCCGCACTCGACCGGCTACAGGGGGCGGTCGACGCCTACGTCGCCGCGACCGGAGGTCAGTGAACCGCCCCGACCAGACGCAACGCAAGATCGGCATAGAGGGCGCTGATCGTCTCCGGATCGCTGTATCGACCGGACGGGTACCAGCGGCAGATGTCGACGCACAGCGACATGAGGGCGAGGGTGACGCCCTCGGCGTCGGGCACCGTGAATTCGCCCGACGCGATACCGAGGTCGACGACGTCGCGAACCACCTTGGTGGTGTCTCGACGTAGTCCCTTGATGACGCGGTAGTGGTCGGGTTCGAGCGCGGTCAGCTCGTACTGGATGACGCGCGCGCGGCGATGATTCTGTGCTTGCCACTGCGCGAAAAGCCGGATGATCGAGGTGAGGCGCGTGGTGGCGTCGGCATCGAGGGGATCGGCGTCGCGCACGACCCGCAGTGCGAAGTCGTGGCCTTCGTACGCGATGGCGTAGAGAAGCTCTTCCTTCGACTTGTAGTGCGGGTACATGGCGGCGGGGCTCAAGTCGAGGCTCGCGGCGATCTGCCGGGTGGTGGTGCTGCCGTAGCCGTTCTCCGCGAACGCTTCGATCGCGGCCTCCCGCATGCGCGCGGCGGCCTTGGAGCTGCTGATCACGGTGTTCTCGGGTGCGCTCACGGAATCCTTCCTCGGTCTGGTTGACAAGCAAACCACAGCGCCGTTTAATAAGCGAGCGCTTAGAATCTAAGCGATTGCTTATCTATGAGGAGCAGTTGAATGCGACGCACCCTGTACGGCCCCGACCACGAAGCGTTCCGCGAGTCCGTCCGCGAGTTCGTGAATCGGTTCGTACTTTCCCGTGCCGAGGAGCTCATCGAGCGACACGAGATCCCGCGCGACATCTGGATCGAGGCCGGTAAGGCCGGAATCCTCGGGCTCGAGATTCCCGAGCGCTTCGGCGGCAGCGAGGCTGGCGACTACCGCTTCAACGCAGTCGTCGCCGAAGAGATGGCCCGCGCCAACATGGCGCTGTCGTCGTCGATCGGCATCCACTCCGACATCACCGTCCCGTACATCGTGCATCTCGGTAACGACGAGCAGCGCGAACGCTGGCTCCCCAAGTGCGCGACGGGCGAGCTCATCTGCGCCATCGCGATGACCGAACCGTCCGGCGGATCCGACCTCGCGAACCTCAAGACCACCGCGGTGCGCGACGGCGACGACTGGATCCTCAACGGTGCCAAGACGTTCATCACCAACGGCTACAACTGCGACCTCGTGGTCGTGGCGGCCCGCACCGACCCGAGCAAGGGAGCGAAGGGCATCTCGCTGTTCGTCGTCGAGCGCGGCATGAAGGGCTTCGAGAACGGTCGCAAACTCGACAAGGTGGGCCAGCCCGAAGCCGACACCGCCGAGCTGTTCTTCGAGAACGTGCGCGTTCCGCACGCCAACATGCTCGGCGAGGAGGGAATGGGCTTCATCTCGATGATGAAGCTGCTGCCGCAGGAACGCCTCGGCTCGGCGGTCAACAACGTGCACCACGCCAAGCAGATCCTGCTCGAGACCATCGAGTACGCGAAGGAGCGTAAAGCGTTCGGCAAGGCCATCGGCACCATGCAGTACAACAAGTTCCTGCTCGCCGAACTCGTCACGAAGATCGAGGTCGCGGAGGCGTACGTCGATCAGGCCGTCGAGGCCCACGCCGACGGCGAACTGACCGCGGTGGATGCGGCGAAGGCGAAGTGGTGGAGCGCACAATCCCAGTCAGAGGTACTGGACGCGTGCGTGCAGATCCACGGCGGCTACGGTTTCATGAACGAATATCGTGTGGCCCGCGCCTGGAAGGACGCTCGCGTGACGAAGATCTGGGCGGGTACCAACGAGATCATGAAGGAACTGATCGGCCGCGACCTGGGCCTCTAGCCCGGTAACGACAACCAACGAGGAGCATGTCATGCCCGAAGCTGTGATCGTGTCTGCCGTTCGCTCGCCCATCGGGCGCGCTATGAAGGGCTCGCTCAAGACCGTTCGCCCCGACGATCTGGCGACGCAGATGGTGGCCGCCGCGCTGGCGAAGGTCCCCGAGCTCGACCCCACCGAGATCGACGACCTCATGCTCGGCTGCGGTCAGCCTGCCGGCCAGTCGGGCTTCAACATCGCCCGTGTCGTCGCCGTGCAGCTGGGCTACGACTACCTCCCCGGCGTGACCGTCAACCGGTACTGCTCCTCGTCGCTGCAGACCACTCGCATGGCGCTGCACGCGATCAAGGCCGGCGAGGGCGACGTGTTCATCTCCGCGGGCGTCGAGTCTGTATCGAGCTTCGTCACCGGCAACGCCGACGGCCTGCCCGACACGAAGAACCCGCTCTTCGACGACGCGCAGGCGCGCAGCGCCACGCTCGCCGAGGGCGGCACCGCCTGGACCGACCCCCGCGGCGAGGGCCTGCTTCCCGACGTGTACCTCGGGATGGGCCAGACCGCAGAGAACGTCGCCTCGTTCACCGGCATCTCCCGTGAGGATCAGGACCGCTGGGGTGTCCGCTCGCACAACCGCGCTGAGGAAGCCATCAAGTCGGGCTTCTTCGAGCGGGAGATCACCCCGGTCACGCTCGCCGACGGCACCGTCGTGTCCACCGATGACGGCCCCCGCCCCGGCACCACGTACGAGGCCGTCAGCCAGCTCAAGCCGGTGTTCCGTCCCGACGGCACCATCACCGCAGGCAACGCGTGCCCCCTCAACGACGGAGCCGCCGCGCTGGTGATCATGTCCGACACCAAGGCCAAGGCACTCGGCCTCACGCCGCTCGCGCGCATCGTGTCGACCGGTGTGTCGGGCCTGTCGCCCGAGATCATGGGTCTGGGCCCGATCGAGGCGACCAAGAAGGCGCTGGGCAAGGCGGGGATGGGCATCTCCGATATCGACCTGTTCGAGATCAACGAGGCGTTCGCCGTGCAGGTGATCGGCTCGGCTCGTGAATTGGGCATCGACGAGGACAAGCTCAACGTCTCCGGTGGTGCGATCGCACTGGGCCACCCGTTCGGCATGACGGGAGCGCGGATCACCAATACGCTTCTGAACAACCTCCGGACCCATGACAAGCAGTTCGGTGTCGAGACCATGTGTGTCGGCGGCGGCCAGGGCATGGCGATGGTGCTCGAGCGGCTGAACTGATCCGGGCCATAGGTTCGGGCTAAGTCACCGTTAGGCCGCATGTCTGAAAAGGCATGCGGCCTAACGCGTTTCGTGGGTGTTTCGCTTTTGTAATTGGACCGTACATGGGCTATACAGTGTGTAGTCCCCGTCACAAGAGGAGATCGCTGCATGTCCGTACTCGACAGGTTCCGCCTCGACGACCGCGTTGCGATCGTCACGGGCGCCTCGTCCGGGCTCGGTGTCGCGTTCGCGCAGGCCCTCGCAGAAGCGGGAGCCGACGTGGTGCTCGCGGCCCGTCGCGTCGACCGGCTCGAACAGACCGCCGAACTCGTCCGCGCGGCGGGGCGTCGCGCCGTCACCGTGGACACCGACATCGCCGACCCCGAGCAGGCGCAGCGCATGGTCGATGTGGCCGTCGAGCAGCTCGGCAAGGTCGACATCCTGATCAACAATGCCGGGATCGGCACCGCAGTGCCTGCCACCAAGGAAACCCCCGACGAATTCCGGCGGGTCATCGACATCAACCTGAACGGGTCGTACTGGGCGGCGCAGGCCGCCGGTCGGGTGATGCAGCCCGGTAGTTCGATCCTCAACATCTCGTCGGTGCTCGGCCTGACCACCGCGCGCCTGCCGCAGGCCGCATACGCGGCGAGCAAGGCCGCGATCATCGGGCTCACCCGCGACCTCGCTCAACAGTGGGGCGCACGCAAGGGCATTCGTGTCAATGCGATCGCACCGGGGTTCTTCGAGACCGAGATGACCGACGAATACCTGCCCGGTTATCTCGACAGTATGAAACCGCGCATCGTCCTGGGTCGCACCGGCGACCCGGCAGAAATTGCCGCCACCGCAGTGTGGCTGGTATCCGAGGCGGCCGGGTATGTCACCGGCCAGACTATCGCGGTCGACGGTGGCCTCACCATCAACTGACCGCACCACTTCACGGAGGTTCGTAGTGAGCTCAACAGTCCGCACCGCCATCGTCACCGGAGCCGCGCGCGGTATCGGTGCCGCCGTCGCCCAGCGTCTGGCCGCAGACGGCATGCAGGTCGCCGTCCTCGACCTCGACGCTGCCGCCTGCGCCGACACCGTCTCTGCCATCGAGAGTGCGGGCGGCAAGGCACTTGCCGTCGGTGCGAACGTCGCCGATGAGGCCTCCGTGGCCGCCGCTGTGGAGAAGGTCGCCGAGGAACTGGGCGATCCCACCGTGCTGATCAACAACGCGGGCATCACGCGCGACAACCTGCTGTTCAAGATGACCGTCGAAGACTGGGACGCCGTGATGAGCGTGCACCTGCGCGGCGCATTCCTCATGGCGCGGGCAACTCAGAAGTACATGGTGGACAACAAGTTCGGCCGCATCGTCAACCTGTCGAGCACCTCGGCCCAGGGCAACCGCGGCCAGGTCAACTACTCCGCGGCCAAGGCGGGCATGCAGGGTTTCACCAAGACCCTCGCCGTCGAACTGGGCAAGTTCGGTGTCACCGCCAACGCGATCGCTCCGGGCTTCATCGCGACCGAGATGACCGCCGCGACCGCGGAGCGTGTCGGTGCGTCGTTCGAGGACTACAAGGCCGCTGCCGCCTCGCAGATCCCCGTCGCGCGCGTCGGTGAGCCCGACGACATCGCCCACACCGCGTCGTTCCTCGCTTCCGAGGGCGCCGGCTTCGTCTCCGGCCAGGTCATCTACGTTGCCGGTGGTCCGAAGGACTGACTTCATCGTCGGACGCGGGGGCGAGGACGTCGCTCATATCGCCCTCGCGCCACTTGGAGATCAGGCGGTGGAAGGCGACCGGGCCCGGCGCGAATGACGACGACGATGTGCGCGTCCCCTCGCCGTTGTAGTAGCCGGGGGTGCACTCGGTCAGGAACGCAGAATTGTCGACGGCCTTGTGGGCGATCGTGTCGCACCAGGCCTGCTCCGCCTCCACCGTCGGCTCCACCCACTTCGCGCCGGTCTTGCCGGCCATCGCGATGACCGCTGCGATGTGGGTTGCCTGATCCTGCAACACATGAGAGATGTTGACCGAGTTGCCATTCTGGATGGAAGCCAGGTGGAACAGGTTCGGGAAGCCGTGCGAATAGAAGCCGTGCAACGAACGTGGTCCCTGCGCCCACGTCTCGAGTAGCGTTCTCCCGTTCCGTCCGTACACCGGGAGAGTGCCCGACAGTACGCCCGAGATCCCGACCTCGAACCCGGTCGCGAAGATGACGCAGTCGACTTCGTATTCCGCCGCACCCACCACGACCGCGTTCTCGGTCATCCTGGTGATACCACCGTGGTCCGCTGTGTCCACGAGCGTCACGTTCGGCCGGTTGAACGTCGGCAGATAGAGGTCGCTGAAGCCGGGGCGCTTACACATGTACCGGTACCAGGGCTTGAGGGCCTCCGCCGTCGTCGGGTCGTCGACGACCTCGTCGATCCGCTCGCGCATCTTGTTCATCGTCACGAAGTCGGCCAGTTCGTCGCGGCGTTCGCGCTCGGCGGGGTCGAGGGAAGTATCCAGCGCACCGGTCATCATCTTGCGCTGCAGGCGCGCGTTCGCTGTCCACCCGTCCCGGACGAGGTCCTCGGCGGCGTTCTCCCCGGAGATGATGGCCAGGAAGTTGTCCATCCGCTCGCGTTGCCAACCCGGCTGCAGGGTGGCAGCCCACTCGGGATCGGTCGGACGGTTGTCTCGTACGTCCACCGTCGACGGTGTCCGCTGCATGACGAACAGATGCTGCGCACCTTCGGCGACGTGGGGGATCGCCTGGAGTCCTGTCGCGCCGGTTCCGACGACGGCGATGCGTTTGTCGGCGAGACCGGTCAGGCCGCCGTCGGGACTGCCACCGGTGTATTCGTAGTCCCAGCGGCTGGTGTGGAAGGTGTGGCCGCGGAAGTCCTCGATGCCGGGGATGCCGGGTAGTTTCGCCTGAGTGAGTGTCCCGGAGGACGCGATGACGTAGCGGGCACGGATGACGTCGCCGCGGTCGGTGCGCACCGTCCACTCGACTGCCTCTTCGTCCCACGTGAAATCGGTCGCCCGGGTGTGGAAGACGGCATCCCGATAGAGGCTGTAGTGCTCGGCGATCGCAACCGCGTGCTGCCTGATTTCCTCGCCGGGGGCGTACCGCCATTTCGGGACGTACCCGATCTCTTCCAGCAAGGGCATGTACACGTACGACTCGATATCGCAGTGGATACCCGGGTACCGGTTCCAGTACCACGTACCACCGAAGTCGCCGGCCTCGTCCATCATGCGGATGGATTCGACTCCGGCCTCGCGCAGTCGGGCACCGGCCAGCAATCCGCCGAACCCGCCGCCGATGACGAGTATCTCGACGCGGTCGGTCAGCGGTTCACGCTCGGCGCGCTCGGTGTACGGATCATGCATGTAGTAGCCGAACTTCCCCGCCGCGCGCTGGTACTGCGCGTTGCCCTCCGGTCGGATGCGTCGATCCCGTTCGTGACGGTATTTCCCGCGCAGGGCGTCGGCGTCGAAGTCGAGGTCGGCGGAAGGCGTTGTCGCTTCGGGCACCGAGGCACCTCTTTCGTCGAGTGTGGTCACCGTCACTTCGCGTGGTCGGGACCTTACATCAATTCTCTCGTGCTACGAATTCATTTTCAGCATTTCGAAAATCGAATTCGAAGAGAACAGACGCTTGAAATGCCACCCGCCGTGATCGACGAACCTGCTCACTGCGCCCGTTGGAGACCCTTGGTGTCGATTCGACGCCAGATCTCGGCGGCAGCGGTCTGCGCCGACGACATCATGCGCTTGTCACGGACGCGATCTGCCGGACCGAACACCGACAATGCGGCGGCCTCGGTACCGCCGATTTTCCCGATGGGCACGGCGACACAACTGAATCCTTTCAAACAGCGCTCCGGGTCGTAGGCCAGGCGCAGTTCACGAACGCGCGCGATCTCGGGGGATTCCACGCCGACGGAGTCGCCGATCGCCATCAACGCCTTACCGATCGTCGACGACGCGACAGGGAGCCGGTCGCCGACCCGCGACCGCACGAGTGGCACAGACTCGCCGCCAACCTTCTCGAGATAGACAGCCTCGGATCCGTCACGGACACCGAGGTGAACGACACAACCGGTAGCGCGATGCAGGCGGCGCAAGGTGGGCAGAGCAGCGCGACGCAAGGCATTCTGCTGCGCGGCCGCGGCGCCCAGCTCGATCATCCGCATGCCCAGCTGGTAATCCATGCCCTCGCGATACACCCAGCGGAGCGCAACGAGCTGTTCCAGCGCGCGGTGCACCGAGGTGCGCGGGAGCCCGGTGGCAGCGACGACCTGCGACAGGTTCAGACGGTCGGCACCCTCGAACACGTCGAGGATCACTGCCGCGCGCTGCAGACTTCCGGTCGGCCCCTCCATGTGGTCTCCTTCCTCGCCCCCGCACATGGGTAACACACCACCGCGTGCGCGGAGGCCAATTCTTCCGGCTACCGGAATCGCTACTGTCATCCCGATATGGCGTGCGGTGTACTCCGTTCATGCCGAATCCCTCATGTATGACTCCCGGCGCGATGTTGGCAGGTCGCCGCGCCGTGGTGACCGGCGGCGCCGCAGGAATCGGCGCTGCGATCGCAAGGTCGTTCGCCGCTCATGGCGCCGACGTACTCGTCGCGGACATCGAACCGGCCGGTTCGCTCGAGTTCGACCCCGCAGCGGGCGGGGCGATCAGTGTCGTCGAGTGGGATGTGTGCTCTGCGGAGTGTCTACCCGAACTCGTCGAGCATCGACCCGACGTGCTGGTCAACAATGTCGGCCACTACCTGCAGCCGCCCCACGCGTTCGCTACCAATGCGCCGTCGCTGTGGGACGGGCTTCACGAGGTCAATTTCGCTCACGTGCTGCGTCTGACGCAGGAGCTGCTCCCGGGAATGATCGAACGTGGCCGCGGCTCGATCATCAACCTGACCACCGTCGAATCCCACCGGGCGATCCCGGGGCACACCGTCTACTCCGCGTACAAGGCGGCGCTGACGCAGTTCACCAGGTCCCTGTCTGCGGAGGTCGGGCCTGCCGGTATTCGGGTCAACGCGGTGGCTCCGGATCTCGTCGAGTCGGTGCAGGTTCCCTACGCGACGCTCGTGCCCGAAGAAGATCTGCCGCTGTGGCCGAACTGGTCGCCGCTCGGCGGTCCCGGACAGCCCGAAGACGTCGCCGGGGTTGCGTTGTTCCTCGCCTCCGACCTGTCCCGGTTCGTCACCGGAGGCACCATCCACGTCGACGGAGGTACCCACTCCTCCGGCGGGTGGGTACCCCGCAATTCCGGCGGCTGGACCAACCGTCCCCGCAATCCCTGATCAGTACCACTGAAGGAAGTACAAGCATGAAGATTCTCGTAATCGGCGGCACCGGCATGATCGGCGCGCACGCTGCACTCCATCTGCGCGAACACGGTGACGACGTCACTGTCGCGGGACGCGGTCCGCTTCCTGACGACTCGCTCGTCGCCGATTTTCCGCTGCTGACCGGCGACTACACGGTGCCGACCTTCACCCGCGAGCAACTGTCGGGTTTCGAGGCCATCGTCTTCGCTGCCGGACAGGACCCGCGACACAAGCCGCGCGAGGACGACGACGAGCTGAAGTTCTGGGAGACCACACAGAGTGTCGGTGTGCCACGCTTCGCTCAGCTCGCCAAGGACGCCGGTGTAGGACGTTTCGTGCAGGTGGGAAGTTACTACCACCAGGTGCGCCCGGACATCGCCGACAACAACCCGTACGTCGCGGCACGCAAGGCGGCCGACGAAGGAGCCCGTGCGCTCGCCGACGAGTCGTTCAACGTCTGCACGCTCAACCCGCCGTCGATCCTCGGAGTCGTGCCGGGCGCCTCCACCCGCCGCTACCGGAAGATGGTCTCGTGGGCCGCGGGCAACGAGCCTCAGATCCCCGATTTCGCTCCCCCCGGCGGCACCAACTACCTGTCGGCCCGCTCGCTTGCGCAGGCCATTCGCGGCGCCGTGCACCACGGTGAGCCCGGGAAGGCCTATCTGATCGGCGACGAGAACCTCACCTACCAGAGCTTCTTCCAGATGATGGTCGACGCCGCAGGTGGCAATCGGGTGATCGCGGTAGAGGACGAGTCGCACCCGCTGCTGTCGGATGCGGCGATCGTCCAGGGACGCGGCAACACACTGGCATACGAGCCGGATACGAACGAAACGGCGCTGCTGGGCTATGACCGCAACGACTGCAGGCGTGCAGTCGAAGCGATGGTCGAAGCTGTCGTCGCGACGCATTCCGCGTAACCGACCTCACGAGCCTGGAGACCGATGTGAGCTCATCGAATGAAGTCGTCGTAGATCGTAGTCAGCTGCGTAAGGTCGCGCTGTCGAGCCTGCTCGGTACGGTACTCGAGTACTACGACTTCATCCTTTACGGCACCATGGCCGCGCTGGTGTTCGGTGAGCTGTTCTTCCCGTCGTCGAACTCCGTGGTCTCCACCATCGCTGCGTTCGGCACCCTCGCGGCCGGGTACGCCGCGCGGCCCTTGGGTGGCATCGTGTTCGGCCACTTCGGTGACCGCCTCGGGCGTAAATCGATGTTGATCGTGACGATGGTGATGATGGGTGGTGCCAGCTTCCTCATCGGTCTGCTGCCCGTGTACGAGTCGATCGGCGTGCTCGCGCCCGTGCTGCTCGTGATACTCCGCGTCGTGCAGGGTCTCGCGATCGGCGGCGAATGGGGCGGCGCAGCGCTGATGGTGATCGAGCATGCCGAGCCCGATCGCCGCGGAAGGTGGGCGGGGATCATGCAACTCGGGTCCCCGATCGGATTCCTTCTCTCGACGGTCGTGGTCATGGTGATCAGCCTCCTTCCGGACGACAGTCTGCACTCGTGGGGTTGGAGGGTGCCCTTCCTGATAAGTGCTCTGCTCGTCCTGATCGGCCTCTATGTGCGCCTGAGTGTGGTGGAGAGCCCGGTGTTCCAGGATGCGCTGGAGGACAACGACACCGACGAAAAAGCGAAGACCCCGTTGATGAAGGTGCTCCAGCGTCCGCGGCCCCTGATCCTCGCGTGCGCAGCGGGAATCGGGCCGTTCGCGCTGACCGCACTCGCGACGTCCCACATCATCGCCTACACCAAGGAAATCGGGTACGGCCAGTCCGACGTGATGCGCGCGTTGGTCATCATTGCGGTGCTGTCGCTGATCACGATCCCGCTGTTCTCTGCGCTGTCGGACCGTGTGGGACGCCGCGGTGTGGCCCTTGCGGGTGCGATCGGTGCGGTGGTCTTCGCGTTCCCCATGTATGCGCTGGTCGACACCAAGTCGGCGCTGTGGCTGACCGTGTCGCTGCTCATTGCGCAGGTGATCCAGAACCTGATGTATGCGCCTCTCGCACCGCTACTTTCGGAGATGTTCGGCACCGAGTCGCGCTACACGGGGGTATCGATCGGGTACCAGATGGCGAGCCTGATCGGAGCCGGGTTCACTCCACTGATCGCGAGCAGTGTCCTCGCGGCCACCGGAGTATCGAGCCTGCCGCTCAGCTGCATCGTCTTGGTCACGGCTCTCATCAGCGGTCTGGCGGTCTGGAGTATCGCTGAAACGCGGGGACGCGATCTGACCGCAGGGTTCGGAGAGCCTGCGTCGAGTGCCGCTGATCGGCCTGCGCACGACGGGGGAGTGCGCGTGGAATGACACCCGCATTGCCCGTGATTCGATGCCGTCCAGTGAGACTGTGGAACCTCGGATCGTAGTTTCCGCGATATCAAGAAGGCCTTTGGTCGGAGTACTGCGAGGAGGACTGCAATGGGCAACCCGGTGATCGTCGATGCGGCGAGGTCCCCGATAGGCCGACGCGGCGGCGCATTATCCGGGCTGCACGCTGCGGAACTGCTGGGGGCAGTTCAGAAGGGCGTGCTGGAGCGGCTCAACCTCGATCCGGCCGTCATCGAGCAGGTTATCGGTGGGTGCGTCACTCAGGCCGGCGAGCAGGCGTCGAACGTCAGCCGCAATGCGTGGCTGCACGCCGGACTGCCGGAACGGACCGGGGTGACGACCATCGACGCGCAGTGTGGGTCCGGTCAGCAGTCGGTACACCTGATCGCCGCCCAGATCGCGGCCGGCGTAATCGATGCGGGGATGGCGTGCGGAGTCGAGGCGATGTCGCGGGTGCCGTTGCTGTCCAACATCGCCGGCGACTTCGGTAGCCCGAAGCCTCCGGGCTGGAGTGTCGACATCCCGGCCCAGTTCGATGGCGCCGATCGCATTGCGCGGCGTCGCGGATTGACGCGCGACGACCTCGACGCATTCGGGTTGCGGTCGCAGGAGCGCGCAGCGGCCGCATGGGCGGCCGGTCGCTTCGACGCGTCGATCGTGCCGGTGAAGACTCCCGGTGCGGGGGGCGAGGCCCCTACTGTCGTGTCGCGTGACGAAGGCCTGCGGGACACCTCGATGGAGGCCCTGGCCCGCTTGAGACCGGTGCTCGAAGGCGGCCTGCATACGGCTGGTACGTCGTCCCAGATCTCCGATGGCGCAGCCGCACTCGTCGTCATGGATCAGGCGTGTGCGGAGGCGCTCGGCCTGCGTCCGCGAGCGCGGATCGTCGCGCAGTGCCTCCTCGGTGCTGAGACGCACTACCTTCTCGACGGCCCCGTGCAGGCCACGGAGTATCTGCTCGAGCGTGCCGGCATGTCGATCGGCGACATCGATCTTTTCGAGGTGAACGAAGCGTTTGCGGCAGTACCGATGTCGATGGCCCGTGTGCACGGCGTCGACGAGGATCGCCTGAACGTCAACGGCGGTGCGGTTGCGCTCGGTCATCCAGTCGGTTCGTCCGGTGTCCGGCTGATCGGTACGGTGATCGACGAGCTCGAGCGCCGCGATGCCGAACGTGCCCTCGTCGCGGTCTGTGCCGGTGGCGCAATGGCGACCGGGGCGATCGTCGAACGAATCTGACCGCCGCGACGGGCGTTCAGCGCCCGGCGCGTGTGGCCATGCCGTCGAAGAACAGGGACATGCAGTAGTCGGAGAGTTCGGCGAGGGTGTAATCGTCGTCGGGCTTCGGCCAGTAGACGGTGAACCACACGGAATCTCGAAGGAATCGGTGGAACACCCTGGTGGGAATATCTTTCCGGAGAATTCCTGCTTCCTTCCCTGCCTCGATCGCATCGATCCAGATCTTCTGGATGGAGTCTGCGAGGAGGCGGGCGTCGGCGAAGCCTTCGAGGTTGCGCAACTGGCCGAATTCCGATTGATATACCTTCGTCGCGTTGCGGCGGGCAGCACCGGTCGCAAGGGAGACGTCGACGATTGCCTTCATGCGAGCCCGCGGTTCGAGATCGTCGGCTCCCGCGGCTCGGTAGTCGTCGAGTAACTCCGACAGATATCCCGTCACCAGTTCGGTGACGATGGCGCTCTTGGACCGGAAGTAGTGGTAGAGCGCACCCGCATTCAATCCGACGGCGTCGCCGATCTCGCGCATCGAGGTTCCGGCGATACCGCGTGCTGCGAATGCGGCTGCGGCAGCGTCGAGGATCTCGGTCCGTCGGTGTGAGGGGACCGTTTCGTCTGTGCCGGTGGTTTGAACGTTCATTCAAGAAATGTAGCGACGGTGTCGGCGTGGGTCAAGTGCCGAGGGGTGCACACAAAACATCTCCGTAACTCGCTGTATGACAGTGACTTCCGAGCGAGGTGCTGGTGTTGCTGGCGAGCGGTCGAATGCTTGACGTCGGCGTTCGAGAATTCTATATTCGGCTTGAATGAACGTTCAAACGACGTTCGTCATCGGTGAAGCGACAGCGCAACGTCAAGTCGGTACGCGCGGCTCGTCCCGCGCACGTGTTCCCGAAATCTGATGAGGAGATCCCATGACCAGGGTTGTCTATGCACGCAGTGTCCACGACGAGCGCGAAATCGAGGCCTGCCTCGAGGTCCTGCGCGGCGGTCCGTTCGCCTTGAAGATCGGAAAGAACGTAGCCGAGATGGAGCGTCGGGTGGCCGATCTGTACGGTAAGAAGCTCGGCCTGATGTGCAACTCGGGTTCGTCCGCGTTGTATCTGGCGCTCGAACTGTTGGACCTGCCCAAGGGTGCCGAGGTCATCACCTCGCCGCTGACCTTCTCCACGGATGTCTCGCCAATCGTCCGGGGTGGCTGGGTCCCCGTCTTCGTCGATGTCGAGCCGGATACCTACAACGTCGACGTCACCAAGATCGAGGAGATGATCACCGACAAGACCGGGGCCATCCTGATTCCGAATCTTGCCGGCAACGCGCCCGACTGGGATGTCATCCGCGACATCGCAGACACGCACGGTCTCAAGGTCATCGAAGATTCCTGCGACTGTATCGGCACGACTCTGCGGGGAACCAGGACCGGATCACGCTCGGACATCACCGTCACCAGCTTCGCGATGGCGCACATCATCACCTGCGCCGGAAACGGTGGCATGGTCTGCCTCGACGACGAGAATCTGCGCGACAAGGGGCTGATGCTGCGTCGTTGGGGCCGCCGCTCCGAGCCGCACCTGTTCGGATCCAAGCCCGGCGGACGGGTGTTTCGTGAGGATCTCGACGGTGTCTCCTACGACAACGACTTCATCTTCGACGTCCTGCCGTGGAACTTCGAGCCGTCCGAGCTGGGTTCGGCCTTCGGTCTGGTCCAGCTGAGCAAGCTGGACGAGAACTATCGGCGTCGTCACGAGATCTTCGATGCCTTCACCGCAGCTTTCGGCACCTACCCGGAGTTGTTCCGGCTGCCCAAGCAGCTGGAGGACTTCCATACCGCATGGCTGTGCTATCCCGTCACGGTTCGTGAGGGCACAGGGTTCGAGCGTTCGGACCTGCAGGAATTTCTCGAGGGCGCCGGCATCGACACCCGCACCGTGTGGAGCGGCAATGTCACTCGCCACCCGATGATGCGCAACATCGAGTATCGGGTGCCCGCGGCCGGTCTACCGGCTGCAGACGAGGTCTTCGTCCGCGGCATGTCGCTCGGGATGAGCCACGGCATGAGTAAAGAGGAACTCGACCACGTGGTCGCGAGCATTCACGCGTTCGCCTCGAAGTATGCGAAGGCCGACGTCTGATCGCGCCGTCTGCTCGGTTCCGGAAGGAGGCTCGTGCATCAAAATTGGGACCAGGTTTCATCACTGGGTGGGAGTTGTGCTTGACCTCCACGATTACGGCGCTAACGTAGGGGTCGCAAATATAGAACAGTGTTTCAAATATGCCTCGACCGTGATTCGGGTAGACCTCGTACAGGAGCATCTCGTGACAATCGAAACGCCGTACATTCTCATTTCCGCCGACAGTCACGCCGGCGCCGATCACGCCACGTACCGCGAGTATCTCGAACCGAAGTGGCACGGGGAGTTCGACGCGTGGCGCGGCGAGTACAAGAACCCGTACCGCGACCTGGTCGACGACGGCCGGAACCGGAACTGGGACAACGAGCGGCGCATGCGCGAGACGCTCGGCGACGGCACCGTCGGTGAAGTGTTGTTCCCCAACACCGTGCCGCCGTTCTTCCCGAGCGCGGCCGTGCTCGCCGGGCCGCCGCGCGCCGAGGACTTCGAGAAGCGTCTCGCCGGGGTTCGTGCACACAACCGATGGCTCGCGGACTTCTGCAGTGATGCACCTGCGCAGAGGGCCGGTGTCGGCCAGGTCTTCCTCAACGACGTCGACGAGGCGATCGCGGATGTGAAGTGGATCAAGGAGCACGGCTTGCGAGGAGGTGTGCTGCTGCCGAACCTGGCACCGGACATCAAGTGGGTCAAGCCACTCTACGATCCCGAGTACGACCGGCTCTGGGAGGTCTGCGAAGACCTCGGGGTGCCGGTCAACAGCCATGCGGGCACCGGTCTACCTGATTACGGCCGCTACAAGACCTCCTCTCTGCTCTACATCAACGAGGTCGGCTTCTACTCGATGCGTCCGCTGGTGCAGATGATCCTCTCGGGTGTCTTCGAACGGTTTCCCAAGCTGAAGTTCGTCGTCTCCGAGCAGGGCTGCTCGTGGGCGCCGGATCTGATGCGTCAGCTCGACACCGTGGATCTGCGGGTCAAACGAACCGGGCGGATCGGTGAGCTGTTCTACAGCGAGGACGAGCAGCTGCCGTTGCGTCCGAGCGAGTACTTCCGCCGCAACGTGTGGGTTGGTGCGACGATGCCGTCGGCGCAGGACATGACGGTTCGAGGGACCCTCGGTGAGGGAAAGTTCATGTGGGGCAGCGACTATCCTCACAATGAGGGTACTTATCCGTTCACCCGCGAGTGCATCCGACAGGTCATGCACGACGTCGACGAGACAGAGTTGCGGAAGCTGTTCGCAGCCAACGCCGCAGAATTGTACGACTTCGACCTCGACGCACTTGCTCCGCTGGCCGCCAAGTACGGGCCCACGCCGTCCGAGGTCGCGCAACCGCTGACCGAACTGCCCGAGAACCCGAACGATGTGCTGATGCGGGAGTCCTTCGCCGAGCAGCTCGAACAGGAGCTGAGCGCATGACTCCGTACTCAGGAACTCCGATCATCGATACACACATCGGATTTCGAGAAGCCGGATACGACGAGTACGCCTTCATCACCAGGCAGACGAAGGACAGTCAGAGTCGTGACGAATTCACGATGCCCGCGCAGTACATGTTCAAAGATGTCCCGAGCGATCTGGTCACCGATGATCCGGTGTCGGTGACGCTGCGGGAGATGGACAAGCACGGCATCGAGATAGGCATGGTCAGCGTGGCCAAGGAGTCCGGGCAGCGGGCGATCCGTGCGTTTCCGGACCGGTTCGTTCCGCAGGGTTCGGCCGTCGATCCCAACGACATCATGGGCACCTTGACGCGGATGACACGGGAATACGAGGAGTTCGGTATCCGCTCTGTGAGCTCGTTCGCGGCAGGCACATTTCCGCAGGTGGCCCTCAATGCACCACAGATGTACCCGATCTACGCGAAGTGCGTCGAACTGGACATCCCGATCTTCGCGTGTGCCGGCATCGCCGGGCCCAGGCTGAAATCTGCGGTGCAGCACGTCGAACTGATCGACGACGTAATGTTCGATTTCCCTGACCTGGTGTTCGTCACCCGGCACGGTTGTGAGCCGTGGGAGGACCTGGCGATCAAACTGATGATCAAGTGGCCCAACCTGTACTACTCGACATCGGCCTTCGCCCCGAAGCACTACCCGAAGGCGATCGTCGACTACGCGAACACCCGTGGTGCGGGGAAGATCATCTACGCGGGCTATTTCCCAGCCGGACTGAGCCTCGACCGCATCTTCGGCGACATGCCGAATGTGCCGTTCAAGGACGACGTATGGCCGAAATTTCTGCACGACAACGCCAGCAAAGTCCTCAAACTGAAGGGATGATCCGACATGTCGATCGGTATCGGAGCGGATCACGATGCTCTTGCTGACTCGTTCGCTCGGTTCGCTGCGCGGAACGCACCCGTCGAATGGACCCGAGATCAGTTCGATCGGATAGGGCGAGGCGACCGCCCCGCCTTCTGGGAACAGCTGGTGACCATGGGGATCCCATCGCTGCACCTTCCCGAGGAGTACGGCGGGGCCGGTGCGGGTCTGCTCGAACTCGTGGTGGCGCTCGAACAATCCGGACACGGATTGATCCCGGGGCCGCTACTACCCACGGTCGGCGCAAGCGCTGTGATCGCCTCCCACGGAACCGATGCGGCGCGTACAGCACTACTTCCGAGACTGGCGACCGGCACGACGGGCGCTGTGTGCCTCGAACCCGGCACTGTCACTCTCGACGGCGACGGAGACGAGGTGATCGCCACGGGAACCACGGTCCCGGTGCTCGGTGCACTCGGAGCCGATGTCCTCGTTCTGGTGGGGACATGCCGCGATACGCCGGTCTGGTTCGTCGTATCCGCGGGCGATGCGGGCGTCGAAGTCCTCGGCGAGGAAGGCGTCGACCTGACCCGCGACATCGGCCGGGTGCGGCTGTCCGAGAAGCGGATCTCCGCGGAGAATGTCCTCGGTGCCATGGCCGACGAAGTCGTTGCGCTCACCGCCGTGCTGTTCTGCGCGGAGGCGGTCGGGGTTGCGCGCTGGGCACAGGAGACCAGCCTCGCCTACGCGAAGATCCGGGAGCAGTTCGGACGACCGATCGGGTCTTTCCAGGCGATCAAGCATAAGTGCGCACAGTTGCTCATTCGCATCGAGACGATGGCCGGCTCGGTGTGGGACGCAGCGTCGGCCGCTGACAGCGGTGACCGGCAGCAATTTGCGCTCGCCGCGGCGCGCACCGCGACAGTGGTCCGTCGTGAGGCTGTGGATGTGGTGCTCGACGCGCTCACCGTGCTCGGTGGTATCGGAAACACCTGGGAACACGACATCCACCTGTACTGGCGTCGTGCAGTCGGTCTGCTCGCGCTCGGCGGCTCACAGGACGTGTGGGCCCGTCGCGCGGGTGAACTCGCTCTGAGCGTCGAGCGCGAATCGACACTCGGCGCCCCGGACCGACCCGACTTCCGGGCCGGTGTCGCCGCGACCATCGGCGAGGCCGCAACGCTTGACGCTGTGGAGGCGCGGGCGTTCCTGGCAGAACACGGTCTGGTCTCACCGCACTACCCCGCTCCGTACGGGTTGGCCGCCGACACGGCCGGCCAGCTGATCGTCGCGGAGGAGTTCGAGCGTGCGGGTGTGACACCGCCCAGCACGGTGATCGGCGAATGGGCGCTGCCCTCGATCCTGCAGTACGGGACGGAGGAACAGTGCGAACGTCTCATCGCACGAACACTTCGGGGCGAGATCATTTGGTGCCAGCTCTTTTCGGAGCCTGGTGCAGGGTCCGACCTCGCGTCGTTGACGACCTTCGCCACCAAGGTGGACGGTGGCTGGCGCATCGACGGCAGCAAGGTGTGGAGTTCCAAGGCGCATGAGGCGCACTGGGGTATCTGTCTGGCCCGTACGGATCGGGACGCCCCCAAGCACCGCGGTATCAGCTACTTCCTCGTCGACATGTCCACTCCCGGTGTCGACGTCCGGCCGCTGCGGGAAGCCAACGGCGACAGTATGTTCAACGAGGTCGTTCTCGACGGGGTGTTCGTGCCGGACGCCGATCTCGTGGGTGCACCCGGTGAGGGCTGGAAGGTGGCGCGGACGACACTGGCGAACGAGCGGGTCTCGATGGGACGAACGCCCGTCGTGGGTCGCGACCGATTCGATCCGGTGGAGATCGTGCGCGCACTCGACCCGGTGGCCCGGCAGGACGCGATTCCAGTGCTCGGTCGGCTCACATCCATGACGGGAGCACTCGACGCGCTCGCGCACCGCAATGTACTCATGCGCCTGTCCGGCGGGATTCCCGGTGTGGAAGCCAGCGTCCTCAAGGCAGCGTCTGCGCAACACATCACGAACGTCGCGGCGCAGGTGCTCGAATGGTTCGGTTCGGAGGCCGCCGTCGGCAGCCTGGAGCAGAATGTCGTCGGGGGCGGCCGGGCAGCCAAGGCGTATCTGGCGACGCCGTCGCTGCTGATCGGTGGTGGCACCCTCGAAATCCAGCTCAATGTCATCGCAGAGCAGATCCTTGGTCTGCCGCGGGAGTCGCGATGAACGTGAGGATTCTGGAAGGCCGTACCGCAATCGTCACCGGCGCGAATGTCGTGACGTGTGCCCCCGCGCCCGGACTTCGATGACCAGGGAGGTGCTCGGTCCGGCTCCGCACTCGGGGGACGACCCGCTGTCTGCCGCGCACGTGACACGGTTCATCCTCGTCGGTGACGGGACCCGAAGCGACTAGAATGCCGTCGTGACCGACTCCTTGGCCGTGCCGATGAGCCCCGACGACATGACCGAGGGGCAGCGTCGGCGTCGGCGTCGGCTGACCACCGCGGTGATCGAGATGCTCGCCGAGACCGGTCCGGACGGGATCCAGATGCGGGAGGTGTCGGAGCGGTCGGGGGTGGCGATGGGAACCTTGTACCGGTACTTTCCGGCGAAAGAACACCTCCTCGCTGCGGCCATGGTCGCCTGGAACGACATTCTCGCCGAACGTCTCGAGGACGAACGCCGGTCCGGGCGCCGGAGCGGCGTTCACGGGCCGGTCCTCGAGCGGGTGACCGATCTCTACACGCGACAGATGAGGGCATTTCAGCGAGGCCCGCACTTCGCGCGGCTCGAAGTCGAGTTGCAGACCTCCGATGATCCCTACGTCCAGGACACGCTCGACGAGCGTTCTGCTGCCAACCGCACAGCCCTGTTCGAGATGATGGACGGTGTTCCCGCCGAACGTGCTCGGCTCGCATCACTTGCGATCGGCAGCACGATGCTCAATTCGTTGATCTTGTGGACCACCGGAAGAATTGCATTTCCGGAGGCGTTGCGGAACGTCCAGGACGTGGCACGGCTGGTTCTCGCCGACCACATGTGACGGGTGAGTGACGCTTCGCGCGTCGGACGCGCTGCGAGTGCCGTCCAGTGAGACTTGCGCCACAACGCCCTCGTTCGTCCGGTACGAAGGGCAGGTCCGGCCATCGCCGATGGTCGGACGTCGGATGTTCGGCCTCGTGCAGGACCGTCGAATGCGTTGTTGGAGAAGGAGTGGTGGATGTCCGATCCTCGTCTCGCGCCCGACGCGCGCGCGGACGCCGTTGCACGGCTCACCGCGCGGGGCGCGCCCTTCGAGATCGTCGAGGAGCAGGTTCGCGGAGTACAGATGCCGGTGTTCGGCACCAGGTACCGGTCGCTGAGCGCGCTACTCGCCGACTCGGCGCGCTACGGCGACACCGAGTACGTGGTCTGCGACGACCTCAGGCTGACATTCACCGAGCACCTCGCGCGGGTCGCGTCACTTGCGCAGGAGTTCCGCTCGCGCTACGGCGTGGGCCGCGGCGACAGGGTGGCGATCCTCTCCGCCAACAATGCCGAATGGATCATGACGTTCTGGGCTGCGACGTCACTCGGCGCAATCGCTGTGGGGATGAACTCGCTGTGGTCGGCCCGTGAGGTCGAGTACGGAATCGAGCTTTCCGGCCCGAAGGTGATCGTGGCGGATGCCGGGCGACGGGCCTTGCTCGGGTCCTCCGATGCCGAAGTGTTGTCGGTGGAGCATGATGTGCCGCATCTGGGTTCTGTCAACCCGCACGCAGAGTTGCCCGACGTGGAAATCGACGAAGACGATCCCGCGGTCATCCTGTTCACCAGCGGCACCACGGGACGTGCCAAGGGCGCCACGCATTCACACCGGAACATGATCGCGGCGGTGGATTTCCACCGATTCAACGATGCGCTCGCCGGCGAACTGGGTCAGGCGCCGAGTAGACGCCGGTTTCTGCTGGCCACACCGTTGTTCCATATTGCGGCGTTGCACAATCTTGCTGTGCCACGCCTCGCCTTCGGCGACACTGCGGTGATCAGCACCGGCCGGTTCGATGTCGATGGGGTGCTCCGGCTGATCGAGAAGGAGCGGCTCACCAACTGGGGCGCGGTTCCGACGATGATGACGCGCTTGATCGAGCACGGGGATCTCTCCCGCTACGACCTGTCGTCGCTGAAGGCGGTCTCGATCAGCTCCGCACCCTCCACACCGGTGCTCCGAGCGAAGCTGAAGGAGATCCTTCCGTCCGCGGAGCGCACGCTCGGCACCAGCTACGGGTCGACGGAATCATCCTCTGCTGCCACGCTCGCGTCGGCAGCAGACCTGGCCGAACGACCCGATACTGTGGGCCGGCCCGTACTCACGACGACTATCGAGATTCGCGACGCGACAGGATGCGCGGTCTCGGACGGTGTCGAGGGCGAAATCTACCTGCGTGGGCCGCTGATGATGCTCGGTTACTGGAACAACCCGCAAGTGAATGCCGCAACCATCGTCGAGGACGGGTGGATGCGGACCGGTGATCTCGGCACGATGGAAGACGGCTACCTCCGGATCAGCAGTCGGCGTTCCGATCTGATTCTCCGTGGGGGCGAGAACGTGTATCCGGCCGAGGTCGAGGCAGTCATCGACGAGCATCCGGCGGTGCGTGAGTGCATCGTGGTCGGAGCCGAGCATCACGACTACGGGGAAGAGGTCTGCGCGGTGGTCGTGGTGGCCCCGGGCAGCGCGGTGACGGATCTGGAGATGTCCGGCTACACGGCCGAGCGGATCGCTCGATACAAGGTGCCGACCAGATGGATCTTCCGCACGGATGAACTGCCGCGCAACGCGACGGGCAAGGTCAAGCGGGTGGATGTTCGAACGGCACTGCAGCAGTGACTGCTTCGCGGTGATTTCGCCGCGCCCCGTTTCACACAGAACTTCCCGTGAACGGCCATCCGGATCGCGGGTATTCGAGAGGACACATATGAGGCACAGTTGGATTCGAATGTCGCGTTTGATGGCTGTTTCTGCCGTCGGCACCCTGGCTCTGGTGGCGTGTGGTGGCGGGGGTGTGTCCTCGACGACGGCCGGTGGCCCCACCGGCGCACCCGACAGCGCCGCCGTCCTGCGGGTCACTGCGAGCGCGCCCACTCGCAATCTCGACCCGTACCTACAGACCAGCTATGGCGGGTGGGGTTACATCACGCCGGTGTTCGATCGGTTGACGGTGGTCGACGGTGACGGAGCCTTGCAGCCTGCGCTCGCCGAATCCTGGGAGTTCGCGCCGGACGGCTCGTATCTCGAGCTGAAATTGCGGACGGATGTCAGCTTCCACGACGGTGTGCCGTTCGATGCTGCAGCCGTGGCCGCGAACATCGAGCGCGGAAAAACCATGGAAGGCAGTACTGTCACGGCTGCGCTGAGTGACATCACCGGCGTCGACATCGTGGATGACCACACGGTCCGTCTCCTACTCGTACCCGGAACCGGTGTGGAACTTCCGGGCGTGTTCACCACGAACGTCGGAATGATGGTAAGTACCAAGGCAATCGAATCCGGTGCGGATCTGCGCAACGATCCTGGCGCCAGCGGGTCGGGTGCATACCTCGTGAGCGAGTACATCCCGGAGGAGTCCTTGTCGCTGACACGCGCCGAAGGCGCGAACTGGGACCCCGAAGCCGGTAAGGTCCAGGCGATCGAGTTCGAGGCGATCTCGGATGCCAGTACCCGCATGAACGGCATCAAGACGGGTGCGACGGACCTGACCTGGGTCAGTTCTGCCAACGAGGTCGTCGAAGCTCAGGGACTGGGCCGGTCGGGTGCGTTCGCCGTCGACGAGGTTCAGTTCCGGAACGTTCTCGGGCTCTACATGCGCGCACAAGGTGATCTCACGAAGCCTGAGGTACGTCAAGCGGTGGCAACCGCAATCGACCCGGACGCGGTCAGCGCATTGTTCTCGGGCACATGCACACCCAGCCGTCAGTTGTATCCGGCCGGGAGTTGGTCGGTGGACGACTCGTACGAGTACCCGTACACGTATGACGTGGAGAAGGCCAGGGGCCTCGTGGAGGCAGCCGGCGGTGCCGAAATCGCCCTGACGTTCGCCTCCGGCACCAACACCGAGAAGACCGCGAATGTCCTCCAGTCTCTCTTCGACGATGCCGGGATCACCGCCGAACTCAATCCGGTTCCGAACGTTCAGAACGAACCGCGGTACATCGCCGGTGATTTCCAGTCGATGGTTGCGAACAGCCTGAGCCCCAAGGTCGATCCTGCGGAGACGGTCAACACCTTCGTCACGGGCCCGTACGACCTGTCGAACGGCAATGCGGCGATCAAGGAGCTTGCGGACAAGGCCGCGGACCCGTCGCTCGCCGACGGGGAGCGTGCACCCTTGTACCAGCAGATCTGGGATCTCACGCTGCAGGAGGCGATGTTCGTGCCCATCTGCAATCAAACCAATGCGACAGTGTCCACCGACAAGGTCACCGGCGTCGACGACATGCCTTGGGCAGATCTGGGAATCTTCGACGTCCGCCACGTCGGGATGACCGAGTAGAGCACGCGGACAACGACACACTGATACGTGGAAGGGTTCGACGATGCTGCTGTACGCCGGGCGGCGACTGCTGGCAGCGATTCCGCTGCTGCTGATCGTGCCGTTGCTGATATTCCTGTTGATCGACCTGGCGCCGGGGGATCCCGCAGTGATTCTCGCGGGCGAGAACCCGAGCCCGGAGCGACTCGAAGAACTACGGGCGAGCCTGCACCTGGATCAGAACGTGTTCGTCCGCTATCTGGACTGGGTCGGGGGCGTGCTCCGCGGCGACCTCGGGACCTCTCTGCTGTCCGATCAGTCGGTCGGTGAACTGCTCCTGCGACGAATGGCGACGACCCTGTCGCTGGTGGCGTTCGCCATGGTGCTGGCCGTGGTGATCGGGGTCGTACTCGGGGTGCTGGCGTCGCTGCGCCCAGGCGGGGTGCTCGATCGTGCGATCAATGTCGTGGCCTCCGTCGCGATCGCCATCCCCGCATTCTGGTTCGGGCTCGTACTGGTCTCGGTGTTCGCGGTGTCGAATCAGATCTTCCCGGCATTCGGCTACGCGCCGCTTGCGGACGGTGTGGTGCCGTG
The DNA here is from genome assembly GCF_042729855.1 of Rhodococcus sp. NPDC060090. Lineage (NCBI taxonomy): Bacteria > Bacillati > Actinomycetota > Actinomycetes > Mycobacteriales > Nocardiaceae > Rhodococcus > Rhodococcus sp. NPDC060090. The sequence continues at coordinate 21,486 of NZ_JBHWXB010000002.1, read as the reverse complement.
GTTCCAGCACCTGGTATTGCCGGGTGTGGCCCTGGCGCTGCTACCGGCGGCAGAGGTGACGGTGCAATTGCGTTCCGCACTCGGGCAGGCGATGAGCAGCGACTATGTTCTCAACGCCAAGGCCCGTGGGCTCGCACCGGCGAGTGTCGTCCTCAAACACGGCCTCAAGAACGCGTGCATTCCGGTGGTCACGGTTCTCGGCTTCCGTGTCGCGGAGGTCCTCGGCGGTACCGTGACGATCGAGATCATCTACAACATGCCGGGAATGGGCAGTCTCGCGGTCAATAGTGTGCAAAACCACGATGTTCCGGTGCTGCTCGGATTCGTCCTGTTCACCACATGCGTCGTCGTGATCGTCAACCTGCTCGTCGACGTCTCGTACGGCTACTTCAACCCGAAGGTGCGCGCATGACATCGACGCTGTCCGACACCGTGAACGTCGAGCATTCGACGGGGATGCTCGCCCGTGTAGCAGGATTCGTCCGACGACGTCCGGTGACGGTGATCGCCGGTGCCTTCGTGCTCCTGCTCGTGGTTCTCGCTGTCTTCGCGCCAGTCGTGGCACCATACGATCCGTACGCCCAGGAGGTCGTCGACCGCCTTCAGCCGCCGTCGTCGGCGCATTGGCTGGGTACCGACGACTACGGACGGGACGTATTGAGCCGGCTGATCTTCGGAGTCCGCATCTCGTTGCAGGCCTCACTGCAGGCGGTCGCGCTCGCGCTCGTCCTCGGGCTTCCGCTGGGTGTGGTCGCCGGGTATCGCGGCGGCTGGGTGGACACCGTGCTCACCCGCATCATGGACGCGTTGATGAGCGCTCCGTCGCTCGTCCTGGCGATCACGATCGTCGCGGTCCTCGGGTCGGGTATCACCAATGCCATGCTCGCAGTGGGCTTGGTGATGGCGCCCCGGTTCTTCCGGGTGGCACGGGCCTCGACGATGGACGTGCGGGGAGACACCTATATCGAAGCGTCGGTTGCATTGGGATGCAGTACCTTCCGCACCATCTCCCGACACATACTTCCGAACGTGATGCCGCCGATCGTGTTGGTGATCTCGGTGTCGCTCGGCACCGCGGTCGCGGCTGAGGCGAGCCTGAGCTTCCTTGGGCTCGGTGCGGCGCCGCCGGCCGCGAGCTGGGGAGCAATGCTCAGCACTGCCGCGTCGAACATGCAGCTCGCCCCGTACCTGGTGTGGCCGCCTGGCGTGATGATCTTCCTGACCGTGCTCGCGTTCACCTATCTCGGCGACGGAGTTCGCCGCGCTCTGACGAGGAGTCGACATGGCGGCAACTGACACACTCACCCATCTCGAAAAGACCCAGCCGGACTCCACCTCGCCGTTGGTTCGGGTGCGCGACCTGACGGTCCAATTCCGCACCGGCCGCAAGGAATGGGTGACTGCCGTGCAGGACGTGTCGTTCGACGTCGCAGCCGGTGAATCGGTCGCTCTGGTCGGTGAGTCCGGATCAGGTAAGACTGTGTCGTCGCTCGCCGTGATGGGTTTGACCGGAGACACCGGCGGTCGGATTTCCCGCGGCAGCGTGGAATTCGAAGGGCGTGACCTGGTGGCAGCCCCGCGGGCGGAATGGCGGGCTTTGCGTGGCACCGGAATGGGCATGATCTTCCAGCAGCCCATCCGCAGTCTCAATCCCGCCTACACCGTCGGCGATCAGATCGCAGAGTCGGTCCGCAGGCACCTCGGTCTCGATCGCAAGGCTGCAATGGCTCGCGCAGTCGAGATGCTCGACATGGTGCAGATTCCGCGTGCTGATGATCGGGTGCGCGAATACCCGCACGCGTTCAGCGGTGGGATGTGTCAGCGCGTGATGATCGCGATGGTCATGGCCTGCAACCCGCGGTTGCTGATCGCGGACGAGCCGACGACGGCGTTGGACGTGACCGTGCAGAAGACGATCCTGCAATTGTTGCAGGACCTGCAGGAACAGACCGGAGTGGCACTGCTGTTCGTCACGCACGACCTCGGTGTCGTGGCGGAACTGTGCCGGCGAGTGGTTGTCATGTATGCGGGGGAGGTCATCGAGGACGGCATGGTCGACGACGTCTTCTTCACCCCGCAGCACCCGTATACGTCTGGACTGCTGTCGTCCATCCCACGACCCGGCATGAGTGCCGGTCGGAGGCTGGCTTCGATTCCTGGGCGCATTCCTGCCGCGGGTGAATGGCCCACGGGCTGCCACTTCCACGACCGCTGCACCCACGCCCGGACAGGTCTCTGCGACAGCATCCACCCGACGTTGGACGGGACCACATCCGGTCGTTCCGCACGCTGCCTGCGCGTGACCGACCTGGAACTGCAAGGAGTGACGGGATCATGAGCCTGCTCGAGGTAGCGAACCTGACGAAGTCGTTCCCGACCGGGCGGAACCTACTGGGCCGCCGCACCGGATGGACACACGCCGTGCGCGACGTGTCCTTCACCCTCGACGCCGGCGAATGCCTCGCCGTCGTCGGCGAATCCGGCGCGGGCAAGTCCACCGTCGGGCGCGTGGTGCTTCGATTGATCGAATCGGACTCGGGCACCGTCATGTTCGACGGGGCAGACGTGCTCGCTGCCAAACCCGCTCGGCTGCGCGAAATGCGACGCGGCATGCAGATGATCTTCCAGGATCCGCACAGTTCGCTCGACCCTCGGATGACGGTGCTCGATGCGGTCGTCGAGCCACTTATCGTGCATACCGATATGGATCGGTCGGCTCGTCGACGTCGTGCCGGAGAACTTCTGGACAAGGTGGGCATCGGTGCTCGCTATCTCGGGAGGTATCCCGCAGAGCTGTCCGGCGGACAGCTTCAGCGGGTGGCGATCGCTCGGGCTTTGACCCTCGAACCGAAAATGATCGTGTGCGACGAGCCCGTCGCGGCCCTCGACGTCTCAGTGCGTGCCCAGGTGCTCAATCTGTTGCGCGACCTGCAGGAAGAGCTCGGACTCGCCTACCTGTTCGTGTGCCACGATCTTGCTCTCATCGAGGTCATCGCCGACCGCGTGCTGGTGATGAAATCGGGCAGCGTCGTCGAATCGGGCACGGTTGAGCAGATCTATCGGTCACCTCGCGAGGACTACACGCGGGAACTGCTCGATGCGATTCCCGTCCCGGTTCCGCGGGCGGCGCGGCAAGTCTGAATTCGTCTAGTAGGACTTTGTTGCGTCGGGAAGGTGCGGTACACGATCTATCGGGACGGTATAGCGGTCAAGACCGTCGCACCGCTCGACCGGCTCGCCTTCCGCGAGATCAGTTCCCGGTATCTGTCCGACGACAAACGGATTCAGATCGCCGACCTACCTCGGGACGGTGTCAGAGCCGCGAAGACCGCCGAGCAACTGAACCGAGCTCCGTCGAGCGTGGTGGTGGGCCGGTGAGTTGATGGGCGACCACACCTACGCGTGGTACGTCTCGCTGCGGCGACGGCTGCACCCGGGTGTCCGATCCTGAATGAACGCGAGTATTGGCGCGCGCGACACGCTGTCAGCGAGTCGAATCCCGGTGTTCGGTGTTGTCGGATCTTCGAACCGAGGTCAAGACGGTCGATGCAGCCAGTCGTCGGAGTCATACGCACTTCCACTGACCGGGACTAGCGCCGACGGTGGTGGAAAGCCGGGTTAGTGTGCCGCACAACCTATTTGCACGAGGGGTTGGCGTGGCCCTCAGCGCCATCATCGTGTGCCCACCGGCATTCCGAGAGCCCGTAGGTGGGTATGTCGTGACCGTCGCGGTAGGAAGTCGAACCCAGGAGTGAAGTTGGAACGCGCCACGATCGCCGAGATGTTGCTCGACCGCTTAGGGGACAACCACCCCGGCACCCGGGCCAGAGACCAGGGCTGGACGTGGGACGAAACAGTCCGTGAAAGTGCGACACGAGGGGCGTTCGCTGCGTCACTGCGCCAGAACGGCCCGTTCCACATCGGTGTGTTGCTCGAAAACGTCCCGGAGTTCCTGTTCTGGCTCGGTGGTGCAGCGCTGACTGGGGCGACGATCGTTGGCATCAACCCGACCCGTCGCGGCGCCGAACTCGAGGCCGAGCTCCGATACGTGGATTGCCAGCTCATCGTCACCGACGCCGAAGGCATGGAGAAGCTTCAGGGACTCGACCTCGGACTGGCCGAGGATCGGTTCGTGCGCGTCGACGACCCGTCCTACGCGGACCGTGTTGCCGAGTACGCCGTCGAGGAGCCGACTTTGGATCCGTCGATCGACGAGTCCTCGCTGTATCTCCTGCTGTTCACCTCTGGCACCACCGGCATGTCGAAGGCTGTGCGCTGCAGTCAGGGCAGGCTCGCCCGGTTGGCGTACGCGAATACCGTGAAATATGGACACGTACGCGAGGACGTCGATTACTGCTGCATGCCGCTGTTTCACGGCAACGCGCTCATGGCGCTGTGGGCACCTGCGCTGGCGAACGGCGCTACCGTATGCCTGCCGGAGGTGCGTAAGTTCTCCGCGTCCGGATTCATTCCGGACGTGAAGTTTTTTGGTGCAACATTTTTCACGTACGTCGGAAAGGCGCTGTCGTATCTGATGGCGACACCCGAGCAGCCGGATGATATCGACAACACGCTGGTTCGTGGGTTCGGCACCGAGGCCTCTCCCGAGGACAAGGCTGAGTTCGTCCGTCGCTTCGGCGCCGAACTGTTCGAGGGCTATGGCTCCTCGGAGGGCGCGGGCTCGGTAAAGCTCGATCCCGATGCTCCCGCGGGTGCACTGGGGCGGCCCGCTCACGGCGAGATCGCCGTCGTCGACCCGGATACGCTGGTCGAGTGTGCACGGGCGAAGCTCGACGAGCACGACCGTGTTCTGAACCCGGACGAGGCTATCGGCGAGATGGTCGACAAGGGCGGCGCGGAGCGGTTCGAGGGTTACTACAAGAACGAGCAGGCCATCGCCGACCGGATCAAACACGGCTGGTACTGGACCGGAGATCTCGGCTACATCGACGAGGCCGGATTCATCTACTTCGCGGGACGCAAGGGCGACTGGATCCGCGTCGACGGCGAAAACACTTCTGCCCTGATGATCGAGCGGGTCATGCGCCGGCATCCGAAGGTCATCGCAACCGGGGTCTATTCGATCCCGGATCCCCGCTCCGGTGACCAGGTGATGGCCGCGCTCGAGATCTCCGACCTGACAGATTTCGATCCAGAGGAGTTCGCCGGATTCCTCGCCGTCCAGGACGATCTGGGCACCAAGTCCGCACCCCGCTTCGTTCGGTTGTCGACCAACCTCCCGGTCACCGGATCGAACAAGGTGCTCAAACGGGAGCTACAGGCCCAATTGTGGCGGTGCGACGAGCCTGTGTACCGCTGGGAGGGGCGAGGCGCACCCACCTACGCGCTGATGTCCGACGAAGACAAGAGTGAACTGGAAGCTCAGTTCGTGGCGTCAGGTCGACAGAGGTTCCTCGATGTCTGACGCGGGACAGAACAGCGATCGCCCGGTCGTCGTCGTGACCGGCGCGAGTCGTGGTGGTCGAGCGAGGCACCGGGGTCCTCATCAACCTGGTGTCGGGTTCGGCGACGACGGACCCGCCCGCACCGACGCGATCGTCGGGCAGGGATTCGACGCCGTGCCCGCACCCGCCCCTGAGCCCGCTCAGTGGAATCGCGCATGTCATCGGCGCCACAGCGTCGTAGTGCGAAAACTACCGGTCACCGAGATCGGACAAGCCTCGACACGAATCGGTCCGTGCGTCCGAATTCGCGTATAGCGACGAATGGGAGAGCAACGATGGAGTTGAAGGAGTCGCCGGCGCAGCTGGAGCTGCGAAGGGAACTGCGCGCGTACTTCGCGAGCCTGCTGCCAGAGGAGAAGCGCCGCAGGGCGGGTGAACAGGGTGTGGGCGGCGAGCACTTCCGTGAGGTCGTCAAGTTGTTGGGCCAGGACGGCTGGCTCGGCATCGGATGGCCCGAGGAGTACGGCGGCCAGGGCCGCTCCATCGAGGAGCAGTTCGTGTTCTTCGACGAGGTGCAACGTGCGGGTCTTCCGTTCCCGTTCGTCACCGTGAACACGGTCGGTCCGACGCTGATGAAGTACGGCACGCAGGAGCAGAAGGAACGCTACCTGCCGGGGATACTCGCCGGTGATATCGTCTTCGCGATCGGTTACACCGAACCGGAGGCCGGTACCGACCTCGCCTCGCTCAAGACACGCGCGGTTGCCGACGGCGACGAATGGGTCGTCGACGGCAACAAGATCTTCACCTCCGGTGCCAACACCGCCGACTACGTCTGGCTGGCGTGCCGCACCGCCCCCGAGGCTCCCAAGCACAAGGGCATCTCCATCCTGGTCGTGCCCACCGACGATCCCGGCTTCTCGTGGTCCCCGATCAACACCGTCGGTGGCCTGATGGTGACTTCGACTTACTACAGCGGCATTCGCATTCCGCAGGGCAATGTCATCGGTGACGTCAACGGCGGCTGGCAGCTGATCGCAGCCCAGCTCAACCACGAGCGCGTCGGCCTCGCCGCTATCGGCGGCCGCACGTACGGACTGTGGCATCAGGTTCTGGATTGGGCCAAGGACAACGGCGCTATCGAGATTCCTTGGGTTCAACAGGAATTCGCCCGCACGCACGCGAAACTCGAAGCGATGCGTCTGCTGAACTGGAAGATGACGGCGGCTGTCGCTGCGGACACGTTGTCCGGGGCGGACGCCGGCGCCACGAAAGCGTACGGCACCGAAACCCACATCGACGTGTATCGCACGCTGCTCGCGATCCTCGGCGCCTCCGGCCGGATCCGTCCCGAATCGCCGGGTGCGCTGCTGGCCGGGCAGATCGAGCAGATTTCCCGCCAGGGAATGGTCAACACCTTCGGCGGCGGTGTCAACGAGGTACTGCGCGACATGGTCGGCACGATGGGCCTGGGTCTCGTGCGTGAAAAGAGGGTCAAGTGAGCGACTTCCTCGCCGCACTCGAGGCTTTCGAGGGTAAGACACTCACCCCCACCACGTGGGGACCGGACGAGGTCAACGTCCCGATGATCCGGCACTGGGTCGAGACGATGGGCGATACCAATCCCATCTACCTCGACGACGATGCCGCCCGCACCACCGGGCGAGAAGGAGTCGTGGCTCCCGCGTTGATGGCGCAGGTGTGGACCATGCGGACCTTCAACGACAAGGTGGCGAACAACGATCCGTCGCAGGTATGGACGGACTTGATCGCGACGTTCGACGCCCAGGGCTTCACATCCGTCGTCGCCACCGACTCGGACTTCGAGTTTCTCGTGGAACTGCGTCCGGGAGACCGGGTGTCGCTCACCGAGGTGATCGAATCGATCTCGGAGGAGAAGAAGACCGGCCTGGGTGTCGGGCACTTCGTCACGACTCTGAAGACGTACCGCAACGGTGACGACGAGATCGTCGCTACCCAGCGTTGGCGCACACTGCGATTCGCACCCAAGCCTGCTGAGAAGTCGAAGGGTCTGCGTCCGCGTCCGGCACTCAACGCCGACAACCTCTTCTGGTTCGAAGCTGCCAAGGAACATCGACTCGTGATCCAGCGGTGCAGCACCTGTGGCACGCTGCGGCATCCCACCGGGCCCATGTGCGGGGCGTGCCGATCGCTCGAATGGGACACCGTCGACGCTTCGGGACGCGGCACCGTCTACAGCTTTGTCGTCAACCACCATCCTCAGATCCCCGGATTCGACTACCCGCTGATCGTGGCGACCATCGAACTCGAAGAGGGCACCCGACTGATCGCGAACATGACCGGCGTGACGCCGGACGAGGTCGAGATCGACATGCCGGTGGAACTGGACTGGATCGACGCCGACCCGGATCTGACGCTGCCCGCGTTCCGGCCGGCTGCACGGGAGGAGCACTGATGGACTTCAACTTCAGCGAAGAGCAAGAAGCAATTCGCACCCTCGCCGATGAGGTTTTCACCAGCAGGGCCGACATCGATCGGGTCAAGCGGGTCGAACTGAGCGACGAGCGCATCGACCGCGACCTGTGGCGTGAACTCGCGAACACCGGGCTGCTCGGCATCGCACTGCCGGAAGACCTCGGCGGCGGCGGACTTGGCCTGTCCGAGTTGTACGTGTTGCTCGAGCAGCAGGGCCGCCACGTCGCACCCGTGCCGATCTGGCAGGCGACGCTCGCCGCACTCACGATCGCCGAGTTCGGCACCGACGAGCAGCGCACTGCGCTGGTCCCGGGCGTCGCCGACGGCAGCCGGTTCCTCACGATCGGACTCGAAGAGTTCGGCCCGTACACCGAGGGAGACCCGCAGACCACAGCTGCCGAGAATGATGGCCGCTGGATTCTGACCGGAGCCAAGGCCGTCGTTCCGATCACCCATGTGGCGGATCGCGCGATCGTCTCGGCGACCACGCCCACCGGCGCGGCGCTGTTCCTCGTCGACCTCGCCGCCGACGGCGTGTCGGTGGAGCAGACACAGTCGACCAACTGGGAGATCTGCGGCAACGTCACGTTGGCATCCGCTCCCGCCGAGTTGCTCGGTCCCGCCGACGGCACCACCGCCCAGTGGCTGCTCGACCGGGTCGAACTCGCGCTGGCCGCGATGGCTCTCGGTGTCGGAGACGGCGCCGTGCAGCACGCCGTTACCTACCTCAACGGCAGGCACCAGTTCGGGCGCCCCCTTGCGACGTTCCAGGCGGTCAACCACCAACTGGCCGACTGCTACATCGACCTCCAGGCGATGCGTGTGACGCTCTGGCAGGCCGCGTGGCTGCTCGCCGAAGGTCAGGAACTCGGTACGTCGGTGCTCGTCGCGAAGTGGTGGGCCACCGACGGCGGTCAGCGCGTCGTGCATCGCACCACACACGTCCACGGCGGCATGGGTGTCGACAGCGACTATCCGGTGCACCGGCACCTGTTGTGGGGCAAGCAGATCGGCGCGACTCTCGGCGGATCGGCGTCCGACCTCGCCCGTCTGGGTGCACAGCTCGCCGCCGGTGTCGAGGTGGTCGCATGACCGCCACCGCCACCACACCTGCGTTGAACGGGCGCAGCTACGACGACATCACGGTCGGCGAGGTGCTGCCCGAGCTGGAGATCCCGTTGACCCGCACACTGATCGTGGCCACCGCGCTTGCGACCCGCGACTTCCAGGATGTGCACCACGATCCCGACCTGGCGCGTGAGCGCGGGTCCAAGGACGTGTTCATGAACATCCTCACCAGCAACGGCCTGGCCGGACGATTCGTGACGGACTGGGCCGGATCTGCCGTGTCGGTGCGCCGCGTGAAGATCCGCCTCGGCGCTCCCAACTACCCGGGCGACACCATGACGATGACCGGCGAGGTGGTCTCCAGGGAGAACGGCCTCGTCGAGGTGAAGGTGCAGGGCGCGAACAGCCTCGGCAGCCACCTCGCGGGCACCGTCACCGTCGCGTACCCCGCCGCAAGTGAAGGGAAGGACGCCTGATGGCTGTCAGCCCGCTCTCGGGTGCCGCCGCGATCGTCGGCATCGGCGCCACCGAGTTCTCGAAGAAGTCCGGCCGCTCGGAACTCCAGCTCGCGTGCGAGGCCGTGACCGCGGCTCTCGCAGACGCAGGCATCGACCCGTCCGAGGTCGACGGTCTGACGACCTTCACGATGGAGACCAACGGTGAGATCCTCGTCGCCCGCAACTGCGGGCTCGGGGAGCTGAAGTTCTTTTCCCGCATCGGCTACGGCGGCGGTGCGGCGTGCGCATCGGTGCAGCAGGCCGCGATGGCCGTGACGACCGGCGTCGCCGACGTCGTCGTGGTCTACCGCGCATTCAACGAACGCTCCGGAATGCGCTTCGGCGCGGGACAGCACGACCGTCCGATGGACTCCACCGCGGACCGTGCGGCCTACGCGTGGCTGACCCCGCAGGGCCTTGCGACGCCCGCCCAGTGGGTCGCGATGTTCGCCCGCCGGTACATGCACCAATACGGTGCGACGAGTGAGGATTTCGGCCGCGTTGCCGTGGTGGCTCGTAAGCACGCTGCCAACAATCCTGCCGCATGGTTCTACGGCAAGCCCATCACGCTCGAGGACCACCAAAATTCCCGGTGGATCGCGGAGCCGCTGCATTTGCTCGACTGCTGCCAGGAGACCGACGGTGGTCAGGCGCTCGTCATCGTCTCGGCCGAGCGCGCCAAGGACCTGCGCAACAAGCCCGCGATCATCAAGGGAGCCGCGCAGGGCAGCGGCAAGGACCAGCACATGATGACGAGCTACTACCGACCCGACATCGCCGGCATCCCGGAGATGGGTTTGGTCGGGCGTCAGCTCTACGGCCAGAGCGGTCTGACGCCGGATGACATCGATGCCGCGATCCTCTACGACCACTTCACTCCGCTGGTGCTCCCGCAGCTCGAGGAACTCGGCTTCTGCGGTGTGGGCGAAGCCAAGGACTTCATTCGCGAGGGCAACCTCGAGATCGGCGGCAAGCTTCCGAGCAACACGCACGGCGGCCAGGTCGGTGAGGCATATCTGCACGGCGTCAACGGCATCGCCGAAGCCGTCCGCCTGCTGCGCGGCACATCCACCAACCAGCCCGAGAGCATCGACAACGTCATCGTCACGGCGGGAACCGCGGTTCCCACCAGCGGCTTGATTCTCGGCACCACCTGACCCGAACCACTCCGGCATTCCCCGCGGCGCCCGACATCATCCGGGTCGCCGCGGGTAATGTTCTCGTCTACGGGATATGTAGCGGCGGAATCATTTTCGTCTCCTGTACGAAGCGTTCGATCCTGTCATCTTCGGCGGGATCACTGGAGAGTCCGAGACTGATTCCGTCGCAGTGGCTTCCGTACCACTCGCCGAGTATGCCGGGAAGTTCGCCCCAGGTACCTGCCGGTAGGAGCCGGTCGAGAACGTCGTTCGTGAGAAGGCTCGGCAGTGAGGCCCATTCCCGGGCCGCAACCATCTCGGTGAGTTTCGGTCCGAGGTCGGGCAGGTCCAGCAGTTCGAGCTGACGGTGGTACGCGGGTGTGCTGTAGAGGAAGGCGAGTTCGCGGCGACGCTCGTCGCGGCACGCATCCACTTCGTCGCAAGTCCGGCCGACCAGTGGCCGAACGTTGACCACGATTCGCGGGCCGCTGTCCGTGCGTCCGGCTCCGGCCGCCCCTGCCCGGAGCGCAGGACGAATCCGGGCCTCCAGGTACCGCGGGTGCGAAGCTGCGGGGTGGCAGACGAAGCCGTCCGACACCTCTCCTGCGAGCGCACACATCCCGCGATTCACGCCGCCCGTCCAGAAGCTCGGTGGCGCACAATCGATCGGGCCGGGGTCGAAATACGGCTGGAGCCGGTCGAATCGGTAGTGCGGTCCTTCGTAGTGGAGCCCCGAGCCTTCCTGGAACGCAGTGAAAATCGCGCGAACCGATCCGATGTAATCCCGAAGCTGACCGACCGGGTCGGTCCACGTGGTCGAGTAGCGGCCTACGATGTTGCCCCTGACCTGCGAGGCGAGACCGAGTTGGAAGCGCCCGTTCGAGTACTGAGCCAGATCCCATGCGGCGTACGAGGTCACCATGGGACTTCGAGGGAACGCCACCACCATGCTGGTGCGCACGACCAGGGTCGTGGTGTGCGCGAGAGCGAGCACGCTTGTCACGAACGGGTCGTGAAACGTCTCCGGCACGTGCAACACGTCGAATCCGAGCGTCTCTGCGCGACGCGCGTATGACGCCACATCGTTCAATGGGGTGTCGGCCGGTAGCGACGCAATCAGCTCCACAATGTCCTCGGTTCGTCGAAGAGGTTCTGTCGGGATGTCTACTGCCTGCGTTCGGAGCGGGCACACTGACGGACGAGGGCTCGCAGCCGCGTTCGGCACAGATCCGCACGGCTCGACAACGCCCAGGACTGCCGTCATCGCGTCCGCGTCGAAGAACTGCTCTGCCGACGCGAGCTCACAGACCCGGTTGGGCAACCCGCCCGCACACGCCAGCACGATCCGCGCTCGCACTGCCAACTCCTGAGCGATTCAACGGCGTCGGGCCTAACGCTGCAACATATCTCGCTCAACCCGGCTCAGGTCCAGCACCGCCAACTTCGGCTTACGTCCATCACATTCTCATAGCAATATGACAATGAATTAACGACTCAGGACGTTAGAGTGCCGTGCCTATCGCTGCGCGAGGTGATTGCTTGGTGCTTGTCGATTGTCGATGTCCGTCCGAGTAGAGCGCTCGTGAGATGTGACGAGTCGCCGACCGCACCATCGGCGCGATGTTCGACAGCTCTACCGTGCCGACACAGGAGACAGAGATTGCGCCTTCCGCTCCGTTGGGCCCGGTGATGGGTGCTGCGACAGAACTGATCGCCATATGGCAGGCGTTGCGCGGAATGACGTCGAGACCGTGCCGCTGACGAATCCGGCTCAGGCGGCAGTGGAGGGCGTCGAGGTCGGTCTGGGAGTTTCTGCGTGGGCTCATTCGCATCAGGGCGTCGACTCTCTCCGGTTCGAGGCCGGCGAGGAGTACCCGTCCGCTGATGGTACTTCCGGCGGGTAGGTGTGTCGCGACCTGCGAGGGGATGGCCGCGCTGGCCGCGCCTCCGATCCTGTCGAGGAAATAGACGGAGGAGCCCTCGAGGACTGTCAGGTGGACGACTCCCCGGGTGCTGGCGTGGAGTTCGTTGAGAATTCCCGATGCTGCTCCGCGCAGCCGGGAGTGGTCCTTGGCCCGGTTCATGGTGTACATCCGCGGTCCAGGCTGGTACCCGCGTGAGCGATGTTCGATCCACCCCTGATCGATGAGCTGAGCGAGGAGTCGGAAGACTGTGGAGCGAGGCAAGCCGGTGATGTCGGTGATCTCCTCGAGGTACATCCGATCCGGTCCGGCGGTGATCGCGTCGAGGATGAGCGTGAACCGTTCCACTACGCCCGGGCGTTGCTCGCTGGGTGTGGTGGACGTCGGATTGGGTTCGCTTCGCATCAATGTCATTGAATGACCTCCTTCGCGGCACTATACCAAGCAATTGCTTGGTGGTTCTACCTGCAAATATTAGGAGATGGGTCTGCCCGTGTGGGGAGCCAGGCCTTTCAATAGTGAGTCGACCACTTCGATGATCAGTTCGTCGTTCAACGGGTCGATCGTCTTGTTGTTGGCCATGACGAAGATTCCCTGCAACGTTGCGAAGAAGACAGTTCCGATGGTCCGGGCATCACCGAACAGCTCATTCTCCGACAAGCCGATGTCGACCAAGGTCGCGACCGGGGCGAAACTCGCGGCACGTGCGTGCCGCAGTTCATCGGTGACGTCTTCCCGTCGGTAACGGGACATCAGGTCCACCAATGCGGGGTTATCGGTCGAGAATCGAACGAAAGACACTGCGACATCGCGCAGGGTGGGCACGAAACTGCGGTCGTCGATTGTGGCCGCAGCCTCCAGTCTGGCGCCCAGACGTCGAAAGCCTTCCACGGCAAGGGCTTCGAGTAGCGCGGCTTTATCGGTGAAATGCCGGCTCGGTGCGCCGTGGCTGACGCCGACCGCACGAGCGACTTCGCGTAGCGACAGGCCGGCTTCCCCCGATGTCTGCAGCAATTCTTCGGCTTCTCTGAGGAGTGCCGCGCGAAGATCCCCGTGGTGATAGCCCTTGCTCATGGGGGCGAACTTTAGCAAACGACCGCGCAATGTAGGCATTGACAACATTGGTGGGCCGACTCTACTGTTCCGATGAACGAGGAAGGGCGCGTCCATGATCGCAACAGCAGTGTCTCCGTCGATCGGCGTTGAGGTTCAGGGAATCTCGGCCGCAGACTTCAGCTCCCCGGGCACGGCATCGACAACGTCCGAGCTGCTGGCCCGTCACGGTGTCGTGGTTTTCAGGCAGGCGCACGTCAGCGACACCGACTTGGTCTCCTTCAGTCGAATGCTCGGTGATGTGGTGGTGGCTCCGATGGGCGGCCTTCCGGACCATCCGGAAATCTCGCCCGTCACCCTCGATCCCAGCAAGAGCGAGTTGGCAGGGCTGCGTCGCAGTACGATCTTCTGGCACATCGACGGAGTCACCGACGACATTCCGCAGAAAGCCACGCTGCTGACTGCCCGTGAGGTCGTGGACGGCGAAGGGGACACCGAATTCGCGAACACCTATGCGGCCTACGATGCGCTGCCGAACTCGAAGAAGTCCGAGTTGGCAGAGTATCGAGTGGTTCACAGCTTTGCGGCAGCGCAGCGGTTGACTCATCCCGATGCCACTGAAAAACAGAAGGATGCGTGGAATCGTCTTCCCGCGCGCGAACATCCATTGGTGTGGAAGCATCGTGACGGCAGGCGCTCACTGCTGATCGGGGCGACGGCCGGGCACGTCGTCGGGATGAGTCCGGAAGACGGACGCGCGCTTCTCGACAGCGTTCTGGAATGGGCAACGCAACCGCAATTCGTGCTGCGTCATCGATGGCAGGTGGGCGATCTCGTAATATGGGACAACACAAGTCTTCTGCATCGAGCGCTCCCGTACGAGCCCACATCGCGTCGTCTGATGCATCGCACCACCCTGGTGGGCGACGAGGCCGTCGCATAGCCGGGGAGCTGCTCCGGCGTCGCACACTCAGTAATCTACGAATCGAAGGACGAACCGATATGGCACGAATCGAACCGCTCACTCTGCGCGAGTTCCCCAAGGAAATGCGTGGGGCGCTGGCTGCGATGACGCCGCCGAATCCACGACACGCGCAACCGTCCACCGAGGGGCGACCCAAGGCGCTCAACACGTTGGGGACATTCGCCCATCACCCGGAGCTGGCCAAGGCGTACTTCACCTTCAACGGTCATCTGCTGATGGCGACCACCTTGTCGGAACGCCAGCGCGAGCTTCTCGTGCTCCGGGTCTCCGTTGTGCGCGACTCCGGGTACGAGTGGATTCAGCACGTGTTCATGGCGCGCGATGCCGGTCTCGACGACGATGAGATCAGCCGGGTCACGTTCGGCCCGACAGCGCCGTTCTGGGATGACCTCGACGCGGCGATCCTGAGGTCCGTCGACGAACTCATCGTCGAAGGCGAGATCAGCGCATCCACGTGGAAGGTGCTGGCCGCGCACCTCGACGTCCAGCAGATTCTCGACCTGATCTTCACCGTGGGCAGCTACGACCTGTTGGCCCGGATGTTCAGATCATTCGAACTCGAGATCGACCAGGATATCAAGGATCTGGTGGCGGAACGCGCCGCGAAGGCAGAAGTCCTGTAGCGGCGTTCGCCCTCATCTCTGCAGCTACTCCAGCGCCGAGAGGGCCGACGATGACCGTCCAGGACTGAGTCGTTCCATCGGATCGGCCTAGTAAGTCCGAACCGAGTGTTTCCCGTTTGTCCTCGTGGGTAACCAGTGGCATCACTTGGAGGAGGATGCAATGAGTACGAACGCTTGGGTCGGAGTGATCATCATCGCGTTGGTGGTGTTGCTGTTGCTCGTCGGACTTGTGGTGGCACTGAGGCGTCGGGGTGTCGCGAAACGGCACGCCGAGGCAGCGCACATCCGTGAGCGAGTGACAGAGCGGCAGCCGGTAGTCGAACAACGTGCTGTGGCGGCAGACCAGACCGAAGCGGAGGCGCGACGGGCGGCAGCGGACGCCGAGGCCAAGGCCGCAGAAGCGCAGCGTCTCGGCAATCGCGCCGAAAATCAGCGTGCCGCAGCCGAACGGTCCCGTGCAGAATTGGACGACGAGGTGGCACGCGCGAACAAGCTCGATCCGTCGGTCCGCGAGGGCCACAGCACCCGCCGGACCGATCAATCGGACCCCGGGACCGGTCTGCCGCCTCGCAACTGAGCGTCGACCTTACGAATCTGCTGAGGTCACGCGAGCGCCGGGTCGAACGCAGGCCCTGCCGGTGGCTGCTCGGCGACGTGCGGCTTCGTCCTTGCACCAAGGGCGTATGCCAAGTGTCCGCCGAGCATGCCACCGAAGCCGATCAGCGCGGTCGCAGCCGTGCTGGCAGCGAGCGCCGCGGGGCTATTGCCGCGACGCCGCCCCAGATACGACAGGCCCATCAGCGCGATACCCGTCCCGTTGACGGCCGCGTGCACCAATCCGACCCGGCGCTGTGTGGTGTTGCATTCCGCGAAATCGACCCAGCCGGTGAGTGCTGAAGGCACCGCTGTGGCCAGTCCGATACCGACCAGCAGACGCGCAGCCTCCGGCTTGTGGAATGCGAAATCGAACAGTGGAACGGCGGTCCAGACCCCGATCGGCACCGCGACCAGCGCCGGATGCAGCGGGTGTCCGGGTGCCACGTCACCGCGCAGCAGATCACCTGCCGTTCCGGACGTGACACGGCGGACTGCATCGCGAATCGCGGTCGAGGGTCGGTCCAGCGAAGCTGCGGCTTCCAGTTTCGAGAACAATTCAGTCATGAGGAGCGGATACCTCCAGTGAACGATCCGAAACCTGATTCGATCGTGCGCCGCCGGGTATGCCGCGGACATGAATACACGAAGAACTACCTTCATTGCAGGGGTCTCCTTGGTAGCGCTCGTTGCCGCCGGGTGCGGTGACGACGAGGCAACGACAGATGAGGCGACTGTCGAAACGCCCTCGCCCACTACTGAGACGACAACCGACGACATGCAGACTCCGGTTCCTGCCCCCGGAATGGCAGGTGCATTCCAAGTGCCCGGCGAACCCGGCGACGACGACAGCGCCTTGACCTACGACGAAGTGGCGGTCCCCGTCGGCTCAGTGGTCACTGTCGATTCCGAGGAAGAGGACGGCCGCACCACGATCACGCTCGACGCGACGGGCTTGGCACCGGACCGGGACTTCGGGGTGCATGTGCATACCCAGCCGTGCGGTATGCAACCGTCGGATTCGGGACCGCATTATCAGAACGACCTCGACCCCGCTGCCACCCCGGAAGCCCCGTCGACGGACCCCGCCTACGCGAACCCCCAGAATGAGATCTGGCTCGACGTCACCACTGATGACGCCGGGAACGCGCAGGCTTCGACGACAGTCGAGTGGGAGTTCCGCGACGACGAGGCGAACTCCGTGGTGCTTCACGCACAGCACACCATGACCGAACCTGGCGAGGCCGGAATGGCGGGCGACCGCTTGGCTTGTATTGACGCCGACTTCTGACGGGAGTCGTCGAGAGCGCGGGTTACGACATCTCGGTGCCAGGGCGCCTAGGCCACTGTCGATGGTCTTTGCCCCCTGGGCTGTCCGCGAGTGACAGCCCAGGGGCACGGGACTCCGCGCAGTCCTCCTGGCCGGCGGAAGAACTTGCCTTGCCAGTGATCTCGGCGGTGGTGATAGTGATCTTCTCAGTGCGCCCTCGATGACGATGGCGCCGAGGGGTCAGCCGGCCAGATGGCGGCTGATGACCAGTCTCTGGATCTGGTTGGTGCCTTCGAAAATCTGGGTGATCTTGGCTTCGCGCATGTACCGCTCGACGCGGAAGTCGCGGGTGTAGCCGTAGCCACCGAGGACCTGGACAGCGTCGGTGGTGACCTTCATCGCCGCGTCGGTAGCGACGAGCTTGGCGATCGAGGCGTTGCGCGAGTACTGCAGTCCGGCGTCGCGGCGGCGCGCGGCGTCGAGGTAGGTGGCACGCGCCGAGTCGACCGCGGCGGCCATGTCGGCGAGCAGGAAACCCAGGCCCTGGTGGTCGATGATCTTGCGGCCGAACGCGGTGCGCTCCTGGGCGTAGGCAACGGCTTCGTCGAGTGCGGCCTGCGCGATGCCTGTGGCGACGGCGGCGATGCCGAGGCGACCGGAGTCGAGGGCGCTGAAGGCGATCTGCAGGCCCTGTCCTTCGGCTCCGAGGCGTCGTTCGGCAGGGACGAAGGCGTCGTCGTAGTGCGCCGAGGTGGTGGGCACGGCGTGCAAGCCCATCTTCTCCTCGGGCTTGCCGAAGCTCAGGCCTTCGGTGCCGTGGGGAACGAGGAAGCAAGAGATGCCCTTCGAACCCTCACCGGTGCGGGCGAACAGATTGTAGAAATCGGCGACACCACCGTGGGTGATCCACGCCTTTGCGCCGGTGATGCGGTAGCCGCCGTCGGTGGCGGTGGCCTTGCAGGTCAGTGCGGCCGCGTCGGAACCGGCCTGCGGTTCGGACAGGCTGTAGGCGCCGATGGTGTTGCCGCCGAGCATGTCCGGCAGCCACTGCTGCTTCTGCTCGTCGGTGCCGAAGGCCATCAGTGGGTGGCAGGCGAGGCTGTGGACGCTGACGGCGACGGCGACCGCGGCCCAGCGGGCGGCGAGTTCCTCGAGGACCTGCAGGTACACCTCGTAGGGCTGGCCTCCGCCGCCCCATTCCTCGGGATACGGCAGGCTCAGCAGCCCCGCTTCGCCCAGGGTGGCGAACACGCCCTTGGGGTAGGTTTCCGTCTTCTCGTGTTCGTCGACGATCGGTGCCAGAACCTTGTCGGCGACGTCGCGGGTCAGCTGGATGAGGTCGCGGGCCTCGTCGGAGGGCAAGAGACGGTCGACGGCCACAGGGCTCTCCTCGAAGAGATACGGAAAGTAGTACTGAACTCTGCTCCACAGTACTACCCACTGATCAGTACTGCAATCGGTCTTTCAGTACTATCGGCCGTATGGATACCCGCTTGTCCTTCGCCACCGCTCGTCGCACCGAACTGTTCGACGGGCTGGTCGAACTGTTCCTCGCGGAGGGCTTCGCGCATCTGACGCTCGATGCAATCGCCGCGCGCCTCCAATGTTCCAAATCCACCCTCTACACCCTCGCCGGCAGCAAAGAACAGCTCGTCACGGCGGCAACCAAGCACTTCTTCAAACGCGCAACCGAACAGGTCGAAGCGAAGGTCGCAGCTGCGGGCACCCGCGACCGCATTGCGGCATATCTCACGGCCGTCGGTGAGGCTCTCGCCGCAGCGTCGGAACAGTTCATGAACGACCTCGATGCTTTCGCTCCGGCCCGGGAGGTTTACGAACGAAACACCCGCATCGCTGCCCGTCGCGTCCAGGAGCTGATCACCCTGGGCGTCGCCGACGGCGATTTCCGTGGAGTGAACGCGGAATTCGCTGCAGACCTCGCTGCCACCATGATGGTGCGTATCCAGCAGGGCCGCGTCCGCGCGGCCACCGGACTCGACGATGCCAACGCCTACCGTGAACTTACTTCGATCCTCACGACCGGTATCAGCGTCTGATTGGCGGCTTTTGGGGCTCTACTGACTCATTCGTGGGTGATTTCTTCCCGGAGGCCGCGGCGGGTGACCACCGAGACTGAGCATGGCCAGGGCGATGAGAGCCTCAGGACTGCGGAACCCGAACGCGACGCGGGTGATCAGTCTGATCTTGGTATTGATCGATTCGACAACGATCGACACTGCGCTCGGTATCGGACCACACCCGATCGACGATGGACCCGACGGTGCGCCATGCGACCTGCATCAACTCGCACACCGCGGACTTCGAGCAGTGCGTGGCCAGCCACGCGATCGTCTCGTCGAACCGTCGCGTGTGTCCGGCCCCGTGCCGCGCCCACGGCACATACGCCACGACCACCCCGTGCGCACGGCACACCACGCGTGGTGCCGGTCCTTCGACGAGCACCGCGGTCAGGCCCGCATCGAGAGTTCGCCACCGTCGGCGCCCCGTCCCACCGTCATAGCCGGGACTCCCGCGCTGGCACACTCCGCATCGCGACCTGGCCTTGGCCGCGGGCCGTACCGAGACCACTACGCGATCTGCGTCGTCGTCGTATTCGACACCCTCGACGATCGTCTTTTCGACACCGAGGATCCGAGCCCATATCCTGTTGTTGCGCACGCCGTTTTCCGTATCTGTAGCGACCTGACCTTAGACAAGCCAGAACGCTACTGGGGCAACGGCGTGCGTTTCTATACGGTCCTCAGGTCACCCACAGATCGGTCAGTAGAGCCACATTCTCATGGATAACGGTGATTACCCATCAGGGTGGTCGGTGCGGTGACGAGCTTCCTGGCGCTGCAGTGTGGGCGCCGACATGCTACTCGTGTGCGGATCTGCATCAGAACCGCAACATATCGGTCGGTGTACCCGCACGTGGTGCGTCCAGTGTGGCGTTCGTGTGGGCGTGAAGCGCTGTGTGTGTGTCGATCTCCGGGACCGGCGCCGGGGCTGTCGTAGGCTGGCCCAGACACCGCCGGTACGGCGCTACGGGCTCCCGGCGCGAGATCGGGCAGCGGTTCGGGTAGCGCGATGATGCATTTGATGAATGAGCTAGCGGTCGCAGGTTGGCATAATCTAGCTTACCGACCTTCTCTGGCAATAGTTCTCGCGTCGGCTCTACTCCTTCTGACCGCGCACCGATAATGTACGAACCGTCGGCCCCGTGGTGGAGACCTCGAGTTCGGCGGCGACCGCGCTCAGGCTCAGCTGGCGCATGCCGAGGTTGCGACCGACGCAGACGATGTTGATCCTGCGGGGCACGTCTGCACAGCCCAGCCGCCTGTATCCCCCAAAACCTCAAGTTGAACCCAGTAACTCAGGGGAGTCCAAGCATGCTCGCATGTACGGCAATACCCTCGACTTCAGCACAACGAAGATGTCACTCGAATCGGCCCGTTGAACTGGAGAATCGATGAACGACCTCGAACGATTGATTGCCGTCGAAGAGATCAAGCACGCCAAAGCGCGTTACTTCCGCGGCGTCGACACCGGCGATCCCGAGCTGGTTCGTGGTGTTCTGACCGAAGATTGCGTGCTCGACTACACGGGGTGCTGCACCGACCCGGCGACCGGTCACGACTTCCTTCCTCAGATGAATACGGTGAGGCGAGGCCACGCGCCCCCGTACATCCGTGGCGGTGCTCGGCACCCTGATCTCGCTGCTGCTGATCGGCGTGCTCGGGTCGCTCTTCATCGGCTGGGCCGCGCTCACCGGCAACACCGACGACAACACCGGCCTCATCCACGGCCTCTACCCGAACATCGACATGAGCGGTCTCCTCCTCGCCGGCGTGATCATCGGATCGCTCGGCGTCCTCGACGACGTGACGGTCACCCAGACCTCGGCGGTCTGGGAACTGCACGAGGCCAACCCGACGATGGGCTGGCGCGGCCTGTACCGGGCGGGCATCCGCATCGGCCGCGACCACATCGCCTCGGTGGTCAACACGCTGGTCCTGGCTTACGCGGGCGCGGCGCTGCCGCTGCTGCTGCTGTTCTCGATCGCGCAGAGCGGTGTGGGGACCGTCGCCAACAGCGAGCTGGTCGCGGAGGAGATCGTACGGACGCTGGTCGGCTCGATCGGCCTGGTGGCCTCCGTGCCGGTCACCACCGCCCTCGCCGCCCTGGTCGTGTCGGCGGACCGCCCGGCCGAACGACCGGCCCAGGTGGCGACGGCGGGTGGCGGGGCCAGTGCCCCGGCCCGTGGCGGGCGAGGCCGTCGCCGCAAGCGCTGACGCGTCCGGCGAAGCGTCACGCCGGCGACCGCACGGCTGCCGGAACG
The DNA here is from genome assembly GCF_042729855.1 of Rhodococcus sp. NPDC060090. Taxonomy (NCBI): domain Bacteria; kingdom Bacillati; phylum Actinomycetota; class Actinomycetes; order Mycobacteriales; family Nocardiaceae; genus Rhodococcus; species Rhodococcus sp. NPDC060090. The sequence continues at coordinate 131 of NZ_JBHWXB010000002.1, read as the reverse complement.
GTTCAGCCCGCGCTCTGTTCCTCCGCCAGGATGCGGTCCAGGGCCTCGTCGAGGTGGCTGTCGAAGTCGGCGAGCGCGCCCTCCTGCCCCAGCGGCACCAGCTTGTCAGTGCGGTCGAGGAAGGCCACCAG